>JANYBC010000159.1 GCA_025360965.1 Anaeromyxobacter sp. | reverse complement strand
GCTGGCGGTGGACGCCGCCCGGGGCTTGAGGCAGATTCTCCCGGTGAACCAGAGGGATCCACGACTCCGGCCATATCGCTTCCTGATGTGGACCGCCTACCTGCTGGCCATCACCCTGGGAATCGGGGCGATGGTGGTCAGCATCGGCAGGAACCTGACCGGCAACCGCTCCCCGTCCCGCGGAGCCCTCCCGACGCGCGCCGTGGCGAGGGTCTGCGCCGAGGAGCTCGGTGCCCTCAACCTCGAGCTCAGCCAGCGGGCCTGGAAGCTGGGTGGCGAGATCGGCGCCAGCGACGCCGTGGCCCGCTACGCGTCCTGGTCGGTGGAGTGGGAGCAGCGGCTCGAGGACCTGGCGGATCGCTGCCGCCTCGACAGCTCGGCGGGCGACCCCGGCGACTTCAACGGCCGCGAGGAGCTGGCCCAGGCGCGAGATGCCGTGCTGGCCTTGCACCGGGCCTACCGGGCCCAGGTCAACCGGTTCGCCGTGGAGCAGGCCGAGTTGGCGCGGGCCGCCACGGAGGCCATCGAGGCGGCGCGGCAGCGGGCCAGCCGCCAGCCTTAGCCCGACCCAACCGCTCAGGGGTAGCTGCAGGCCCCCCCGGTCGGGACGTAGTGGAAGGTCCAGCGGTAGACCTGGGTCTCGAAGCTCTGGGTGGCGTTCTTGAGCGGAGTCCGCCACGGGCGGGCGTGGGCCGGCACCGGCGCGGGATCCTCCGAGGCGAAGGCGTTGGAGACCACCAGCTCGACGACGTGAAGGCCGCCGCTGTCGCGGAAGTTCTGCCCCGGCTTCGACTCGGTCGGCGAACCGTACAAGGGCGGGTCGAAGGTGTAGGGCTGCAGCTCGAGCGGCGGTACCGCCCGCTCGATGGTGACGCCGTCCTGGGTCCCGGGGATGAACTGCCTATCGGGGAAGAGCGGACGCACCGTCGCACGCTGCGGGTCATAGTCGACGAACCACCGGTACTCGACCGGCTCGTAGGTGTTCTCGTCGACGATCGTGGCGCCGAGGCGGAAGGCGTGGCTGGTGTCGAGCCCTGGACAGCCCGCGTCGACCAGGATCACGGTGTCGGAGGGGGTCACGGAGTCCGACTGGATGCGTGGCGGGGTGATGGTGCCGCTGGCCGGGTACTCGGGCAGGGTCTGCGGCAGCGGGCAGCCGGCCAACGCGGCGCCGAGCAGGAGCGCCAGCGCGCCGCGACCGGGCAGGGTGGACCTCATGGTGCCTCCTCCTCGTCCTGCGGTGGGGCCTCGCCGCGCCGCTCCGCCTCCATCCGCTCCAGGTGGCGGAAGATGGTGCGGGGGTCGACGCCGAGATCCTTGGCGGTCTTGGTGCGGTTCCCCTGGTTGCGCTCCAGCACCTCGTTGACGTAGCGCTTCTGGAACTCGCGGGTCGCCTGGGTGAGCGGCGCGATCGGCTCCAGCACGTCGGCGTCGAGGCCGAGGTCCTCGGCCGAGACCAGCGCCTTCTCGGCCAGCACCACCGCCTTCTTGACGCGGTTCTCCAGCTCCCGGACGTTCCCCGGCCAGGGGTGCCGCCGGGTCGCCACCAGGGCGGCCGGCGTGAAGCCGCGGATCCGGCTGCCGAACTCCCGGGCGTACTGCTGGAGGAAGTAGCGGGCCAGCGCCACCACGTCGTCGCCGCGCTCGCGCAGCGGGGGCAGCTGGATCGAGACCACGTTGAGCCGGTAGTAGAGGTCCTCGCGGAAGGCGCCGCGCTTGATCTCCTCCTCCAGCACCTTGTTGGTGGCGGCCACCACGCGGATGTCGATCGGCTCGGGGCGGCTCTCGCCGACCCGGATGATGACCCGCTCCTGCAGGGCCCGCAGCAGCTTGACCTGCAGGGCCGGCGCCATCTCGGCGACCTCGTCGAGGAAGAGGGTGCCACCGGCCGCGGCCTGGAAGCGGCCGATGCGGGCGGCCACGGCGCCGGTGAAGGCCCCCTTGGCGTGGCCGAAGAGCTCCGACTCGAGCAGCGACTCGGGGATGGCGCCGCAGTTGATGGCCACGAAGGGGCCGCTGGCGCGGGTGGAGCGGCGGTGGAGCTCCCGCGCTACCACCTCCTTGCCGGTGCCGGTCTCGCCGGTGATGAGCACCGAGATGTCGGTGGCAGCGACCTTCTCGATGCGACGGAAGACCTCGCGCATCGAGGCGCCCGAGCCGACCAGGTCGCCGTAGCGCTTGGTGGTGACCGCCTCGCGAAGCGCCACGTTCTCGCGCCGGAGCGAGTCGAGCAGCAGCGCGTTCTGCACCAGCAGCGAGGCCTGGGCGGCGAAGACGGTGAGCGGCTCGAGGGCCCGCTCGTCGAAGAGCGACACCACGTTGTCGTTTCCGAGGTAGATGACGCCGAAGACCTCGCCCTTCTGCTTCAAGGGGGCGCACATCACCGAGCAGAGCTTGAGGTTGACGACCGAGGATGAGCCGGCCCACTCGGCGTCGTGGAGGGCGTCGGCCACCACCAGCGGCCTCCCGGTCTCGACCACCCTGCGCACGATCGAGTCGGAGACCCGGCTCACCGCCCCCTCGATGGTCTCCCGCCCCACGTTGCGGGCGGCGCGGACCGACATCTCCCCCTCCTCGAGCAGGATGAGGAAGCCCTTGTCGGCCTGGGTCACCTCCACCAGCGCGTCGAGCAGCTCGTCAAGGAGCCGGTTGAGGTCGGTGGCGCCGAGCAGCCGCTCGGAGAACCTGACCAGGGTCTCGAGCGCCATCAGCCGCTGGCCGGATCTCACCGCCTGGGTGGACGGCGCGGCCACGGCCGGTCCCGGATCGAAGAGCAGCTCGGTGGCGCCGATGCGGATCCGGTCACCGGCGGCCAGCCGCCAGCTGTTGCGCTTCCGGCCGTTGACCGTCATGGCCGCCCCTTCATGGACCGCGACGTCGTGGTCGCGGCCGTCGAAGTGGAGGTGCAGGGCGGTCGCCGGCAGCGCCGGATCTGCCACCGCGATGTCGTTCTCGGAGGCCTGCCCGAGGCTGGTGATGCGGCGGGTCAGGGTCACGCGCCGCTCGTCGCCTCCCGGGGCGCGGACCGTCAGGCTGGCCATCAGAAGCTCCCCTGCAGCCCGACCTTGAGGCCGGCCGGCTGCCCGCCCGGTCCGACCTCGGTCTCGACGGTGGGGACGAAGTGCCAGTGGGCGTCCCAGACGCCATAGCCGTAGAGCACCCAGAACATCCCGGCCGAGGCGTACTTGACGATCTCGAGCCGGCCCAGCAGCGCCCGATCCGAGGTGGTGTAGGGCGGGGAGGTGCAGTTGGGCTGGCTCGAGGTGCAGAGCCGCGAGCGGTCGTCGGCGATCTGGCTGTGGGCCACGATGGCCGCCACGTTGACCAGCGCCAGCGTCAGCTCCCCGACCAGGATGGCCGTGCCCTTGCTCTTCTCGCCGTTCTGGTACTGGCCGGCGCCAAAGGGCATCCAGTTGAGCAGGTAGGTCCGCTCCTGGACCCGGACCACCTTGGTGGGCGGGCCGTTGCGGGCCTGCTCCTCGGCCAGCAGCCGCCGCCTGGCTTCGTCGGCCAGCCGCTGCTGCTCCCGCAAGGCGCGCTTCCGCTCCCGGAGCGGGGCCAGTTGCGGCTCATGGTCGCGCTTCACCTTGTCGAAGAAGTCGACGACCGGTGGCGGGACCAGGAAGGGATCGAGCGCGTAGTCTGGATCGAAGGAGAGCAGGTTGACGAACGCGGTCCGGGCTGCCGCCTGGTCGCGGAGGTAGTACTCGGAGAGGCCGAGCAGCCGCCAGGCCTCGATCGCCTCCTCGTCGGTGAGGACCGGGTCTCGGGCCAGCAGGGGACGCAGGGTGCCGGCGCAGTCGGCCCAGGCGCCGAACTCGAAGCGGTCCTTGGCCCGCTTCAGCTCGGCCGGGGCGGCCAGCGACAGGGCCAGCAGGAGGGGGACGAAGGCGGTCACGGCGTGCCCTCCGTGGTGGGCGAGGCGACGACCAGCTCGACGCCGGCGCGGAGCTTGACGACGACGGTGCGGACCGGGGCGTCGGGCGGCTCGAGGACGATCCGGCCGCTGGCCTCGTAGGGGGTCTCTCCACCGGCCGGGATGGGGATGTCGATCGGTGTGCGCTGCGAGTCTCCGGCGGTGCCGACCAGCCTGCCGTCGACCAGGATCCGGGTGGGCGGGGCCCCCTCGACGCGGAGGCGGGCCGGCTTCGGCTCCAGCGGGACGCGCAGCTCGCCTTGCAGGATCGCCTCCTCGGCCGAGATCTCGCGCTGGAAGGTGACGCAGCAGGCGTGCTCGAGCCTGATGGTGTGGCCCCGGTCGGAGGAGAGCCTGAAGCGGACCACCTGGTCGCCGGCCGGGACCTCCACCCCGTCGAGCAGGGCCCGCTGAGCGTAGGGTCGCACGTGGACCACCAACTCCACGGGTGGATCGGTCGGAGCCCTTGACGAGCGTGCGCCGGCCGCAGCCAACCGGGTAGGCGGTGGGGTCGACTGAGCGCCAGGAAGACCGGTCGAGGCCGCTGCAGCGGCGGCCAACGCGCCTATCGACGGGTCGCCGCCGACCCGTGGCACGGCCGATCCACTCGCCGGGACCGGCAGCGGCGACCAACCGGGCGGCCGGTCCAACCACCAGCGTCCGCCCACCACCAGCCCCGCCAGGAGCAGCGCAACCGCCCCGCCGGCGCGGGCGGCGCGGCGCCAGCGCCGGCGCCTGGAGAGGGTCCGAAGGTGCGCCGCCACCACCTGGTTGCCGGGCTCGAGCACCAGCACCCGGTCGAAGCAGGCCAGCGCCCTGGCGCGCTGGCCGGCGCGCAGGGCCTCCTCGCCGTGCGGGACCAGCGCGGCCACGGCCCGGGCGGGGAAAGCGGCCTGGTACCCGGCCGCATCGGTGAGCAGGCGCTCCAGCTCTTCCTCGGGACGCTCCAGCCCGACCTCGGCCAGGATGTCGTCGAGCGTGCCGCGGATCTCGACCGCGCTGGTGGGACGGCCGGCCGGGTCGGGCGAGAGGCAGCGGGTCAGCAGGGTGGCCAGCCTGGCCGAGACCTTCGGCGAGAGCTCTCGGGGTTCGGTGAACTCGCCGGTGATGGCGCGACGCAGCGTGGCGGTCGGGTTGGCGGCGGCGAAGGGGAGCTGGCCGGTCGCCAGCCAGTAGAGGATGGTGCCGAGCGAGAAGAGATCGCTGCGCTCGTCGGCCTCCTTCCCCTCGACGATCTCGGGGGCCATGTGGTTCGGCGAGCCGACCAGCGCACCGGTCATGGTCATCCGCTCGTCGGAGGCGAGGATGCGGGCGATGCCGAAGTCGGTCAGCTTCACCGCCGGGCGCTCGCCCGACTGCACCATCACGTTCTCCGGCTTCAGGTCGCGGTGGATGACGCCGGCCGCGTGGGCGTGCGCCAGGGCGTCGGCCAGGGCCCGGCCGATGAGCAGGCCGACCTCGGGATCGGCGAGGCCGACCTCATCGGCGAAGGCGCGCAGGGTCCGGCCACGGATGAACTCGGTCACCAGGTAGGCCTCCGGCGCCGCGTCACCGGAGTAGTCGAAGATCTTCACGATGTTCGGGTGGGAGAGCCTGGCCACCGCCCGGGCCTCGCGGGAGAAGCGGGCCCGGCTCTCGGCGGCCTGGGCCAGGTGCGGGTGGAGCAGCTTGACGGCCACCTCGCGCTCGAGGGCGGTGTCGCGGCCGCGGTAGACCACCGCCATGCCACCGCTCCCGACCGGCTCGATGAGCTGGTAGCGCCCCAGCGTCCTGATCACGAAAGCTTCCCACCTGGGTGCATCGGGTCGCCGCGCTCCCACCAGCGGCGGCACCATGACAGCCGTGGCGGGGAACGGAGGGCCAACTATGACACGGGCGCCCGGGTCGAGGCCAACCGGCGGCCCGGGCGCCTGGGTCGCGGCACTGGAGATCGGGCCAACGTCGCGGCGGGCTCGACCTCAGGCCCGGGCGGCCTCACCCGGCTTCAGGGCCGGATCCGGCGGCGGGGCAGGTGGAGGGGTCGGCAGCTTGCGACCGACCGGATTCTCCTCCATGGCCGCCTTGAGCACCTCTTCCATGTGGGTGGCGAAGACGAACTCGAGCTCCTTGCGGGCCTGCTCGGGGACGTCGATCAGGTCCTTCTCGCAGCGGGCCGGCATGATGATCCGCTTGATGCCGGCCCGGTGGGCCGCCAGCACCTTCTCCTTGATGCCGCCCACCGGCAGCACCAGCCCGCGCAGGGTCACCTCGCCGGTCATGGCCGTGTCCGAACGGACGCGGATGCCGGTGAGGAGCGAGACCAGGGCGGTGAGCACGGTGACGCCGGCCGACGGGCCGTCCTTGGGGATGGAGCCGGCCGGGAAGTGGATGTGGATGTCGGTCTTCTCCAGGAAGTTGGAGGGGATCCCGAGGGTGTCGGCCTTGGAGCGCAGGTAGCTGAGCGCCGCCTGCGCCGACTCCTTCATCACGTCGCCGAGCTGCCCGGTGAGCGTGAGCGAGCCCTTGCCGGACATGCGCGTCGCCTCGATGAAGAGGATGTCGCCCCCGGCCGCCGTCCAGGCCAGCCCGGTGGCCACGCCGGGCACCTCGGTCCGCTCGGCGGTCTCGTTGTAGAACTTCTCAGGGCCGAGCATCTCCTCGACGTCGGCCTCCTCGATCTGCCGCTTGGCCTCGACGGTCACCTTGCCGCTGGCGACCTCGACCGCCACCGATCGGCAGATGTCGGCGAGGCGGCGCTCCAGCGAGCGGACGCCGGCCTCGCGGGTGTAGCCGGTGACCACCTTGACGAGCGCCTTCTCCGAGATGGTGACCGCGTCGGGGTTGAGCCCGTGCTCCTTGAGCTGCTTCGGGACCAGGTGGTTCTGCGCGATGTGCACCTTCTCCTCGAAGGTGTAGCCGGGCAGCTCGAGGATCTCCATGCGGTCCCGGAGCGGCCCGGGGACCGGATCGAGCAGGTTGGCGGTGGCGATGAACATCACCTTGGAGAGGTCGAAGGGGATGTCGAGGTAGTGGTCGGAGAAGGAGTTGTTCTGCTCGGGGTCGAGCACCTCGAGGAGCGCCGCGCTCGGGTCACCGCGGAAGTCGGCGCCCAGCTTGTCGATCTCGTCGAGCATCATGACGGGGTTGTGGCTGCCGGCCTTCTTCATCGACTGGATGATGCGGCCGGGGAGGGCGCCCACGTAGGTGCGCCGGTGGCCGCGGATCTCGGCCTCGTCGCGGACGCCGCCGAGGCTGAGCCGGACGAACTTCCGGCCGGTGGCGCGCGCCACCGACTGGCCCAGCGAGGTCTTGCCGACGCCCGGGGGCCCCACCAGGCAGAGGATGGGCCCGCGCATGTCGTTCTTGAGCTTGCGCACCGCCAGGTATTCGAGGATGCGCTTCTTGATCTTCTGCAGGCCGTAGTGGTCGTTGTCGAGGACGCCGCGGGCGTTGACGAGGTCGAGGTTGTCCTCGGTCTGCTTCGACCAGGGGAGATCGGCGATCCAGTCGAGGTAGGTGCGGGACACCGTGTACTCGGAGCTGGCCGAGGGGATGGTCTTGAGCCGGTTGAGCTCCTTCTGCGCCACCTTGTCGACGTCGGGCGGGAGGCCGGCATTCTTGAGCCGCTCCTGCAACTCGTCGAGCTCCTCCTCCTCCTCGCCGAGCTCGCCCAGCTCCTCCTTGATGGCCTTGAGTTGCTGGCGCAGGTAGTACTCGCGCTGCGTCTTCGACATCTCGCCCTTCACGGCGGAGTCGATCTTGTTCGAGAGCTTGAGGATCTCGCGCTTGCGGTTGAGCAGCTCCAGCACCAGCTTCATGCGCGCCTTGAGGTCGACCGTCTCCAGGACCTGCTGCTTCTCCTCGATGGGGACGTCGACGTTTGCGGCGATCAGGTCGGCCAGGTGGCCCGGGTGGGTGATCGACTCGACCAACTCGGTGGCGGCCGCCGGCAGCTCGGGCATCAGCTCGATCACCTCGCGGGCCAGCTTCTTCAGGTTGATGCCGAGGGCCTCGACCTCGACGTCCTCGGTGTTGGTCCGGTCCTCGACCGCCTCGATGCGGGCCTTGAGGTAGGGCGCCTCCTGCACCAGCTCCAGCACCTTGAAGCGGGCCAGCCCCTGCACCACCAGCGAGTAGTTGTCCTCGCCCATCTTGAGCAGCTTGACGACGCGGGCCACGGTCCCGACCGGGTAGAGGTCGGCGGCGCCGGGGTCCTCCTCCTCGGCCTTTCGCTGCGTGACCACGCCGATGACCTGCTCGTCGCGGACCGCGTCCTTGATGAGGGCGATGGTCTTGGCCCGGCCGACCGCGAGCGGCAGCACGCCGCCGGGGAAGAAGACCGAGTTGCGCAGCGGCAGGATGGGGAGGACCGCCGGGATGTCCTCCTTGTTGATGAGGGCCGGAGGGCCCATGGCCGGGGCCACCTGCGCCCCGACCGCGCCCTTCTCTCGCTTCTCTGGCATCACGTTCTCCTTCGGCCTCTGCCGACCCGGCCTGCACACCATGGGATACCGGCGAGCCACGCCGCTGGCAACAACTTGTAGCCCGTTCCGCGGATGTCAAGGTGGTCCGGTCGATCGGCGATTCGGGGTGTACGGCCGGGTGGGGCGCACCACCTGTTTGACCGAGCCGAAAGGGGCCGTTAGCATCCCCAGACCCGCTGCACCCAAGGAGCACGCCATCGTCCGCATCGGCCACATCAGCGACCTGCACCTCGCCGACCGGGGGCGCTACCCGCGCAACGGCTTCTCGGCCCGTGACTGCGATCGGCACTCGGCCAAGCTGGCCAAGGGGCTGCTCGACGCCTTGCGCGAGGTCGGCGTCGACCACCTGGTGGTGACCGGCGACCTGACCCTCTCGGCCGAGACCCGCGAGTTCGAGCGCGCGGCCGACATGCTCAGGTGGTGGGCCGAGGCCGGCAAGCTCACCGTGGTGCCGGGCAACCACGACGTCTGGACGGCCGACGCCGTCGACACCGGCCGTTTCTTGCGCGCCATCGGGCCTGACGGAAAGGGGATGCGGCGTCCCGTCCCGACCTACCCTCACGTGGTGCCGCTCGGCGACGTGGTGCTGGTTGCTCTCGACAGCGCCCGCTTCGGCGAGGTCCCGCACCAGACCGCCGGCCGGCTCGGCGCCGACCAGCTTCGCAGCGCCCGGGAGCTCTGCCGGCAGCACCAGAAGGCCGGCAAGGCGACGGTGCTGGCCTTCCACCACCACGTGGTGCTGCCCCCGGAGCGCGTCCCCTCCGACGCCCTGGTCGCCCGGATGCCCCTGGCCGACGCAGACCAGGTGATCCGGCTGGTGGCCGAGCTGCCCGTGGCGGCGGTGCTGCACGGCCATCGCCACTGCACCTTCCGCGTCGACGTCCCCGGTGCCACTCACCCGACGCCCATCCTCTGCACGGGGTCGGCCTCTCGCGTGGCCGACGAGCCGGTCCGGCGGGCCCGGGCCTCCATCTACGACTTCGACGCCGGCGGCCTCCGCGGGGTCGAGGCCCTCGTCAGCGGCGCCACCTGATCCGCACCACCCGGGGTTCCAGCCCATGAAGCGTCTCCTCTTCGTCGCCCTGCCGGCCGGCCTGGTGCTGCTGGCCTCCGTCTTCCTGCTCGACGCCTGGCGCTCCCGCGGCGAGGTCTTCGAGGCCCGGCTGGAGCGGGCCCGGCTCAAGCGCGAGTTCGTGGAGCGGTCGGCCGCCGCCCGCTCGATGGCGGTCCAGCCGCCCGAGGCCTGGCGCGAGGAGTCGGCCGCCCTGCTGCGCTGGTACCTCGACGCCGGCGCGGCCCCGCGCAACCGCTTCCCCGGCGTGCCGCCGCGGCAGGGCGCCGGTGCGCTGGCCAGCGAGGAGAAGAAGGGGAAGCTGGCAGACAAGGACCGGGGTGCGCTGGCCGAGTTCCAGCAGTACGCCGACGGCCGGGTGGCGCTGATCAAGGCCGGACGCTATGCGCCGGTCGCCTCGGCGGTCGCCGAGGGGCTGCGGCTCGACCTGATCGCCGTCGAGAGCGGACCTAACCCGGACGGTGGCGGCACGGGCTTGCGTATCGACTTCGCGCTCTGGGGCGTGCCGCGGACGCTGGAGCGCGAGGGGAGCGGGGAGAAGGTCACCAGCCGCGGCCAGCTCGGCGTGACGCTCAGGCAACTCGGCGTCCGGCTCCTCGACGCCAGGAGGCAGCTCTACGGGGGGATGCAGGGCGGCGGTGAGCCGGCCATCAAGCTGGCCGACGCGGAGCGGTTCACCGAGGAGCTGCCGCCCTCGGTCCTCTTCGGCACCTGGTGGCTGGAGCTGCTGCCGCGGGCCCCGGTCACCCTGGAGCTGGAGCTGACCGCCGCGCTGCGGGGCGCCAGCGGGCGCGAGCGCCCGGCGGTCTTCACGGTGGCGCTCCCCATCGACGAGGCCTGGCGCCTCCCGGCCGGGGTGGAGTTCAAGGCCGAGGTCCGCGAGGGCGCGGCACCCACCCGGTGAGCGACGAGGCGCTCCCGCCCCCGGACGGCGACGCCCCGCTGCAGGAGCTGTCGCGGGACGCGCTCTCGGCCTTCCTCTACGCGGCGCTCCTCCCCGAGGAGGCGCTGGCGCTGGTCAAGTCGCTGCGGCTCTCGGCGCCAGGGTTCCGCGCCGAGGGGCTCTCCGAGGTGGAGTGGTGCGACCTGCTGGCCGACGAGGTCCGGGCCCTGCCGGCGGCGCGGGTCGCGGTGCTGGAGGCGCTGCGGCAGGGGCTGAAGGAGCCGGCCTTCGCGCGCAGCGCGCTCGATCCGACCGCCGCCGACGAGCTGCTGGAGGTGGCCGGCTCGGACCACGGACTCGCCATCGCGCTCTGGCGGCTGGTGGCCGATCCGCAGCCAGAGGTCCGGGCACGAGGCGCCGCCGCGCTGGAGCGGCTGGCGGCCGACTGGTACGGGCCCGCACCAGAGGGCGAGGCGCCGGCGCCGCGGCGGGGTCCCGCCGAGGGCTCGGCGGAGGAGCGGGCCGAGGGGCTGGCCAGGAAGCTCCAGGCGGCCGAGGAGAAGCTGGCGCGCGCCGAGGAGCGGGCGCAGGAGGCCCGGCGCAAGGCCGAGGAGGCGCGGGAGAAGCTGCAGGGACAGGTGAAGGAGGCCCGGGCCGAGGCCGCCAGGGCCGTCGAGGATGCGGCGCGAGCCCGCGAGCAGACCGAGCAGGCGCGGGCGGCCCGGTCGCTGGCGGAGGCCGAGCTGGCGCGCGGCCGATCGACCGACCAGGCGGCCGAGCTGCAGCGCCTCAAGGGGGCGGCCCGCGACGCCGAGACAGGCCGTCACGCGGCGGAGGGGCAGCTCGAGCGGCTGGCTGGCCAGGTGGCGCGGCTCGAGGAGGCGCTGCGACTGGCCGAGACCCGCGGCGTCGGCGCGACCCCGGGCGGCCTAGCCCCGGCAGGCGAAGCGGTCGAGGTCGAGCCGGACGAGGCGCCGCCGGGCTGGCTCCTGCCGGTCTTCACGGCCGAGTTCTACGATTCGCTGCGAGGCTGGGATCGACGCATCCAGCGGGCGGCGGTGAAGCAGGCCTTCCTGCTGGCCCAGGACCACCGTCACCCGAGCCTGCGGGCGCTGCCGCTCGGTGGGCTGCCGGGCTACTACCGGGTGCGGGTGGCGACCGACGTGCGGCTCATCTACCGGCGCGACGAGGCCAGGCAGGACGCCGTGGAGATCCTCTCGGTCATCGACCGGGAGGATCTCGATCGGTACGTGAGGCAGGCGAAGACGAGGTAGGTCGGCGCGTGATCCCGGCCTGCGTCGGGCCTACTGCATCTTGCGATAGACGCCCACCACCACGCCCAGGATCATGGTGGAGCGGAAGTCGCCCTCGGCCACGTAGATGGGGGCCATGCGCGGGTTGGAGGGCTGGAAGCGGATCCGCTTCCCTTCCCGGAACATGCGCTTCACGGTCGCCTCGTCGTCGATCATCGCGACCACGATCTCGCCGTCCTCGGCGTTGAGCTGCTTCTTCACGAAGACGTAGTCCCCGGGGAGGATGCCGTCGCCGATCATCGAGTCGCCCTGCACCCTGAGGCCGTAGACCTTCTTGTTGGTGCCGAGCAGGAAGGAGTCGATCTGGACGGTGTCCTCGACCCGCTCCTGGGCCAGGATGGGCTGGCCGGCGGCGACCCGGCCGAGGATGGGCACCTCGACCATGCGGGAGCCGGGCCTGGTGGCGGTCGGGAACTGAAGCACCTTGGCGCCCCGGGAGTGCGAACCGCCGCCGAGCGCCCCGCGGGCCGCCTCGGTGGGGATGAGCGCCCTCGACTTGACCGGATCGCGGGTGAGGAACCCCTTGCGCTCCAGCGCCTTGAGGTGGTCGTTGACGCCGTTGGTGGAGCGGATGTCGAGGGCCTCGCCGATCTCGCGGATGGTGGGCGGGTAGCCACGCTCCTCGATCTCGCGGGCGATGAAGCGGAGCACCTCGAGCTGCCGATCGGTCATGCCGGTCATGTCGCCTCCTGAACAGGGGTATCCTGTCACACCGTTCAGTCCGCCGCAAGTTCTCGCCCTGCGCCGGCTGGTGGCCGCAGCCGACCCGGGCGCCTGGCCGTTGCCGAGCCGCGGCGGCGCCGGTACGGTGGACAGATGGAGGCGACGCTGGGAGAGGCGGTGCGGCTCGGGCTGTCCGGGCTGGGCCGGGAGCGATGGCTGGTGGCGGTCGGGCTGCTGACGACGCTGCTGCGCCGCGCCCTCGGCCTGCCGGCCATGCTGGTGGCGCTCCTGCTGCTGCTGCGGGGGGCCTGGCGGGCGCACCAGCTGGCGCCATGGTCGGGCGAGGCGCCCGGGCTCGGGGCCGCGTTCGTGGCGGTCCAGCCGAGGGTGCTGGCGCTGGTGGTCGGCCTCTCGGCCTGCGCGGCGCTGCTCGGCTGGCTGCTGCGGATCGCCTTCCTGGCCGGGGCGCTCCCGACGCTCGGAGGGGCCATGGGCGCCCGCGGCCCACGGGAGCCGCGCTTCGCCGCCGGGCTGGCCTGGGGATTCGCCCACCTGCTCCCGACCGCGGCGCTCGGGCTGGCGCTGGAGTGGACCGGACAGCTCTTCGTGGCCGGGGCGCTCCTCGGGGCGCTCCGCATCTCGGGCGCCGCGGTCCGGAGCGGGCGGGTCGGGCTGGCCGCGGCGGTGGCGGCCATGCTGGTGCTCACCCTGCTGGTCTCGATGCTCACCTCGGCCATCGCCGACGCGGCGCTGGTCCGGACCGCGGTGCGTGGCGACGGCCCCGTCGAGGCGCTGGTGCAGGCCGCCACCCGGGTGGTGGCGCGGCCGGCCGCCTACCTGCTGGCCATGTTCGGCTTCGCCATGCTCTCGCTGGCGGCCACGCTGATGGTCCAGTCGGTGGCCGGGGTGGCCGGAGGCCTGGCCTCGTCAGGGCCGGGGCTGGTGGCGCTCGGCCCGGGGATCATGCTGGCGGCCCTGGCGCTGACGCTGGCGGCGGCGCTGGAGCTCTGGTGGCTGGCGAGCCTGACGGCGCTGGTGGCCCGCGAGGGATGAACCGCCGGATCGAGATCTTGCGGAACCTGAGCGGCGTCAGGTGCAGCATCAGGGCGAAGAGGGCCACGGCCGTGCCGACGCCGAGCGCCACCAGCCCGGGGAGCGGCGAGGCGCGGAAGGAGACGATGATCAGGCCGCCCACCGTCAGCGAGGCCGAGAGCAGGCCGAGGAAGAGCAGCGTGCCGACCGAGCGGACCTGCTCTCCGAGCCGCTCGACGTCGGCGGAGCGGACGTTGACGCGCAGCTTGCCGCCCTCGAGGTCGGCGAGGATCTGCTGGAGCTGGTGGGGGACGTCCTCGGCCAGCCCCTGGAAGCGCAGCAGGGTGCGCATCAGCGTGCCGGAGGCGTCCTCCGGGCTGAAGCGGGCCAGCAGCAGCTCGCGGGCGTAGGGGAGCCCGACCTCGAGGATGTCGAGGCGTGGATAGAGCCGGCGGATGATCCCCTCCACGGTCATGGAGGCCTTGGCCAGCACCGCGTACTCCTTGGGGACCTTGATGCGGTGGCGCACCGCGAGATCGAGCAGGTCGCCGAGCAGCGTGGCGGTCCGGATCTCGTCGAGTCGCAGCCCCAGGTAGCGCTCGAGGATGCCGCCGATGTCGCCGCGCAGGCCGCCGACCGGGCCGCGGGAGTCGGGGAGGCCGATCTTGTCGAGCAGCCGCGCCACCGAGTCGGAGTCCCGCAGAGCCACCGCCACGATCAGGGTCACCAGCAGCTCCTGCTGGGGCCGCGAGAGCCGCCCCACCAGGCCGAAGTCGAGCAGCGCCAGCCGGTTCCCGGGCAGAACCAGGATATTCCCCGGGTGGGGGTCGCCATGGAAGAGGCCGTCCTCGAAGAGCTGCCGGAAGGACATCTCGATGATGTTGCGAGCGATCCGCTCGTTGTCGAAGCCGCCCTCGGGCGTGACGTCGTTGAGGCGCGTCCCCTCGATGTAGTCGAGCGTCAGGATCTGGCTGGTCGAGAGCGCGTCGTGGACCCGGGGGATGACCACCTGCTGCCGCCCCTCGTTGGCGGCGCGCATGGCGCGGGCGTTGCGGGCCTCGTTCTCGAAGTCGAGCTCCTCGTGGATGGTCCGGTCGAACTCCTCGATGACCGCCGTCGGGGTGTAGACGCCGGTCTCCTCGATGACCGCCTCGAGCAGCCGGGCAAGGTACTGGAGCAGGGCCAGGTCGGCGTCGATGCGGGCGCGGATGTCGGGCCGCTGCACCTTGACGACCACCTGCTCGCCGGCGTGGGTCCGGGCGCGGTGGACCTGGGCGATCGAGGCGCTGGCGAGCGGCGTGGGGTCGAGCTCGGCGAAGAGGGTCTCGATGGGCTTGCCGAGGCCGCGCTCGATCGCCTCGCGCACCTCGGCGATGGGAAGGGGCGGGCAGTCGTCCTGCAGCGACTCGAGCTCCTTGATCCAGGCGGCCGGGAGCACGTCGCGGCGGGTGGAGAGCAGCTGCCCGAGCTTGGTGAAGGTCGGGCCGAGTTCGGCCAGCAGCTCGCGGAAGCGGGCGGCGGTCGAACGGCTGCCGTCGGCCGGCGCGCCGGACGGGGGCGGGGTGCCGCCCAGCTGCTCGGCCAGCCGGCTGCGCGAGAGGTAGGCGCCGAAGCCGTGGCGCGCCACCGCCGCCGCGATCTGGCGCAGCCGGTTCAGGTCCTGGAACGCCTCACGGAACATGGCGGGTGATGGTAGCACTGGGCGCGGAAGGGTGCGGGCGGGCGGCTGCGCCTCCGCGTTCACCCAGGCCGCGCTGGTGCAGCACGGCTTCAGGGCTTGGGGAGGTCATCCTTGCCCTGCGCGAAGTCGGGGTAGTGCGTCGCCAGGCATTTCGGGCAGAGGCCGTGGCTGAACACTGCGCCGGTGCGCGCACCGACGTAGATCTCGACCGGGTTCCAGTGGCCCCGGTCGTCCCGG
>JANYBC010000125.1 GCA_025360965.1 Anaeromyxobacter sp. | reverse complement strand
AGCGGGACCATCACCGCCGCGGTGGCCAGCAGCGAGGTCGCAGTCCACGGCCCGCGCCTGGGCCGGGAGTCGAGCAGCAGCACCACCGCCAGCAGGGCGCCGAAGAGGGCCGGGAACCAGGCCATGGCCCCGTCCCCGAAGGCCGAGGCCCAGAGGTAGATGACCAGGCTCCCCAGCCAGTAGGGCGGCGGCCCGCCCTGGAAACCACGCATGGGGAAGAGGAAGGGTTCGTCGGCCCGCAGGCCATGCAGGGCGATGTCCCGCCCGTAGGCCATGTGGTGGAACATGTCGGGGTCGCGCACCTCGGTCAGGTAGGCCACGAAGCCGAGCGCAGCGAAGAGCGCCGCGGCCCCCACCAGCCAGCGGCGATCGAGCGGCCCCTGGAGGGGGTTCACGAACTCCGCCCCCCGTCGGTCCCGGGTCGAGGGGCCTGGACCGGATCGGCGCCGGCCTTCCCGCGCTCCGCCTGCAGGAGGGCCAGCTCCTGCGTCAGCCGCCGGACCTGGACCGTGAGGCGGGAGATGACGGTCGTGAAGTGGACGCTGATGAGCAGCAGGAAGAGCAGGGCGAAGAGGAAGAGGGTGGTGGTGACCGCCACCGCGCCGATGAACTGGGTGATCCACTCGATGAGCCCGTACCAGGTGGCCAGCAGCATCATCCCCACCGTGGTGAGCACCCAGAGGAAGGCGTACTCCTCGCGCAGCCGGCGGCGGCGGATCAGCTCCATGACCACCAGGAAGGTGGCGATGGAGATGACGATGGCGAAGAGGCGCTGGGTGGAGGTCATGGTCGTTCGTTCCGCAGGGGGACCAGCGCCAGGGCGAGGGTCATCCGGAAGACGTAATAGAGCGGCTTGAGGAAGCCGCGGTGCATGCTCTTCCCGTCGGGGGAGCTGAGCATGAGGACCGGGACCTCGGTGAGGCGAAGGCCGGAGCGGGCCACCATGGCCAGCACGTCGGCGTCCGGGTAGTCGTGCGGCCAGCGGTCGTGGGCGTAGAACTCCAGCGCGCTCCGGGAGATGGCCTGGAAGCCGCTGGTCGGGTCGGTGAGGGGCTGGCCGGAGAGGTGGCTGGCGATGGCGCCGAAGAGCGTCATCCCGACCCGGCGCGAGAGCGGCGGGCGGTAGGAGCCCGGGTGCAGGAAGCGGGAGCCGACCACCACGTCGTGATCGGCCAGCGCCGCCAGCAGCGCCGGGATCGAGGCCGGGTCGTGCTGGCCGTCGGCGTCGAGCTGGAGCACGGCGTCGTAGCGGTGGCGCAGCGCGTAGCGGTAGCCGGTCTGGAGCGCCGAGCCGTACCCCAGGTTCACGGCGTGCGCGGCGACGATGGCGCCGCCGGCGCGGGCCTCCTCGGCCGTCTGGTCGCGCGATCCGTCGTCGACCACCAGCACGTCGGCCGTCACCTGGCCGAGGACCGCCCTCACCACCCCGCGGATGCGCAGGGCCTCGTTGAAGGCTGGGATGACGACGAGGAGCCTGGAGGCAGTGACCATGGACGTTGCGGCTTCCCTGGGGGGGGAGGGCGGGACGAACCTTAGCCCAAGGCGGGCGTCGCGAGAACGGTGGCCGCTCCCCGCCCGGAGCGCCCCGTCCTAGTAGGAGGCCGCCGCGTCGTGGCTCTTGCCGTGGCAGACAAGGGCGCAGGAACCGCCGCGCCCTCCGACCGCCGTGTAGCGCGGGTTGGCCTGCCCGGGGAGCGGCCTGACGACGTTGAGGTCGAAGTCGATGAGGTGGGCGTTGTTGGTCGGGGTGCCGACCAGCGACGAGACGCCGTGGGCGTTGTGGCAGACCGAGCACGGGGTGGGAATGGCCGAGGCCAGCTTGGCGCCAGCACCGGGCGAGACGTGGCTGGCGTGGAGCGGGAAGGAGGACTGCGCCGAGAGGACGATCTCCCGCTTGTGGCACTTGTAGCAGAGGGCGTAGGCGTCGGCGCTCTCGAGGGTGCCGTCCTGGGTGAGGTAGTTCCGCTCCAGCAGGTTCCGGTAGATGGAGCCATGCGGCCCGCGCGCCCCGGTGCCGCCGCTGGCCCTGGTGTCGCTGGAGGCGTGGCAGTCGCTGCAGTAGAGGACCGTGGAGACGTCGAGCGGCGCGATCAGGCTCGGGACCACCGGGTTGCGGCCCGGACCCATGACCGGGTGGGCCGAGGCGCCGCTCGGCTCGAAGACGCGGCGCAGGTTGACCTCGAAGGCCGCCCGGCGCGGCGCCCCGGTGCCGATGCTGGCGCGGGCCTGGGGCTGGTTGGCGCTGTCGGCGTGGCACTTGAAGCAGACCTCGTACTCGTAGCGGGCCTTGGCGACCCGGTTGCCGAGCCGATCGATGCCCCAGCTCCCGTTGAGCGCGGGCTGGATGGCCGGGGCGATGGTGGCCTTCCAGGCCGTGGCCTGGTGCGGCTCGTGGCAGTCGACGCAGGTGACGTGGCGCGGGGCGCTGACGCTGGTCTCGGGGAGGCGCTGGCTCGACTCGGGGCCCTCGGCGAGGTCGTGGCCCGACGGGCCCTCCGGCGTGGCGGCGTGGGCGTAGGGGCGCTTCACGGCGGTGCCGAGGTCATAGCGGGTGACCTTCCCGTCGTGGCAGGCGATGCAGCCGGCGTCGTCGCCCTGGCTGGAGGTGCGGACCAGCCGGCCGCGCTTGTCGCCGCCGTGCGACACATGGCAGGAGACGCAGCGGAGCTCGGACGGGGTGGAGGACTTGCCGGAGGAGGGGTCGACGACGCTGACGCTGGAGACCACATGGACGCCGTCGGGGGCCTCGAGCCAGGCGGCGTCGTGGCAGGTGAGGCAGAGGCCGCCCTGCCGCATGGTCTTGACGAGGAAGTTCCCCTCGCCGGTCGCCGCCAGGATCTCCACGTGGGGGTCGTGGCAGGCGGTGCACTGCAGCTCGCCGCGCCGGTCGAGCTTCACGGGGTCTCCGGCCGCCGGCGGGTGGGCGGTCATGGAGATCGGTGGGATGAAGGAGATGGGGTGGGTGCCGCGCAGGTCGGTGCCCAGGTTGGCGCGGTGGCCAGCCGGGAGCTTGCCGCCCGGCGCGGTGTCGCGGACCTTGATGAGGCGGCTGCGGGTCTTCCCGAGCGCGATGGTGCCGTCGTGGCAGGAGAGACAGGCGCGGGAGGCGCCGGTGGGGCGTGACTCGGTCCGGCCCCTGGACGTGGAGCTCCGGTAGGGGACGATCTCGGCCGACTTGTCGGGGCGGCCGTCGGCGCGATCACCGCCGTGCGAGACGTGGCAGAAGGCGCAGGCGTTGCTCTCGGTGTCCGACTTGAACGGCCCCGGGCCGGAGATGGAGAGGTCGTGCTTGCTCCCGACCACCCCGGTGGGCTTCACCTCGTTGCGCCGGCTCGGCGTGGACGTCTTCTCGGTCGCGGACGGCGGTGGACGTTCGGGCCGACCCGGGGAGGCTGCCGGGGCAGGGGCCGGGGCAGTCGCGGGCGGCGGGCGCGGCGAGGGTGCGTCCTTGGAGGGGAGGTCCGGGTTGATGGGGGCCGCCAGGGCGGCCAGCAGGATGAGCAGCTTCATGACCGATCTCCAATGAACCGAAACTCTTCGACGCGACGGTGCTGCCCATCGGCGACGTAGAGGGCCCCGGCGCCGACGGCGATGCCGGCCGGAAGCGAGAGCTGGCCCGGGGAGTCCCCGACCTCGCCGGCGGCGTAGAGGAAGGCACCGGACGGCGCGAAGACCAGCACCTGGCCGCGCTGGGTGTCGGTCACGTAGACCAGGCCGCCAGCGTCGACAGCCAGCGCCTTGGGGCGCATGAACAGCCCCTCCTCCTCGCCGGCCTCGCCGAAGCTGCCGAGCAGCAGGCCGTCGGGGCGGAACCGTTTCACCTTGAAGTTGAGGGAGTCGACCACCAGCAGCGTGCCGTCGGGCGCGGCGGCCAGCCCGGTCGGGAAGTTGAAGCCCTCGTCGCCGTCGCCGCGGGCGCCGAAGCCGGCCTGCCGGACGCCGTCCAGCCCGAAGACCTCGACGGCGTGGCGGGGAGGATCGGCGACGTAGAGCCGGTCTCCGAGCAGCGCCAGGGCGGCCGGCCGCTCCAGGACGCCGAGCCCCCAGCGGTCGCAGCGGCCGTCGGCGGCCATCCTGACCACCAGGCCGAGGCCGGCGTCGGCCACGTAGATGACGCCACCCGTCCCGACCGCCACCGCCATGGGGGCGCCCCAGGCGCCGTCTTCGCACGCGATCGAGGTGAAGGTGGCGCCGGCCAGATCGATGCGGACCAGGGCCGGGCCGTCGGGATCGGCCACCAGCAGCTGGCCGGGGAGGGCGGCGAGGCCGAAGGGGCGCACCAGCGCCGGCTCACCGTCGCCCGGCTCCGCGCCGAGGACCACGTCGAAGATCTTGCGAAGGGTGGAGCGCTGGTCGGGCCGCTCCGGGTCGGGGAAGGAGCGCTCCCACTGGAGGCGCGGCGCCGCCGGCGCCCGGGGCCAGGCGGGGGCCGGTGGGCGGACCACCGGGGCGTGGCTGCAGGCCGCCGCGACCACGGCGATGAGGAGGGAGGTTGCGAGGACCGGCGAGCGCATGGGCTGGATCCTAGCGCCCGAAGTGCCGTGAGACCGAGAAGAAGAGCAGGTTCTGTGTCCCGCTGGAGAGGCCGCTGGAGCCCCCGGTCGTCACCTGGTCGTAGAGGGAGAGGTTGAAGGCGCCGATGAAGTAGGTGGCGTTGACCGAGAGTCCCGACTCCCAGGAGCTGGGTCGCCCCGGCGCGGAGTAGTGGAGCGTGCGGCCCATGAAGGAGAGGATGAGGCGCTGGATGGGCGGCAGCGAGGCGGTGGCCACGGCATACCTGCTCTGCGTGTTGTAGTCGATCGGGGCGATCACCGAGGCGGGTGGGGCTCCCGTGACCATGAGCTGGGAGATGTCGTCGGTGACGGCGGCGTCGAGGCTGAGGTTCCAGCCGCTCCTGGCGGCGTGGGCCTCGAACCGTGCGACGGCCTGGTGGTTCTGGCCGTAGAGCGGGGAGTCGGTGGAGGAGTACCCGCCGGTCAGCATGCTGCTGAAGGACCAGCCGAACGGGCTCCCGCCGGCGGACAGCATGCCGTTGATGCGCGACCCGTGGCCGGCGCTGGCCCCGCCGTTTGCGGAGTAGGAGGCGTTCAGGCCGGCACTCGTGTTCCACGTGCCGACCGGGCGTGAGGCGTTGACGCTCCCGCCGAGGCTCCAGGCCGACGTGGACGGCGCTCCGCCGCCAGGCTGGAAGCGGCCATAGCCGCCGTTCACCGAGGCCAGCCAGGCGGTCGTGGAGACCTCCCGGTTCCAGCGGAGCCCGCCGTTGACCTGCTCGCCGCTGGCCTGCTGCTCGGCCGTCCCGTTCCGGTTGAGGCTGGCCGAGGCGCTGCCGCCCAGGTCATAGGCCAGCTGGCTGGAGAGGTCCTTCGAGACGGTGGCGCTCAGCGAGTGAGTGATCCCCTGCCGGAGGGGGCTGCCGGGGGCGGCGAAGAGGGAGCTGGAGTAGTTGTAGGACACGCTGCTGTTGATCAGGCCCGGGGTGTTCCACTGCAGCCCGGCGGTGAAGGACTGATTGTCGAGCCGCGGGTTGAGCGGGCTCTCCAGGGTCGGGAGGCGGAGGGTGTAGTTGGCCGCCGCCCGGGCCATGACGTTGGTGGCCAGCTGGGCGTTGGCCGAGAACTGGGCGTTGCGGTTCCGGTAGTTGGTCTCGGCGTAGTCGCCGCCAGACCAGGCGGTGTCGAAGGTGAGCTGGTAGTAGAGCGAATCGACCGACTGGACGACGGCCGCGGCCACTCCGGTCACGTCGCTCTTGACCGGGGCCGCGCCCATGGGCCGGCTCTCCGAGGCCGACGTGTTCCAGCTGGCCATGAGGAACGGGTAGTCGACGGTCGCCAGGGTGGCGGTGGCGGCGAGGCCGTCGACGCGGGTGGATCCGACCCGGGCGTTGTTCCGGTCGGCGGTGAACTCGGTGGTGCTCCGGAAGGCCGTGGCGCTCAGGTTGAGCGGGGTCTGGCGAAGCGCCGAGACCGTGAGGGCGTAGTTGAGCCCATCGGAGGCCGAGCCGCCCACCGCCCGGTAGCCGAGGTAGGAGGCCGCGGCCCCGAGATCGAGCACGCCAGGGGCGAAGGGGCTGTAGTTGAGGCGGAGCCCGCCGCTCATCGTGTAGACGGTGTTGGAGCTGGCGCCGTTCGCGACCCAGCTGTTCTCCTGATTGAGGCTGAAGCCGAGGTCCCCGCCCCAGCCGAAGCTGGCGGCGCCGGCCGGACCAGACGGAAGCAGGAGGGCCAGGAGCGTGGCGCCGGCCAGGTGGCGCAAGGTGGCTGTCCTCATGGCTTCGCTCCGCCGCCGACCACGGTGATGGGCACGTCGACCAGGTACTCGCTGGCGGCCGAGGGGAACCGCCACGCGCCGGCGCTCGAGGTCAGGCAGGACTCGAGGTCGCCGCCGCCGAGGTCGCCGCCACCGCCGCTGGCGCCGGTGACCCGTCCGGCGACGCTGACGGTGAGCTTGAGGCTCCCCTCGGCGCGGATCAGGCCGCGTCGCACCATCTGCTCGGTGACGCAGCGTTCGATGGCCGGCTGGACCGCCAGCACCGCGTCACGGATCTGGCGCCTGGCGTTCTCGCCAGCGCCGAGGGTGGCGGCCGCCGGCGCGGTGGCCGTGTCGACGCGGGCCTTGCCGCCCTCGCGGAGCGCCGAGATCACCACGTCGACCCCTTGCGCCCCGGGCCTGGTGGTGATGCGCGTCACCACCTGGCGCGGCGGCAGGCTGCCGAGGCGGACCACCAGCGCCTTGAGCTCCTCGGCGCGGCGGTTGGCCTCATTCATCAGGCTCGGGTCCTTGGCGCGAGCCCAGACCAGCACCTCACCGTTCTCGCGGGCGGCCAGGCGGGCGATGCCGTCGATGGCCTCGCGATCGAGCTCCGAGAGCCTGGCGTCCGGGGAGGCGAAGGTGACCACCGTGGCGGCCGAGACCGACTTCTCGGCGGAGCCGCTGGGGCGGCCCGCCTCGCGCACCGCGTCGGCGCCGATCGCTAGGGCGGCCCTCGACGCCATGATGGCGGTGGGCGTCTTGACGACCATGACGAAGACCGCCTTGTCTGTGGCCGCCGCCGCGAGCGGGAGGCCGGCTCCCGGCGTCGTCTTGGAGCCGGCGGTGTCGCCGATGGCCTGGCGTTCCAGCAGGTCGAGCCGCTGGGTGCGCAGCTCGAGCCGGCGCTGCCAGGTGTCGAGCCGCTCGCCGCGGGCCCTGAGCTGCCGGGTGGAGGCCTCGAGCCGCTCGCCCCGCGCGGTCACGCGCGCCTCCATGGCCGCCAGCATCCGCTGGCGGGCGCCCAGCGACTGGCGCCGGAGCTCGCCCTGGCGCCCCTTGTTCTTCTCGGCGTCGGCCTGGGCGGCGAGCCTGTCGGCCTCCGACCGGTCGGCCTTCTCGCGGGCCTGGGCGTCGCGCTCGGTGCCGAGCGCCGCGTCGCGGGTCGGGGCGAAGCCGCGCTCCTGGGCCGCGAACTGGCGCTCGGAGGCGGCGAGCTGGGCCTCTTGCGACTCGAGCTGGCGCTGCGCCTCGCTCGGGGCGCCGGGGAGGGCGAGCCGGCGTTCGCGGGGGTCGAGCTGGGCCTCGCGGGCGGTGAGCACCCGCTCGCGCTCGTCGAGCTTGCGGGCCTCGGCGTCGAGGGTGGCCTCATCGCCGCCGAGCTGCTCGTCGGTGGACTGGAGCCGCTTGAGGCGGGCCTCGGCCAGCAGCGCCTGGTCGCGGAGCTGGGCGCTGACCACGTCGTCGGCGCTCGGCGCAGCCTGGCGCGGCGGCGGGGCCATGCCGCTGATGCCGGCCTGCGCGGGCGGCGTGTAGGGAGCGTACTGGGTGTGGCGGGCCTCGCCCGGGGCGCCGGCCTCGCCGGCGCGGATCCGCAGCCTGAAGAGCGGGCGGTCGCCGAGGGCGAGCAGCGGCTCGGGCTCGGGCTCGGCCGGGCTGGGCTCGACCGGCGCCTGCTGCGCGGGCGCGGCCCGGCTCTGGGTGACGGCGTGGAAGCCGAAGGCCAGGGCGATCCGGTACTCCCTGGTGCCGGGGAGGTAGCTGCCGACCAGGCCGAGGCCGACGCGGGTGTTGAAGTCGTAGCGAACGGCGCCACCGAACAGGTCACCCCGCGGAGTGTGGAGCGCCTCGAGGACGAACTCGATGCCGAAGGCGTTGCGCGCCGAGGCGGCCAGGCCTGCGGTCGGACCCGAGGGGCCTCCCGACTGGCTCTCGTACCCGAGGTAGCCGGCCAGCCGGAGCTGGCCGATGGGGGCCGTCGAGAGGATGAGGCGACCGCCCGGGGTACTGCCCAGGTTGAAGCGATCGAGGTAGGCGTCGACGGCCAGGCCGGGGCGGTACCCGGAGGCGGCCAGGATGCCGACCTTGACCGCGGTCGAGATCAGCAGCGGCGCCGGGCGGGGATCGCCCGGGCTGCCCGACTCTCGGACCGCGACCGCCCACTCGAAGCGCCCCAGGCCTACGCCGAGCGAGAGCGGCATGGGGCCGACGCGGTCCGGGGTGCCCGGGGCGTGGTCGTAGCCGACCTCCAGGCCGAGCATGGCGGTGCGGCGTTCGATCAGGTTGGTGTCAGGGACGTCGAGCAGCCCCGACTCGCCCTGGCGGGTCGGGAAGGTGCTGGCGCTGGCCAGGACCGGCGCCGCCGCCAGCGCGACGAGCGCGAGGAGCCCGGGGCCGAGGCGCATCGCCCTAGCCTCTCCCATCGCGGTCGCCCTCGCCGGGTTCGCCAAGGCTGGGCTCGGTGATGCTGGGGGAGCCGGCGGCGCCGCGGGTCAGGCCAAACTGGTTGAGGGTGCGCTCCACCGAGCGGACGCTCACGGCGTGGCCGTGGCGCAGCAGGTCACCGGCGATGAGCGCGGCGCTGCGGTTCGGATCACGGAGCCGGGCGCGGACGATGAAGCGGACCACCTCGAGCGGACGGCGCCAGGCGGTGCGCGGGCCGGGCGGGCGGGAGAGCAGCCCTTCGACGCCCTCCTCGCGGAACCTGCGAAGCTTTTCGTAGTACGTGCTGCGTGAACGGCCGAACTCGGAGAGCACCTCGTCGAGCGGCCGCCCGCTGGTCTCGCCGTCGATCAGCATGAGCAGATCGGAGCCGGCCTCGTCATCGCGACGGAGGGGGAGCTGTCCCCCGGGACCTCGGATGGCGTGGGGCTCGTTCTTCACGGCTGGCTCAGGACAGGCGTGGAGCGGGGGGAGGCGACCACATCTCGTGGATTGTGGCGGTCGAAGAAGCGGAAGAAGGCGCGGGACGCCGTGCGGGCGCCCCGCGCCTCGGGTCAAGCTACTTCTTGTGGCAGGCGCCGCAGCGGCCGTTGGTGACCGTCGACGGGACGCGCAGGAAGAAGGCGTTCGAGCCGCCGTTCTCCAGGTGGGGCTCGTGGCAGCTGCCGCACTCGATCGAGGCGGAGCCGACGGCGCCGTAGAGCTTGATGTAGTTGCCGGCCGCGGGGACCGAGCCGCCGGTCACGCAGAGGGGGTTGCCGAGGCAGCCAGCGTTCGTGGCAATGCCGTACTCGGCGGGCGTGGCGGCCGAGGTCACGCCGCCGGAAATCTGACCGGCGAACGGGATGGCGACCGGGTGCTGACCGTTCAGGGTGGCCATCCAGGTCGTGCCGCGCAGGAAGACGTTGGAG
The DNA here is from genome assembly GCA_025360965.1 of Anaeromyxobacter sp. GTDB lineage: Bacteria > Myxococcota > Myxococcia > Myxococcales > Anaeromyxobacteraceae > JADKCZ01. The sequence goes on along the minus strand of JANYBC010000125.1, from coordinate 191 downwards.
CCGACCGTCACCGGCGCCTCGCTCATCACCCCCGCCGCCAACATGCTCCCGGGCAGCGGCACCCTGTCGACGGTCGGCTCCAACGTCTTCCTGCGCGGCACGACCTGGATGGCCACCCTGAACGGTCAGCACCCGGTCGCCATCCCGTTCGCCGGTCAGATTTCCGGCGGCGTGACCTCGGCCGCCACGCC
>JANYBC010000102.1 GCA_025360965.1 Anaeromyxobacter sp. | reverse complement strand
CATCCCCATGCCCAACGTGCCGGAGATGACCATGGTCTGGTCGCCGGCCACCACCGCGCTCAACAAGATCAACTCGGGCGCTTCGCCGAAGGACGCGCTCGACGTGGCCCAGAAGGCGGTCGAGAAGGACGTCGCCGGCCTGCGCAAGAGCAAGTGACGTGACCGAACCCCGCCTGCTCCGTCGCCGCTTCACCGCCGGCCTGGCCCTGGCCCTGGCCGTCGGCATGGGCGGGGCCTGGGCGCTGCTGCGCGGGGAGTGGAACAACCAGCGCGAAGAGCTGGCCATGCGCCGGGGGGCGGTGACGGTCATGGCGCTCGAGGCGCTGGTCCGGCGCGCCGCCGCGGGCGAGCCGGTGCGGAGCCTGGTGGCCGCCTGGCAGCGGGAGCAGCCGGAGGGGACCGAGGCGCGGGTGATCCGGCTCTCCGGGGCAGAGCTCGAGGCCTCGACCGCGAAGGTGGACGGTGGCGAGCAGGCGGCGCCCCGGCGGCTGGCGCGGGGCTCACCGGAGGACAAGGTGCTCTTCGACCGCGGCCAGCGGCTCCGCGGCGCGGTGGACGGGAACCGCCAGGGCGGCGCCAACAAGGCTGAGCTCGAGTCGGAGCGGCTGCCGGGCGGGCGGCTGCGGCTGGCCGCGCCCCTCGAGGAGGAGGGGGCGGTGGTCGGGCTGGTGCAGCTCGACCTGCCGCCGGGGCCGACGAGGCGCCCGCCCGGGCCGTGGCCGGTGCTCTCCATCGCGGCGGCGCTGCTGCTGCTCTTCTGGTTCCTGGCGCCACGCCTGGGCGGGCGCGCCTGGGTTCACGGGCTGCTGGCAGGCGCGCTCTTCCTCGGCGGGCTCGCGGCCCGCGGCGGCTACGACGTGCGTCACCTCGAGCGCGGTCACCGCGAGGCGCAGCGCGAGCTCGCGGACCACGCACGCGAGGTGAAGGCGGTCGCGGCGAGGCTGCAGGCGGCCGAGGGGCTCCCGGCCGAGCCGGCGCCCGACGCCGGGCGCTGGGACGTCGACCGGATGCGCCGTCCGCGCGGGCTCCTCGACGGGCAGGGAGGGCTGGTCGAGGCGCGGGCCGAGGCCGAGGTGGCGAAGGCGCGCGGCGACGCGCTGGGGGCGGTGGCGGCGGCGGCGCTGCTCGGGCTGCTGGCGCTGGCGCTGGTCGGCTCCGGCCTGCTCTACCGCTTCGGCCGGGCGCTGGTGGTCCACCGGCAGGCCTACCGCTACATCGCGCCGGCCATGTTCGGCACCGCGCTGCTGGTCTTCTTCCCGTTCATCTACGGCATCGCGCTCAGCTTCACGAGCTCCAACATCTACAACACCGGCGCCCCGCTCTCCGAGCTCTGGGTCGGGTTCCGCAACTACCTGGCCATCCTCTCCGACTTCGGCATCGCCCGGCGCGGCGCCGACGGCGCCCTGGTCTGGAACTTCCTCAATTTCTACTGGACCTTCCTCTTCACGGTGATCTGGACCATCACCAACGTCACCTTCGGCGTCACCTTCGGCCTGATCCTGGCGCTGGTGCTCAACACCAAGGGGTTGGCCTTCCGGCCCATCTACCGGGTGCTGCTGATCCTGCCGTGGGCCATGCCCAACTACATCACCGCGCTGATCTGGAAGGGGATGTTCCACCAGCAGTTCGGCGTCGTGAACCAGGTGCTGGCCATGGCCGGCCTCGAGCCCATCTCCTGGTTCGACTCCCCCTTCACCTCGTACCTGACGGCGCTGGCCACCAACGGGTGGCTCAGCTTCCCCTTCATGATGGTGGTCTCGCTCGGCGCGCTGCAGTCGATCCCGGCCGACCTCTACGAGGCGGCCCGCGTCGACGGCGCCACCCGCTGGCAGCAGTTCACCGCCATCACGCTGCCCTCGCTCAAGCCGGCGCTGGTGCCGGCGGTGATCCTCTCGGTGGTCTGGACCTTCAACATGTTCAACATCATCTTCCTCGTCTCCGGGGGCGAGCCCGGCGGGAGCACGGACATTCTGGTTTCGGAGGCGTTTCGCTGGGCCTTCCAGCGCAACGAGCAGTACGGCTTCGCGGCGGCCTACTCGGTGCTGATCTTCCTGATCCTGTTCGCCTACTCCTGGCTGACCGGGAGCGCGGAGCCCGCGCCCACGCCGCGCCTGG
>JANYBC010000038.1 GCA_025360965.1 Anaeromyxobacter sp. | reverse complement strand
TGAACGGCGACCGGATCGAGCGCGGCCAGTACTGCGTCTCGACCTCCAACCGGAACTTCGAGGGGCGGCAAGGGGCGGGCGGGCGGACGCTGCTGGCCAGCCCGGCCACGGCGGCCGCGGCGGCGGTGACCGGCGTGGTGTCCGACCACCGCGCCCTCGCCGAGGTGCGCTCGTGAACCCCATCCGCGTCATCGAGAGCCGGACGGTGGTGCTCCCCCGGGAGAACATCGACACCGACCAGATCATCCCGGCCCGCTTCCTCAAGGTCACCGACAAGGCCGGCCTGGGGAAGTCGGCCTTCGCCGACTGGCGCTACGGACCGGACGGCGCGCCGCTGCCCGACTTCGTCCTCAACCGGCCCGAGGCGCAGGGCTGCGCGGTGCTGGTAGCCGGCGAGAACTTCGGCTGCGGCTCCTCGCGAGAGCACGCCCCCTGGGCGCTCCACGACTACGGCTTCCGGGCCGTCCTCTCCACCCGCATCGCCGACATCTTCAAGAGCAACGCCTTGAAGAACGGCCTGCTCCCCATCGTCGTCGACGCAGCCAGCCACGCCGCCCTGGTGGCGGCGCCGGGCGCGACGGTGCGCATCGACCTCGAGGCCCAGACCGTGACCATCCCGGGCGGCGCCGCGGTGCCGTTCGCCATCGACGGGTTCAGCCGCTACTGCCTGCTCAACGGCGTCGACGAGCTCGGCTTCCTGCTCGGGCAGGCCGAGGCCATCGCCGTCTTCGAGGGGGCGCGATGAGGGCCCGCATCGCGGTCCTGGGCGGCGACGGCATCGGCCCCGAGGTGGCCGGCCAGGGCGCCGCGGTGCTGCGCGCCGTGGCGGCGCAGGGCGGCCACCAGTTCGAGCTGACCGAGGCGCTGGTGGGCGGCGCCGCCATCGACGCCACCGGCCAGCCGCTCCCCCCGGCCACCCTGGCCCTCTGCCGGGCCTCCGACGCCATCCTCTTCGGCGCCATCGGCGGGCCGCGCTGGGGCCCGTCGGCGCCGGTCCGGCCAGAGCAGGGGCTGCTGGCCCTGCGGCGCGAGCTCGGCCTCTTCGCCAACCTGCGCCCGGTCACCGTCAACCCGCGGCTGGCCGGCGCCTCGCCGCTCAAGCCCGAGCTGCTGGTGGGGGTCGACCTGCTGGTGGTGCGCGAGCTGACCGGCGGCATCTACTTCGGCGAGAAGACCCGGACCGCCACCAGCGCGAGCGATCTCTGCAGCTACACGGTCGCCGAGGTGGAGCGGGTGGTCCGGGTGGCCGGCGCCCTGGCGCGCCGCCGCCGAAGGAAGATCACCAGCGTCGACAAGGCCAACGTCCTCGAGACCTCGCGGCTCTGGCGCGAGGTGGCGGAGCGGGTGGTCAGGGCCGAGTTCCCCGACTGCACGCACGAGCACCAGCTGGTCGACAGCTGCGCCATGCAGCTGGTGCGCCGCCCGGCCGACTTCGACGTGGTGGTCACCGAGAACATGTTCGGCGACATCCTCACCGACGAGGCCTCGGTGCTGGCCGGCTCCATCGGCCTGCTCCCCTCGGCCTCGCTGGGTGCGGGCCGCTGCGGCCTCTACGAGCCCATCCACGGCTCGGCCCCGGACATCGCCGGGAAGGGGATCGCCAACCCCTACGGCACCATCATGAGCGTGGCCATGCTGCTCCGTCACTCGCTCGGCCTCGAGGCCGAGGCGGCGGCGGTGGAGCGGGCGGTCGACCAGGCCATCGCGGCCGGCCTGCTCACCCCCGACCTGGGCGGCACCGCATCGACCGGCGAGGCCGGCGCGGCGGTGGTCCGGGCGCTGCGCCTCGACACCCCGGCAGCCTGAACCTTCACAGTCCCCCCACGCCACACCGAGCGACACGGAGCGAACGATGGCCAAGGAGAAGATCACCGGCGCGATGGCAGTGCGCCGCGCCCTCGAAGCGGAGGGCGTCGAGTACGTCTTCGGCATGCCGGGCGGGACCATCCTGCCCATCTACGACGCCATGTTCGGCTGCGTGAAGCCGCAGCAGGTGCTGATCCGGCACGAGCAGGTCGGCGGCCACGCCGCCGAGGGGTTCGCGCTGGCCACCGGCCGGACCGGGGTCTGCTTCGGGACCTCGGGGCCGGGCGCCACCAACCTGGTGACCGCCATCGCCGATGCCTACATGGACTCGGTGCCGCTGGTGGCCATCACCGGCAACGTGGCCACCAGCCTGATCGGGTCGGACGCCTTCCAGGAGGCCGACATCACCGGCATCACCATGCCCATCACCAAGCACAACTGGCTGGTGACCGACGTCAAGGACCTGCCGCGCATCCTCAAGGAGGCCTTCTACATCGCCCGCACCGGGCGCCCCGGGCCGGTGCTGGTCGACATCCCCAAGGACATCCAGAACACCGAGTTCGAGTTCGAGTACCCGGACTCGGTCTCCATCCCGGGCTACCACCCGCCGGTGCGCGAGGAGCCGCGGCTCAAGGACGCCGCCACGCTGGTCCGCGGCGCGTCGCGCCCGCTCATCTACCTGGGCGGCGGGGTCCGGACCGCCGGCGCCCACGCCGAGGTGGCCGCCTTCGCCGAGCTGATTGGCGCGCCGGTGGTCACCACGCTCCACGGCAAGGGGGCCTTCCCCGAGACCAGCCCGCAGTGCCTCGGCATGTTCGGCATGCACGGCAGCAAGTTCGCCAACTTCGCGGTGCAGAACTCGGACCTGCTGATCGCGCTCGGAGCCCGCTTCGACGACCGCGTCACCGGCAAGCTCTCCACCTTCGCCCCCGAGGCCAAGGTGATCCACCTCGACGTCGATCCCGCCGAGATCTCCAAGCTGGTCACCGCCACGGTCCCGCTGGTGGGCGACCTGAAGCGGCTGCTCCCCCAGCTGACCGAGGAGGTGCGCCGCCTCTTCGCCGCCCAGGGGCGCCCCGACCTGGAGCCATGGCTGAAGCGCGTCGAGGCCTGGCGCGAGAAGCACCCCATGAAGTACACGCAGGTTGGGCAGAAGTACCTGCTTCCGCAGTACGTCATCGAGGCCATCTGGAAGAAGACCGGCGGCAAGGCGGTGGTCACCACCGGCGTCGGCGAGCACCAGATGTTCGCCGCGCAGTGGTGGAAGACCTCCGGGCCGCGCCAGTTCATCACCTCGGGCGGGCTCGGGACCATGGGCTTCTGCCTGCCGGCCGCCATCGGCATCCAGCTGGGCCGGCCCGGCGAGCTGGTCATCGGGATCGACGGCGACGGCTCCTTCCAGATGACGCTGCAGGACCTCGCCACCGCGCGCGACCTGAACCTGCCCATCAAGATCTTCATCCTCAACAACCTCTTCCTCGGCATGGTGCGGCAGTGGCAAGAGCTCTTCTACGAGAACCGCTTCGCCCAGACGCCGCTCTCGGACTGCCCTGACTTCGTCAAGCTGGCCGACGCCTACGGCTGCCTCGGCCTGAGGGCCCGGACCGTGGAGGAGCTGGACCAGGTCATCGACCAGGCCCTCGCCAACGACAGCGGGCCCACCATCATCGACGTGCGCGTTCGCCGCCAGGAGAAGGTCTTCCCCATGGTCCCGGCCGGCGCGCCCCTCAACGACATGATCGACGGGGAGTAAACACATGGAACGCAACGAAGAGAAGCCGAACGGCTCCAGCCACACCATCAGCCTCCTGGTCGAGAACAAGCCGGGCGTGCTGCACCGCATCGCCGGCCTCTTCTCGCGGCGCGGCTACAACATCTCCAGCCTCACGGTCGGTCCCACCGAGCGGCCCGACTACTCGCGCATGACCATTGTGGTGCTGCTCTCCACCAAGACCGTCGAGCAGGTGGTGCGCCAGGTCCAGAAGCTGGTGCCGGTGGTCGAGGTCCGCGAGCTCTCGCCGCAGGACCTCATCGAGCGCGAGCTCATGCTCGTGAAGATCCGCACCCCCGAGCGCAACCACGCCGAGCTGCGGGCCCTGGCCGAGACCTACGAGGCCACCATCGTGGACGTCTCGCCCGACGCCCTGGTGGTCGAGGCCTCGGGCAACGCCGGGAAGCTCGACGCGCTGGAGGATCGCCTGCGCGCCTTCGGGATCCAGGAGGTCTGCCGCTCCGGCCGCATCGCGCTGGAGCGTGGCTTCAAGACGTTGGCCCCCCCCTCACTGAAGTAGCCCATCAAGCTCGACTGAAGGAGCACGCACATGGCGACGATCTATTACGAGAAGGACGCGAACCTCGGCCTGTTGAAGAAGCGCAAGGTGGCCGTCATCGGCTACGGCAGCCAGGGCCATGCCCACGCGCTCAACCTGCGCGATTCGGGCGTCGACGTGCGGGTCGGCCTGGGGGCCGGCTCGAAGTCCAAGGCCAAGGCCGAGGGGGCCGGGCTGCGGGTGCTCACGGTGGCGGAGGCCTCCAAGGAGGCCGACGTCATCATGATCCTGATCCCGGACCAGACCCAGAAGCGGGTCTACGACGCCGAGATCGCCCCCTACCTCACGCCGGGCAAGGCGCTGCTCTTCGCGCACGGCTTCAACATCCACTACGGGCAGATCCGCCCGCCTCCCGGCGTCGACGTGCTGCTGATCGCGCCCAAGGGGCCAGGCCACATGGTCCGTCGCCAGTACCAGGACGGCCGCGGCATCCCCGGGCTGATCGCCATCCACCAGGACGCCGGGCAGGCCAAGGCGGTGGGCCTGGCCTACGCCCACGGCATCGGCTGCGCCCGCGCCGGCGTGCTCGAGACCACCTTCAAGGAGGAGACCGAGACCGATCTCTTCGGCGAGCAGGCGGTCCTCTGCGGCGGCGCCTCGGCGCTCGTGAAGTGCGGCTTCGAGGTGCTGGTCGAGGCCGGCTACCAGCCGGAGAGCGCCTACTTCGAGTGCCTCCATGAGCTCAAGCTCATCGTCGACCTGATGTACGAGGGCGGGCTGGCCTGGATGCGCCACTCCATCTCCGACACCGCCGAGTACGGCGACTACACCCGCGGTCCGCGCATCGTGAACGCCCAGACCAAGGACGAGATGCGCAAGATCCTCAAGGAGATCCAGTCGGGCCAGTTCGCCAAGGAGTTCATCATCGAGAACATGGTGGGCGGGCCGACCTTTGAAAAGTACCGGACCGCCGAGGCGGCTCACCCGATCGAGGAGGTCGGGGGCCGCCTTCGGGGGATGATGAGCTGGATCCGCGAGGCCAAGAAGGATTCCTCCGACCCGACCGCCGCATAGCGGAAAGCTCGACAGGGCAGGGGTGGAGGCCGGTGCGGGCGTGGCACCGGCGCTCCGGTTTGACTTTGCCCGCGAGATCCATATCCTACGCGTTCTTTTCAGGCCGGTCCGGGACGCCACGTCCCGGCCTGCCGGGGTTTTCTCCAAGGAGCACCGTCTGAATCAGCGGGATCAGAGGACGAACCGTGACGCACGCACCAACCGCCGCATCAAGGCGCGTGAGGTGCGGGTCATCGGTGCGTCTGGCGAACAGCTTGGCGTCCTGACGATCGATCAGGCGCTGTCCAAGGCGCAGGAGGACGGGATGGACCTGGTCGAGGTCAGCCCGCTCGCCAAGCCGCCCGTCTGCAAGATCATGGACTACGGGCGGTTCAAGTACCTGGAGAAGAAGAAGCAGAACGAGGCCAAGAAGAATCAGGTGGTGGTGCTCCTCAAGGAGATCAAGTTCCGTCCCCGCACCGAGGAGCACGACTACAACGTCAAGATCAAGAAGGTCCGCGAGTTCCTCGAGGAGTCGAACAAGGCCCGCATCACCGTGATGTTCCGCGGCCGCGAGATGTCGCACCGCGAGATGGGCCAGAAGGTGCTGCAGGAGATCATCGAGGACCTGAAGGACGTGGCGGTGATCGAGGCGGCGCCCCGCATGGAGGGGCGCCAGATGTTCATGATCCTCGCCCCCAACCCGAAGATGCTGCAGGCCCAGCGCTCCCGCGCCGAGTCGGCCGCCCGCAACGCCAAACTCGCCGGAGAGGCCAGCGCCGCAGCCTCGGCCGCTCCGGTCCCCGCGCCCGTCGAAGTCGAACCGGCCCCCCCGGCCGCCGCGCCGGGCGCCGAACCGTAGTCACGACGCCGCGACGTGAAGCGGCGCGCACACCAGGAAGAGACAGAGAGAACGACCAGATGCCCAAGCTCAAGACCAACAGCGGCGCCAAGAAGCGCTTCAAGGTGAAGAAGTCCGGAGCGGTGAAGTTCCGCCGCGCCGGATCTCGCCACCTGGCGACCTTCGGCAAGACCCCCAAGCAGAAGCGCGGCCTGCGTGGCACCAGCCACCTCGGCAGCTCGGATGCCATGAAGATCAAGGAGTGCTTCCCGTACGCCCGGTAGGCGTCCTGGAGACACCCGGTCACAGCTGCCAGGCGGGGACCACAAGCGCGACCAACCGGTCGCCTCCCGCCGGCGACAGGAGTAGAAGATGCGCGTCAAAAAGGGAATCAAGGCTCGTCGTCGTCGCAACCGCGTCCTCAAGCTGGCCAAGGGGTTCCGTGGCCGCCGCAAGAACTGCTACAAGCGCGCCAACCAGGCGGTCGAGCGCGCCCAGGACTACGCCACCCGCGACCGGCGGCAGAAGCGGCGCGACTTCCGCGCCCTCTGGATCGTCCGCATCAACGCGGCGGCGCGGCTCAACGGCACCACCTACTCGAAGCTGACCGCCGCCCTGAAGAAGGCCGGCGTGGTCGTCGACCGGAAGATCCTGGCCGACCTGGCGCTCTCCGCGCCCGGTGACTTCGCGGCCGTCGTCAAGGCCGCCAGCGCCTAGCCCGTGCCCGGGCACTGAAAGGCACGGCGTGGCCGACCTGCTCGGACAGCTCGAGTCGCTCGCCCTCGGCGCGCGCGAGGCCACCGCCTCCGCCGCCGACGAGCGGGCGCTCGAGGAGCTGCGGGTCCGCTTCCTCGGGAAGAAGGGTGAGCTCTCCGCCGTGTTGCGCGGCATGGGCGCCCTGCCGGCCGAGGAGCGTCCGCGCCTCGGCGAGGTGGCCAACCGCGTCCGGGACCAGGTCGAGGCGCTGCTCTCCGCCCGCAAGGGGGCGCTCTCCGGCGCCGCGCTCGAGGCCGAGTTGGCCGGCCCGGCGCTCGACGTGACGCTCCCGGGTCGCGCTCTGCTGCCGCGAGGCGGGCGCCACCCCATCACCCAGGCGCGAGAGGCCATCGTCGGGGTATTCCAGCGGCTCGGCTACGAGGTGACCGACGGGCCGGAGATCGAGCTCGACTGGTACAACTTCGAGGCCCTCAACATCCCGGCGGATCACCCGGCCCGCGACATGCAGGACACCTTCTACGTCGACGAGGCCACGCTCGGCCCGGGCGAGCAGAAGGGCGACGTGGTGCTGCGGACCCACACCTCGCCGGTGCAGATCCGCTCCATGCTCAAGGCCGGCAGGCCGCCCATCCGCATCGTCTGCCCGGGGCGCGTCTACCGGTCCGACTACGACATGACCCACTCGCCCATGTTCCACCAGGTCGAGGGGCTCTGCGTCGACGAGGGGATCACCTTCGCCGATCTCAAGGGGACGCTGGCCGCCTTCGCCCGGGCCTTCTTCGGACCGGAGACCCGCACCCGCTTCCGCCCCAGCTACTTCCCCTTCGTCGAGCCGGGGGCCGAGGTCGACGTCTCCTGCACCATCTGCGGGGGCACCGGGAAGAAGGCCGGCGCGCGCTGCGGGACCTGCAAGGAGACCGGCTGGCTGGAGGTGCTGGGAGCCGGCATGGTCCACCCCAGGGTGCTGGCCAACGTCGGCATCGACCCGGCTCGCTACAGCGGCTTCGCCTTCGGCATGGGGGTGGAGCGCATGGCCATGCTCCGCTTCGGCATCGACGACCTGCGGCTCTTCTTCGAGAACGACCTCCGTTTCCTCGAGCAGTTCTAGCCCTTCCGGAGGGCGCGGCGCCCATGCGGATCTCACTCCAGTGGCTCTCCGAGTTCGTCGACCTGCCGGCTCCCGAGGAGCTGGCGCGCAGGCTCACGGACGTCGGCCTCGAGGTCGAGGCCATCGAGCGGACCGGGCAGGGTCTGACTGGCGTGGTGGTGGCCCGCGTGCTCTCCTCGGTGAGGCACCCCGACGCCGAGAAGCTCTCGGTCACCTCCATCGACCGCGGTGATGGCCAGCCGCTGCAGGTGGTCTGCGGGGCGAAGAACTACGCGGTCGGCGACCTGGTGCCGCTGGCCACGGTCGGCGCCACGCTGCCCGGCGGCACGAAGATCGGGAAGGCGAAGCTGCGCGGCGTCGAGTCGTCCGGGATGCTCTGCTCGGCGCGTGAGCTGGGGCTCTCCGAGGACGCCAGCGGCCTGCTCATCCTCCCCACCGACGCGGTGCCGGGGACGCCCATCGCCGCGGCGCTCAAGCTCGAGGACGTGCTCTTCGAGGTCAACGTCACCCCCAACCGGCCCGACGCCCTCTCGCACCTCGGCATCGCCCGCGAGGTGGCCGCCGCGCTCGGCCAGCCACTGAAGCGCCCGGCCGGGGCGCTGCGCGAGGGTGGCCCGCCGGCCGCCGAGGCGGTCCGGGTCCGCATCGAGGCGCCGGAGAAGTGCGCCCGCTACGCCGCCCGGGTGGTCGAGGGCGTCACCATCGGCCCCTCGCCGCTCTGGCTGCAGCAGCGGCTGGAGCGCTGCGGCATCCGCGCCATCTCCAACGTCGTCGACGTCACCAACCTGGTCCTGCTCGAGCTGGGGCACCCGCTCCACGCCTTCGACCTCGACCAGGTGGCCGGCGCCGAGATCGTGGTCCGCATCGCCCGCCCCGGCGAGACCATGACCACGCTCGACGGCAAGGAGCGGCGGCTCGACGCCGACGACCTGGTCATCGCCGACCGTGACCGGGCCAGCGCCCTGGCCGGGGTCATGGGCGGTGGCGTCTCCGAGATCTCGGCCGGCACCACGCGGGTCCTGGTCGAGTCGGCCTGGTTCCAGCCGGCCACGGTCCGCCGCACCGCCAAGCGACACGGCCTCCACACCGAGGCCTCGCACCGCTTCGAGCGGGGCGCCGACCTCGGCATGGTCACCGCCGCGCTCGATCGCTGCGCCGCGCTCATCGCCGAGCTGGCCGGGGGCACGGTGCGCCCCGGCCTGGTCGACGCCCAGCCGAAGGCCGCCCCGCGGACCACGGTGCGGCTGCGCTGGAGGCGCCCCGGCCAGCTGCTCGGCATGGAGGTGGCCGCCAACGAGACCCGCCGCATCCTCGGCGGCCTCGGCTTCACCGAGCGCGACTCGGACGGCGAGGGGGCGAGCTGGGAGGTGCCGAGCTGGCGCGTCGACGTGGCCATCGAGGAGGACCTGGTCGAGGAGCTGGTCAGGACCATCGGCTTCCAGGCCATCCCCGAGACCCTGCCGCGCCTGGCGCTCCAGACCCCGGCGCTGGCGCCGCGCCTCGAGGCCCAGGCCCGCACCCGCGCGGCGCTGGAGGGGCTGGGGTTCCGCGAGGTGGTGAGCTACGCCTTCGTGCCGCCGCTGGACCTCGAGGCCTTCGAGCCCGGGGTCAAGCCGGTGGCCCTCAAGAACCCCATCAGCGCCGAGCTGGCGGTGATGCGGACCAGCGTGGTCCCCTCGCTGCTCCGCGTGGCGTCCCACAACCGCCGCCAGGGGCGTGACAGCGCCCGGCTCTACGAGGTGGCCACCGCCTTCTGGCCCCGGACCGGCGCCGATCGCGATCCGCCTGCGCTGGAGCGGCCGGTGGTGGCGGCGGTGCTGGCCGGCCGGCGCAGCCCGCTCTCCTGGGCCTCGCCCGGGGAGGCGGTCGACTTCCACGATCTCAAGGCGGCGGTCGAGGGGCTGCTGGCTGCGCTCGGCGCGGCGGCCACCTTCGAGCAGGCGGGGCGGGCGGTGGCCTGGCTCCACCCGCGAGCCGCGGCGCTGGTGCGCGCCGCCGACGGCACCCGGCTCGGTGCGCTCGGCGAGATCCACCCGCGCCTGGCCCAGGCCTTCGACCTGCCCCGCGGCGTGCTGGCCTTCGAGCTCGACACCTCGGCCCTGCTGGCCGCCTCGCGGCTGGTGGCGGGGCATCGGCCCATCCCAAGGCTCCCGGCTGTGCTGCGCGATCTGGCGGTGGTGGTCGACGAGGCCGTGGCCGCCGCGGCGGTGACGGCGCTGGTCGGGGAGGAGCCGCTCTGCGAAGAGGTCACGCTCTTCGACGTCTACCGGGGCGCGCCCCTGGCGGCCGGCCGGAAGAGCCTGGCGCTGGCCATTCGCTACCGCGCGGCCGACCGGACCCTCACCGACGTCGAGGCCGACGCCGCCCACGGGCGCATCGTCGATCGGCTGCGGCGCGCGGTCGGCGCCGAGCTGCGGGGCTGAGGATGACGCCTCCGGTCCGGCGCGCCGCCATCGCCCTCGGCTTCGCCCTGGCCGGGCTCTTCGCCAGCTGGAGCCCGCTGGCCGCCCCCTTCGGCCTGCTCACCGGACTCGGGGCCGCGGTGCTGGCGTGGCGCGCTCGCCGCGAGGGTGGACGCCTGGCGTGGCTGGCGCTGGGCCTCGCGCTGCTGGCCACGGCAGGCTCGGGCTGGGTCCTGGCCCGCACCGCGGGACTGGGGCGCGAGCTTCACGACGCGCCGCCGGTCCCCGCCGCCAGCGAGCGGGCGACCTCGGCGCGGCTGGACGGCGCGGCCGCGGAGAGCCGTGCCGAGCGCCGGCGCGCCGAGGAGCAGGCCGGCCCGGCCACAAACACCGGTCCACGCAATTGACAGCCCCGGGAAAATCGGCTACCGAATTCAGTAGTTAGCTCGACCTGAACGAGGAACGACCGTGACCAAGGCCGACATCATCGAGAGCGTCTACGAGAAGGTTGGCTTCTCCAAGAAGGAAGCCGCGGAGATCGTGGAGATGGTCTTCGACACCATCAAGGAGACGCTCGAGCACAGTGAGAAGATCAAGATCTCCGGCTTCGGCAACTTCATCGTCCGGGACAAGAAGTCCCGGGTCGGCCGCAACCCGCAGACCGGCGAGGAGATCGAGATCTCGGCCCGGCGTGTGCTGACGTTCCGCCCCAGCCAGGTGCTCAAGAACGCGCTCAACGCCTCGGCCGAGGCGGCCGAGGAGGCCAAGCGGGCCGCCGGCCAGTCGCCCCCGTCGGCGTAGGTCAGGCCCCCGGACTGGCCGGGCGGGGAAATCCGCGCCCGGCTATAGACCGCCCATGGCGACCATCGATTACACCGACCGGCGGCGCATGCGCCTCGACGTGGAGTTCTACTTCGCGGCGGCGCACCGGCTGCCCCGGTACCAGGGTCCCTGCTTCCGGATGCACGGCCACAACTACAAGTTCTTCATCGGCCTGGAGGGCGAGGTCGATCCGGCCACCGGCATGATCGCCGACTTCGGCGTCATCAAGCAGGTGGTCGGCGACAAGGTGCTGGCCCGCGCCGATCACCAGGTCCTGAACGACTTCCTCGAGAACCCGACCGCCGAGAACATCGCCCGCTGGATCTGGGAGGCGCTGGTGGCCGACCTCCCCGGGCTGGTCGAGGTGCGGCTCTTCGAGATCCCCGACTCCTGCGTCACCTACCGGGGGCCGGGTGGGCGTCCCTAAGCGCAGGCCGGCGCGGCCCGGGGAGGCCGGCGCGCTGGCGCGCTCGGTCGGCCGCTTCCTCGACGCCCTCGGGCTCCCTGCCGAGGTGCGCCGCGGCCCCGACCTCGAGGCCACCGAGGAGCGCGTGGCCGAGGCCTGGACCAACGACCTGCTCGACGGCTACCGCCAGGACCCGGCCGAGATCCTGCGCGAGGCGATGCCCTCCAGCGGGCGCGAGCTGGTGGCGGTGACCGGCATCGACTTCCACTCCATCTGCCCGCACCACCTGCTCCCCTCCCGCGGCCTGGCCCACGTGGCCTACGTCCCGGGCGGCCGGGTGGTCGGCTTCGGGCAACTGGCCCGGCTGGTCGACGCCCTGGCGCACCGGCTGGTGCTGGAGGAGGACCTGGCGAGGCAGGTGGCCGAGGCGCTCATGGTCCACGCCGGAGCGCGCGGCGCCGCCTGCGTGCTGGAGGCCGAGCAGATGTGCCTCTCGGTGCGCGGCGAGCGCCGGCCCCGGGCCCGGGCTCACGCCCAGTTCTTCGCCGGGGTGATGGCCGAGGATGGCGCCCTCTCGCGGCGCTTCCTGGCGGCGGTGGCGCGGGGCGGGCCCGGCGCTGCACGGGTCACCGGCCCGGCGACGCGCCGGCCCAGGCGCGGCCGGGGAGCCGGCCGGTGAGGCCGGCCACCGCCATCGTCACCGGCGGCGGGCGCGGCATCGGCGAGGCGGTGGCTCGCGCCCTGACCGCCCGCGGGCTGGCCGTCACGGTCTTCGCCCGCACCGGCGCGGAGCTGGCGCAGGTGGTGGCGCGTGGTGAGGCCGCGCTGGCGGTGACCGGCGACGTCTCCAGCGAGGCCGACGTGGCGCGCCTGCTGCATGAGCACGAGCGGCGGCTCGGCCCCTGCGACCTGCTCGTCAACAACGCCGGGGTGCTGGTGCGCGGCGCCGTCGACGCGCTGGCGCCGGCCGAGTGGCGCCGCTCGCTGGAGGTCAACCTGACCGGCCCCTTCCTTTGCGCCCGGGTCGTGCTCCCCGGCATGAAGGCGCGCCGCACCGGCCGCATCGTCAACGTCGCGTCGATCTCGGCCACGCTCGGCACCGCCGAGGCGAGCGCCTACAACGCCGCCAAGTGGGGGCTGCTGGGGCTGACCCGCTGCCTCGCCGAGGAGCTGCGCCCCTTCGGCGTCCAGGCCATGGCGGTCTCGCCCGGCAGCGTCGACACCGCCATGCTGCGTCAGACCACCTTCGCGCCCCAGATGCTGCCCGACGACGTCGCCAAGGTGGTGGTCTTCGCGGCGCTCGACGCCCCCGACGCCTCGACCGGCGCCAACCTCGAGGTCTACGGATGACCCCGGCGCGGGAGGCGGCGCTGGCCGAGTTGCAGGCGCGGCTGCCGCCGGGGCGGGTGCTGGCGGGCGACGCCGAGGCGCTCGAGCCCTGGGGCCGGGACGAGTCGGAGCTCGGCAGCTTCCCGCCCGAGGTGGTCGTCAAGGTGGAGAGCGAGGCCGAGATCCAGGCGGTCTTCGAGGTGGCCACCCGCCACCGGGTGCCGGTGGTGCCGGTCGGGGCGAGGAGCGGCAAGTCGGGGGGGAGCCTCGCGATCCAGGGAGGCATCGCCCTCTCGACCGAGCGGCTCAACCGCATCCTCGAGATCAACCCGGAGGACCTGGTGGCCCGCGTCGAGCCGGGCGTCATCCTCGCCACGTTCCAGGCCGAGGTCGAGAAGCACGGCCTCTTCTACCCGCCGGACCCCAACTCGCTGGAGCTCTGCACCCTGGGCGGCAACGTGGCCGAGAACGCCGGCGGGCCGCGGGCCCTCAAGTACGGCGTCACCCGCGAGTACGTGCTGGGGCTGCGCGCCGTGCTGCCGACCGGCGAGGTGATCCGGACCGGTCACCGCTCCATCAAGGGCGTGGCCGGCTACGACCTTACCGCGCTGCTGGTGGGGAGCGAGGGGACGCTGGCGGTGGTCACCGAGATCATGGTGAAGCTCCTGCCGAGGCCGCGCCACGTGGCGACCGCCCTGGTGGCCTTCGCCGACGTCGGCGCCGCGGCCCGCGCCGTCTCCCGGGTGCTGGCCCAGGGCGTGATCCCACGCTGCCTCGAGCTGATGGACGACGTCTCGCTGGCCGCCATCGCCCGCACCTCGCCGGGGCGCTTCCCCACCGGGGCCGGGGCGCTGCTGCTGGTCGAGACCGACGGCAACGACGAGGAGCAGGTCTTCGCCGAGATCGTCCGGGTGGCCGACCTGGTGGCGGCCGACGCCAGGGGCGAGGTGCTGGTGGCCCAGGGCGAGGCGCAGCGGCGCGAGATATGGGAGGTGCGCCGCTACCTCTCGGTCAACCTGAAGGCCATCCACCCCATGAAGCTCTCCGAGGACATCGCCGTGCCGCGCTCGAAGATCCCGGAGATGGTGGCGCGCGCCAAGGCCATCGGGCTCTCGGTCGGGCTGGAGGTGGCCACCTACGGCCACGCCGGCGACGGCAACCTCCACTGCAACGTCATGTATGACCGGGTCGAGGAGCGGCCCCGGGTCGACGAGGCGGTGGCCGCCATCCTGCGCGCCGCCATCGAGCTGGGCGGGACCATCACCGGAGAGCACGGAGTGGGGCTGGCCAAGCGCGACTTCCTCGAGCTGGAGCAGGGGAGGGAGGCGGTGGCCCTGCAGCGGCGGCTCAAGGCGGTCTTCGATCCGCTCGGCCTGCTCAACCCCGGGAAGATCTTTCCGCCCGCCTGAGCTGTGAGCTGCCGGCGGCGTGCGACGGAACCGCCGGTGGCCTGCGACGGAGCCGCCGGACCGTGCAAGCTCCCCGATTACGGACCTTTCTGGGACGGAGTCCCCCATGAGAGGGCAAAGCGGACGAGTCAGGTCCAGAATAAGCCTGTTGTTTCGCTGGCTTAACGGCGCACTGCGTTGACTTCGGGGAGGTGATCCGGCATACAGGACCCCCTTTTTGCAGCTTGGGTCCCCCTCGCAAGGAGATGCAGGGCCACATGTCCACGCCATCCAAGGTCCAGCAGGTCGAGACGGTCACCATCCGGTTCGTCGGAGATTCAGGCGACGGCATGCAGCTCACCGGCACCGAGTTCACCCGCGCCAACGCGCTGGCGGGCACGGACCTCGCCACCTTCCCGGACTACCCTGCCGAGATCCGCGCGCCGGCCGGCTCGCTCTCGGGCGTCTCCGGCTACCAGGTCAACTTCGGCTCGCGCGAGATCCACACCCCCGGTGACGCGCCCGACGTGCTGGTGGCGATGAACCCGGCCGCGCTCAAGACCAACCTCCCGGACCTGCGCGCCGGCGGCATGCTGATCGTGAACAAGGGCGCCTTCAACGCGTCCAACCTCGAGAAGGCCGACTACAAGTCGAACCCGCTCGACGACGAGGCCCTCAAGCACGCCTACAAGGTCCTCTCCATCGACATGTCGATGCTGACCGATCACGCGCTGGAGGGCTCGGGCCTCTCCTCCAAGGAGACCGCCCGCTGCCGCAACTACTTCGCGCTCGGCCTCATGTACTGGCTCTACAGCCGGCCCATGGAGCAGCAGTTGGAGCAGATCCAGAAGAAGTTCGGCAAGAAGCCCCAGTTCGTCGAGGCCAACCAGAAGGTCTTCAAGGCCGGCTACGCATTCGGCGAGACCGTCGAGGTCGGGCTGCAGCGCTACGAGGTCCCGGCCTCCAAGCTCCCGCCCGGCACCTACCGGACGGTCACCGGCAACTTCGCCGTGGCGCTCGGCTTCGCCACCGTGGCCAAGCTGACCGGCAAGCAGGTCTTCCTCGGCAGCTACCCGATCACGCCGGCCACCGAGATCCTCCAGGAGATGTCCTACTTCAAGGAGCACGGCGTGGTGACCTACCAGGCCGAGGACGAGATCGCCGGCATCGGGTCGGCCATCGGCGCCTCGTTTGGTGGCGCCCTCGGCTGCACCACCACCTCCGGCCCGGGCCTGGCCCTCAAGGCCGAGATGATGGGGCTGGCGGTCATCGCCGAGCTGCCGCTGGTCATCGTCAACGTGCAGCGCGGCGGCCCGTCGACGGGCATGCCGACCAAGACCGAGCAGTCCGACCTGCTGGTTGCCCTCTTCGGCCGCCACGGCGAGGCGCCCATGCCGGTGCTGGCCGCGCAGAGCCCGGCCGACTGCTTCTGGGCCGCCATCGAGGCCATGAAGATCGCCACCAAGTGGATGACCCCGGTGCTGCTGCTCACCGACGGCTACCTCGGCAACGGCTCCGAGCCGTTCAAGGTGCCGCTGGCCGGCGAGCTGCCCAAGTTCGAGGTGAAGTACCAGACCACGCCGAATCACGACGGCGCCTACATGCCGTACAAGCGGGACGCCAAGCTGATCCGCCCCTGGGCCATCCCGGGCACCCCCGGCCTCGAGCACCGCATCGGCGGCCTCGAGAAGGACTCGATGTCGGGCATGGTCTCCTACGACGGCATGAACCACGAGCGCATGGTCCTGACCCGGGCCCAGAAGATCGCCAACGTGGTCGAGGACGTCCCCGACGTGCAGGTCTTCGGGAAGCCGAGCGGCGACGTGCTGCTGGTCTCCTGGGGCGGCACCTTCGGCTCGGTCCGCGGCGCCGCCGAGCAGCTCCAGGGGCAGGGCAAGGCGGTCTCCCATGTCCACCTGCGCTGGCTCAACCCCCTCCCCAAGAACCTGGCCGCGGTCATGAAGGGGTTCAAGAAGATCATGGTGCCCGAGGTCAACAACGGGCAGCTGGCCTTCTACCTGCGCGGCATGTTCCCCGGCGTCGACCCGGTGCAGTTCAACCGGATCAACGGGAAGCCCATCAAGATCGCCGAACTCGCCAGCAAGGTCCTCGAGGTCCTTTAGGACCCCGGACAGGAGACACACACATGGCCACCGAGAACACCTCCCTGCCGGTCTACAGCAAGAAGGACTTCGAGTCGGGCGTCGATCCGCGCTGGTGCCCCGGCTGCGGCGACTTCTCCATCATCAACCAGGTGCAGAAGGCGCTGCCCGCCGTCGGCCGCAAGCGTGAGGACATCGTCTTCATCTCCGGCATCGGCTGCTCGTCGCGCTTCCCGTACTACATGAACAACTACGGGATGCACACGCTGCACGGCCGGGCCCCGTCCTTCGCCTCCGGGCTCAAGGTCTCGCGCCCCGAGCTGATGGTCTGGGTCGTGACCGGCGACGGCGACGCGCTCGCCATCGGCGGCAACCACTTCATCCACGCCATGCGGCGCAACATCGACCTCAAGCTGCTGCTCTTCAACAACCGGATCTACGGCTTGACCAAGGGCCAGGTCTCCCCGACCTCCGAGATCGGCAAGAAGACCAAGACCACGCCGCACGGCTCGCCCGACGCGCCGTTCAACCCGCCGGCGC
This sequence comes from Anaeromyxobacter sp., assembly GCA_025360965.1. Classification (GTDB taxonomy): domain Bacteria; phylum Myxococcota; class Myxococcia; order Myxococcales; family Anaeromyxobacteraceae; genus JADKCZ01. The sequence continues at coordinate 8,234 of JANYBC010000038.1, read as the reverse complement.
TGGCCATCGGCTCCGGCGCCACCTTCGTGGCCCGCTCCATCGACGTCGAGGGGGCGCACCTCGGCCTGGTGCTCAAGGCCGCTGCCGAGCACAAGGGCAGCTGCTTCACCGAGATCTACCAGAACTGCCCGGTCTTCAACGACGGCGCCTACACCTCGATCACCGAAAAGTCGGTCAAGGCCGACGCCCTGCTCCGCATGGAGCACGGCAAGCCCCTGCTCTACGGCAAGGACAACAAGAAGGGCATCCGCTTCAACGCCAAGACCGCGGAGCTGGAGGTGGTCACCGTCGGTGAGCACGGCGTGACCGAGCCGGACGTCCTGGTCCACGACGCCAAGCGCGACGATCCGACCATGGCCTTCATGCTCGCCAACCTGGCGCTCAAGCCGGGGTTCCCGACGCCCATCGGCGTCTTCCGCGACGTCTCGCGGCCGACCGCCGAGGAGCTGACCTGGGACATGATCAACGCCGCCAAGGCCAAGAAGGGCGACGTCGACGTGCTCAAGCTCATCGCCGGCAGCGACACCTGGCAGATCAAGTAGTCGTCGGCGGCGCTAGAAGCTGGCCTCGTCGCGACAAACCTCCGCGCCGCTCCGGCTCGCCAGGCAGGCCCGGTTGGAAGGGAAGATGTCGAGGCAGCGGTCGCAGGCCGTGACCGCCTCGCCGCACCGGCCGAGCCGGACCAGGGAGAGGCAGAGCCCGAGCAGCCGGTCCGAGGACGGCGCCAGGTCGGCGGCCCGCCGGTAGCCGCGCTCGGCAGGCGCGAAGCGCCCGGAGAGGTAGTCCATGAAGGCCAGGTCGGCGTGGGCCGCCGGCGAGTCGGGCAACGACTCGAGCAGGTGGAGGTACTCGCGGCGCGCCTCGCCCCAGCTCCCCGGCCGCCGCGCCTTGTCGACCAGTCCTTCGTGGAGCAGGGCGCGGGCCAGGTTCTGTCGCGCCGCGGCCAGGTCGGGATCGATGCGCAGCGCGGCCCGCAGCTCCTCGATCGCCTCGCCCGGGCGCTCCAGCGTCAGCAGCGCCTCGCCTAGGTTGGCGTGCCCCTCGGCGAAGCCCGGTGCGAGCCGCACCGCGTGCGCGAACCGCTCCCGCGCCGTGTCGGCGTCGTTCCGGCTCCTCGCCACCACGCCCAGGCCGTTCCAGCCCTCGGGGAGGTCGGGCGCGAACTCGAGGGCGTGCTCGAAGGCCACCTCGGCGCGTTCGCCGTCACCAGCCTGGAGGTGGGCGTAGCCGCGCCGCAGCTCCTCGGCGGCGCGGGGGTGGACCAGCGGCGAGGCGAGGCAGCCGGTGACGAGGACCAGGAAGCTCAGGGCGCCGAGGAGGGGAGGTCGGGTGGGCATGGTGAGCACGAGGATTGCTCCTGGCGTGCCACATGCGAACGCCCGTCCTCGCCCTGGTCGTGCCCCTGCTGATCCTCCCTGCGCACGCCTTCGGGGTGCCGCCGCCGGTTGGATTCTCCTTGGAAGGCGCCCTCTTCGAGCGCGCCGGCGCCACCGCCCTGCGGGTCACCGCCGTCACCAGCTGCTGGGTGGAGGGGTGGCTGGAGGCCGAGGCCCGGCTCGGCTTCGGGTCCGCGGATCGTCCGGGGGGCCGCGCCACGGCCGCCGTCACGCCAGCGCTCGGGCTTCGATGGGGGCCTGAGCTGGGGAGGTGGCGGCCGCTGCTCGGGGTCGAGGTCGGGGTGCTGCTGTCGGCCGATGGAGAGTCGTCCCGCACCACCGGCGCGGCGCGGGCCGGCCTCCAGTGGTTCGCCAGGCGCGACCTGGCGCTCTCGGTCGAGCTGGCCGAGCGCTGGACCGCCGGCGCCGGCGGCGGGGTCGAGGCGGTGCTGGGGCTCGGCTACGCCCCCTGACTACTTGCGGAGCCCGCCCGCGGCCTCGGGCTCGGGCGCCTGGGCCGTCTTGCGGGTCTCCCAGTGGTCGACCTGCCCGTCGCCGTCGCTGTCGATGCCGACCCGGTCGACCTCGCCGTTCTCCCAGTACTCCCAGACGTCGATCTTGCCGTCGCCGTTGGCGTCGCGCTCCTTCCGCACCAGCTTGTTCTTCTCGTAGAAGTTGAAGCTGTGCGGGATGCCGTCGAACCCGAAGGCGTACTCCTTGCGAACCAGCTGGTCCTTCTCGAAGAAGAGGCTGACGTCCGGCTTGCCGTCGAAGTCCATGTCGTAGGTGAGGCGCACCAGCGTCCCGTCCAGATCGTAGAACTCCCAGCAGTCGATGCGCCCGTCGTTGTTGAGATCCTTCTCCTTGCGGATCACCACGTCCTTCCCGTCCGGACTCGTCACCGAGTAGGCCCAGACGTCGGTGCGGCCGTCGTGGTTCAGGTCGTACTCGTGGACGGTCTCTCCGGGCCCGGGGATGCCGACCACCGCCGCGCCGACGTTCTCCCGCCCCGGCGCGGGGGAGGTGACCTTCTGATTCGACGAGCAGGCTGCGGTGAGCAGCAGGGCGGCGACCACGGTGACTCGACGCATGTCGGAGATCCTCCCTGACGAAGGGGGCCATTGTAGCGCCGCCCCGAGGCGCCGCTCAAGGAGCGTGACACGGCGGGCCCACCGGTTTGACACCACCGCCGGCCTCACCTACCTTCACTCACAGATCCGTCATGGCTCGAAAGAAGATCTCCACCACCGTCTACATCACCCCGGAGCAGGGCGAGCAGCTCAAGCTCCTCCATGATCGGACCCGCGTCCCGGTGGCCGAGTACATCCGCCAGGGGATCGATCTGGTGCTGGAGCAGTACCGGGGCGCGCTGCCCGGTCAGCTGACGCTGGGCGACCTCGGCCGCGGAAAGCGCTAGACCCATCATGGCCACGCAACGTGCCGTCATCCTCGGCGCCGCAGGCTTCATCGGCAGCCACCTCGTCGACCGCTTCCTCGGCGAGGGATGGGACGTGCTCGGGGTCGACAACCTGGTGACCGGGAGCCGCAGCAACCTGGCCCACCTGGCCCGCGAGCCGCGCTTCGACTTCCTCGAGCAGGACATCTGCGAACCCTTCGAGGTGGCCGGGCCGGTGGCCGCGGTGCTCAACTTCGCCTCGCCGGCCTCGCCCATCGACTACCTGGAGAAGCCCTTCGAGACCATGCACGTCGGCTCCATCGGCGTCGATCGCATGTTGCAGCTGGCCGAGCGCAAGGGCGCCCGGTTCGTGCTCTCCTCCACCAGCGAGGTCTACGGCGACCCGCTGGAGCACCCGCAGCGAGAGAGCTACTGGGGCAACGTCAACCCCATCGGCCCGCGCTCGGTCTACGACGAGGCCAAGCGCTTCGCCGAGGCCATCACCATGGCCTACCGGCGCTACCGCAAGGTGGAGACGCGCATGGCCCGCATCTTCAACACCTACGGGCCGCGCATGCGGCTCGACGACGGACGGGTGGTGCCGACGCTGGTGGGCCAGGCGCTGCGCGGCGAGCCGCTCACCGTCTTCGGCGACGGCTCCCAGACCCGATCCTTCTGCTACGTCTCGGACAACGTCGAGGGGATCTGGCGCCTGCTGCGCTCCGGCTACCAGGAGCCGGTCAACATCGGGAACCCGGTGGAGATGACCATCCTCGACTTCGCCAGGGCGGTGCAGCGGCACGTCGGCTCGGCCTGCCCCATCGTCTACCGGCCGCTGCCGCAGGACGACCCGCGGGTGCGGCGCCCCGACATCAGCCGGGCCCGCGCGGAGCTCGGCTGGGAGCCGGCCGTCGACTTCGAGGAGGGGATGCGCCTCACCGTCCCCTGGTTCCGCGAGCGGGTGGCCGAACAGCGCTGAGCGGGCCGGGCGCGGGGCGCGCGCCGGGCCCCGCCTCGGCAGGGGGAACCAGATGGCGAAGAAGATCCTCATCACGGGCGGGGCCGGCTTCATCGGCTCGACCATCGCCGACACCTTCGTGGACGCCGGCTGGGAGGTGGCGGTGATCGACGACCTCTCCTCGGGGAAGCGGGAGAACGTGCCGGGCGCGGCCCGCTTCTACCCCTGCGACGTCCGCAGCGCCGCCGCCGCCGAGGCCATCGAGCGCGAGCGGCCCGACGTGCTCTGCCACCACGCCGCCCAGATCGACGTGCGCCGATCCATGACCGACCCGCGCTTCGACGCCGACGTCAACGTCGGCGGCCTGCTCAACGTGGTCCAGGCGGCGGTGCGCGCCGGCTCGGTGAAGCAGGTGCTCTTCGCCTCCAGCGGCGGGGCCACCTACGGCGACACCCCGGTGATCCCCACGCCCGAGGACCACCCGCAGCGCCCGCTCTCCCACTACGGGGCCTCCAAGGCGGCCAGCGAGCTCTACCTCGGGGTCTTCCAGGCCAGCTACGGCCTCGCCTACGCCGCGCTCCGCTACGCCAACGTCTACGGCCCGCGGCAGGACCCGCACGGCGAGGCCGGGGTGGTGGCCATCTTCTGCGGGCGGTTGCTCGACGGGAAGCCCTGCACCATCTACGGCGACGGCAGGCAGACCCGCGACTACGTCTTCGTGGGCGACGTGGCCCGCGCCAACCTGCTGGCGGCGGAGCGCGCCTTCGCCGGGCCGCTCAACATCGGCACCGGGGTCGAGACCGACGTCCAGCAGCTCCACGCCGGGCTCTCCAGGGCGGCCGGCTCGACGGCCTCGCCGGTCCACGCCGAGGCCCGGCTCGGGGAGCAGCGGCGCTCCTGCATCGATCCGTCGGCGGCGGCCAGGGCCCTGGGCTGGCGGCCACAGGTCACCGTCGAGCAGGGGCTGGCCCGCACCTTCGAGTTCTTCAGGGCGAGGCGGGGGTAGGCTCGGGCGCGGCGGTCGATGGGGCCTCGGCTGGCGCCTCATCGGCCGGGGGTTCCTCGTCCGGGATAGCCGGGTCCGGCGCAGCCGAACCCGAGAGGTGGCGCTCCAGCTCGGCACGGGCGCCGGGCAGCTCGGAGGCCGGGATCACCTGCTCGTCGCCGAGCCGCTGCAGCAGGCCGCGGGCCCGCGCCGCCAGCCAGGCCGGGGCCGGGGCCAGCGAGGCCCGGCGCGGCGCCGGGAGCATGGCCGTCAGCAGCACGGCCTGGGCGGTGGTGAGCGCGGCGGCGCTGGTCGAGAAGTGGCGGCGCGCGGCGGCCTCGGCGCCGAAGACCCCGTCGCCCCACTCGGCCACGTTGAGGTAGAGGGCCAGCAGCCGGCGCTTGTCGAGCCGCCGCTCCAGCCGGACGGTCAGGACCGCCTCGCGGGCCTTTCGCAGCAGGCTCTTCTCGGTGCCGAGGGCCAGGTTCTTGGCCAGCTGCTGGGTGATGGTCGAGGCGCCGCGGGCGTAGCGGCCCCGCGAGAGGTTGTGGCGGAAGGCCTCGCCCAGCGCCTCCCAGTCGAACCCGCCGTGCGTGAAGAACCTGGCGTCCTCCGCCGCCACCACCGCGTCGACCAGCCGCCTGGAGGTGCGCTCCAGGCCGACCCACTCCATGGCCGGCTGGAAGCGGCGCCCCGCCCTGGCCGCCTCGGCGCGGCGCTGCTCGATGAGGGCCGTGGTGCGGGGCGGGGTGGTGGCCCAGCGGGCCGGATCGGGGACCGAGAGCCAGAGCGCCGCCAGGCAGGCCAGCGGGAGGAGCAGGGCGATGAGGGCGCCCCGGACGAGCCGCCGCGGGCGGACCGGGCTGGGCTCGGCGTTCATGGTGGCAGGCTACCACCGGCCCGGCCTGCGTGGCCCGGACGAGCCGCCCCGAAGGATGACTTGACGCGGCGCTCCGCCGGCCCTATCGCACGGACAGACAACCGTGCTCGCGGGCCCTTCGGCCCGGCGCCACCGGAGGAATCATGGCAGACCTGAAGAAGTACGCCCCGCACGACTTCTCGAAGGTCCGAGGGCTGGCCGGCATCTCCAACGACCAGGTCGAGGAGCACCTCAAGCTCTACGAGGGCTACGTCAAGCGCACCAACACCCTCACCGAGAAGCTCTCCGCCATGGCCAGCGAGGGCAAGGCGTCGGGGGCCGACCCGGTCTACGCCGAGCTGACCCGGCGCCTCGGCTTCGAGTACGGCGGCATGATCAACCACGAGTATTACTTCGGCAACCTCACCCCGGGCGCCCAGGCCGCGCCGCCGGCCGGCTCGAAGTTCCAGAAGTCGGTGGTGGCGAGCTACGGCAGCTTCGACCTCTGGCTGGCCGACTTCAAGGCCGTGGCCACCATGCCGGGGATCGGCTGGGCCATGACCTTCCAGGATCCGAACAACGGCTGGCTCTCCAACCACTTCGTCACCCTCCACGAGAACAACGTGCCGACCGGCTTCGGCACGGTGCTGGCGCTCGACGGCTGGGAGCACGCCTTCATGCGCGACTACAAGGCCTTCGAGCGCGGCAAGTACGTCGAGGCCTTCCTCAAGAACGTCAACTGGGAAGCGGTCGACAAGCGGGTCAAGTAGCCCGGCTGCGGCCCTCCACCTCGAGCCCGGCCGCCTCGCGGTGGCCGGGCTCGCTCGCTGCTCGTGACCATGCCCGGCCCCGGCCGCACCGCACCGCTGGTCCCAGCCGCCCGCCGCGCCGCGCTGCGCCGGCGGCTGCTGGCCTGGTACGACGGCGCCCGGCGGGACTTCCCCTGGCGGTTCGCCGAGGGGCAGGCCGATCCGTACCGGGTCTGGATCTCCGAGGCCATGCTGCAGCAGACGCAGGTGGCCAGGGTGGTCCCGTACTACCGCCTCTTCCTCGAGCGCTTCCCGACGCTGGAGGCGCTGGCCGCCGCCGACGAGGAGGCGGTGCTGGAGGCCTGGAGCGGCCTCGGCTACTACGCCCGCGCCAGGTCCCTGCATGGAGCGGCGCGCCAGGCGCTGGCGCTCCATGGCCGGCTGCCGGCCTCGCTCAAGGGGCTGGCGGCGCTCCCCGGCTTCGGCCCCTACACGGCCGGGGCGGTGGCCTCGATCGCCTTCGGCCTCCCGGCGCCGGCCGTCGACGGCAACGTGGCGCGCCTGCTGGCCCGGCTCTTCGCCATCGACGGGCCCCTCGAGGCGGCCTCGACCCGGGCCCGCCTGGCGGCCACGGCGGCCGCGCTGCTCGGTCCGGAGCGGCCCGGCGACTGGACCCAGGCCCTCATCGAGCTGGGGGCGACACGCTGCGTGAAGTCCGCGCCGCGCTGCGAGCGCTGCCCGGTGGCCGGGCTCTGCGAGGCCCGGCGCGCCGGGAAGCAGTTGATCATCCCCCCGGCGCGGCGCCGACCCGGCAAGCTCCGGCTGCGGCTCGGCGTCGCGGTGTTCCGTTACGGCGAGCTGCTGCTGCTGCTTCGCCGTCCCTCCTCCGGGCTCTTCGGCGGGCTCTGGGCACCCCCCATGGCAGCGCTCCCGCAGGGCGTGCTGACGGCGGCGAAGCTCCGCAAGCGGCTGGGGGAGGTGCTCTCGCGCGAGCTCGGTGTACCGGTCAGGGTCGGCCGCGAGCTGGCCTCGGCTGAGCGGACGCTCACCCACCGGGCGCTCACCTTGCTGGCGTTCGAGGCGACGACTCGAACCCGTCCGGAGGGTCCAGGCCTCCGCTGGGCCACCCCGTTGGAGGTGGAGACGCTCGGAACCGCCTCGGCCGTCCGGGTCCTGCTGGAGCGGCTCCCACCTGTCCGGAGTCGTCCAAAGGCCTGAATAGTGAGGGGAGGGCTTGGCAAACGGACCGTCTTCAAGTACATAGCCCCTCCCGCTGGCCCCGATTCGTCCCCCAAGGGCGATGAGGCTTGACTCTCGAAAGCCGATCCGTATAATTCGCCGCCCTCAACCTGAGGGTTCCAGTTCGCCCGCCGCAACGTCGGCAGGCGATTTTGCTGAAGAAAGAGCTCGTAACCGATGCCGACGATCAGCCAGCTCGTGCGCAAGGGGCGGCAGAAGCTCGCCGTGAAGAGGAAGGCTCCAGCCCTCAAGGAGTCCCCGCAGAAGCGCGGTGTCTGCACGCGCGTCTACACGACGACCCCCAAGAAGCCGAACTCGGCCCTCCGCAAGGTGGCCCGCGTCCGCCTCACCAACGGCTTCGAAGTCACCAGCTACATCCCTGGTGTCGGCCACAACCTCCAGGAGCACTCGGTGGTGCTGATCCGCGGGGGCCGCGTCAAGGACCTCCCGGGCGTCCGCTACCACATCGTGCGCGGAACCCTCGACGCCGTCGGCGTCCAGGGGCGCAAGCAGAGCCGCTCGAAGTACGGCGCGAAGCGCCCGAGCTAACGGAATAAAGGTCTTCGATGCCTCGTCGTCGCGTAGTCGAGAAGCGCAAGATCCTGGCCGATCCGAAGTTCCAGGATCGGCTGGTGGCCAAGTTCATCAATGACCTGATGCGTCAGGGCAAGA
>JANYBC010000036.1 GCA_025360965.1 Anaeromyxobacter sp. | reverse complement strand
CGGGAGGCTGGGTTCGAGGGGCCGCCCCGATCGCCGGTGGATGCGCAACTCGACGGCATGATGGGAGATGCGCCGGTGTGCACCGAGTGCGGCCACATGACGGTCCGCAACGGCGCCTGCTACAAGTGCAACAACTGCGGGACCACGACGGGGTGCTCTTAATCGTGACCAGTTGCGGCGGCGACGGCTTCTAGCGTCGCCGGCGCAAGCCTCGAGAAATAGCTCCTGCATGTAGACAGGCCCGCATCCATCCCCGGGGTGCGGGTCTCTTCTTTTCCAGCTGCGCCGCCGGGCAGGAAGGCGCGCCGAGGGAGCCGACCCGAGGCGAGGCGAGCGACTCGAGGGCAGGAGACGGGGACGCGTCTTGCGCTGGCGCCACCAGAAGCCGGCGCCAGCACGATTGGCCTCGTCACAGCTAATGAAAATTCCTCGCCCTTTCCCCCACGCTCGGCGCGAAGGCCAGCGGCGCCAGCGTGTCGACCCGGACGTTGACGACCCGCCCGTTCCGCTCCAACCGCCCGCGCGCCAGCAGGAACGGCGAGCCGCGCACCACCGGCCGGTAGCGCTCGTAGACGTCCGGCATGACCACCAGGTTGGCGATGCCGGTCTCGTCCTCCAGCGAGACGAAGACGATGCCGTGGGCCGTCTCCGGCCGCTGCCGCACGATCACCAGCCCGGCCACCTCGACCGAGGCGCGGTCCTCGAGCCGGTTGAGCTCGCGCGCGGTGCGCACCCGGTCGCCGGCCAGGGTGGGACGGACCAGCGACATGGGGTGGCCCCGGGGCGAGAGGCCGGTGGTGGCGTAGTCCCCCTGCACCAGCTCGGCCGCGCCGGCCGGCTCGAGCCGCGCCTCCGGCTCGGCTGGCGCCAGCCCCGCGAACAGGTCGCCGGTCTCCTGCTGCGCCGGCAGCGCCATGCTCTTCCAGACCGCCTCGCGCCGCTCCGGCGTGAGCCCGCCGAGCGCCCCGGCCTCGGCCAGCCGGGTGGCCCAGGCCCGCGAGAGGCCGGCCCGCAGGCAGAGCGCGGCCACCGAGCCGAAGGGGCCCTGCCCGCGCGCCGCCGCCACCGCCTCGCCCACCTCGCGCGGCAGCCCCTGCACCAGGTGGAGCCCGAGCCGGATGGCGGGCGGCTCCCCAGGCGCCGGCGGCTGCCCCGGCTGCGCCCCCTCCAGCGAGCTCTCCCAGCCGCTCCAGTCGACGTCGACGCCGCGCACCGCCACGCCGTGCCGCTTGGCGTCCTCCACCAGCGTGTGCGGCGCGTAGAAGCCCATGGGCTGGCTGTTGATGAGCGCGGTGGCGAAGACCGCCGGGTGGTGGCACTTGAGCCAGGCCGAGGCGTAGACCAGCAGCGCGAAGGAGGCGGCGTGCGACTCGGGGAAGCCGTAGCCGGCGAAGCCGAGCAGGTGGGTGAAGATCTTCTCGGCGTCGGCGGCCGGGATGCGCCGCTCGGCCATGCCGGCCACCAGCCGCTCCTTCATGGCCGCCAGCCGCTGGTGCGACCGCCGGTGGGTCATGACCCGCCGCAGCTCGTCGGCCTCACCCGGCGTGAACCCGGCCGCCACCACCGCCAGCCGCATGGCCTGCTCCTGGAAGAGCGGGATGCCGAGGGTGCGGGCCAGCACCGGCTCGAGCGGCGGGTACGGGTAGGTGACCGCCTCGCGCCCGTCGCGCCGCCGCAGGAAGGGGTGGACCATGCCGCCCTGGATCGGCCCGGGCCGGATGATGGCCACCGAGATGACCAGATCGTAGAAGCAGCGCGGCTGGAGCCGGGGCAAGAGCCCCATCTGCGCCCGCGACTCGATCTGGAAGACGCCGATGGTGTCGGCGCGGCTGGCCATCTGGTAGACGACCGGCTCCTCGGCCGGGATGGTGGCCAGCGAGTCGGGCCAGGGGACCGGCGTGGCCAGGGCCGGCGCCGGCCGGTGGCGCGCCAGCAGGTCGAGGCCTCGCGACAGGGCGGTGAGCATCCCCAGCGCCAGCAGGTCGACCTTGAGCAGGTCGAGCGCCGCGAGATCGTCCTTGTCCCACTGGACGATGGTCCGTCCCGGCATGGAGGCCGGCTCGATGGGGACGGTCTCGCTGAGCGGCCGCCGCGTGATGACGAAGCCGCCCACGTGGATGGAGAGGTGGCGCGGGAAGCCCTGCAGCTCGCCGGCCAGCCCCAGCACCTGGCGCACCCGCGGGGCCTGGGCCGGGTCGAGTCCGGCCTGCGCCAGCGTGGCGTCGCTGATGGTGGTCGGGTCCTCGTGGTGCGAGACCGCCTTGCAGAGCCGATCGACCTGCGTGAACGAGAGGCCGAGCGCCTTGCCGACGTCGCGCAGCGCCGAGCGGGTCCGGTAGGTGATCACCTCGCAGACCATCCCGGCGTGGTCCCGCCCGTAGCGCTGGTAGACGTACTGCAGCACCTCCTCGCGGCGCTCGTGCTCGAAGTCGATGTCGATGTCGGGCGGCTCGCCCCGCTCGGCCGAGATGAAGCGCTCGAAGAGCAGCCCCATCCTGACCGGGTCGATCGAGGTGACCCCGAGCACGTAGCAGACGGCCGAGTTGGCGGCGCTGCCCCGCCCCTGGCAGAGGATGCCGCGCTCCCGCGCGAAGCGGACCACGTCCCAGACGGTGAGGAAGTAGCTGGCGTAGCCGAGCTGGTCGACCAGCGTGAGCTCCTTCTCGAGCTGCCGGACCACGTCGGCGGGCGGCTCGTCGCCGTAGCGCCAGCGCCCCCCTTCCCTCACCAGGGTGCGCAAGAGCGTCATGCCGGTCAGGGTCGGCGAACGATCCCTGCCTGCGACGCCTCGATCCGCTGGCTCCAGCGCCCTCGTGGCCGCCCCCGCCCCGCGCGTGGTCCGCAGCCGGGTCACCAGCTGTGGCGCCACCGAGCGTTCGGCCTGGACCGGGCTCGACATGGCCACCGCTGCCCCGGCCTGCAGCGTGGCCGCCTCGACCAGCACCGGCGGCAGCGGGTGCTCGCCGCGGATCTCCTCCATGCGGAAGCGGCAGCGGGCCGCGATCTCCAGGGTCGCCTCCAGCCCCTCCGGGAAGTCGGCCCAGAGCCGCGCCATCTCCTCGGGCCCCTTGAGCGTCCGCTCGGCGTTGGGAGCGAGCCGGCGGCCGGCCTTGTCGATGGTGGTCCCGAGCCGCACGCAGGTCAGGACGTCCTGCAGCACCTGGCGCTGCCGCGCGTGGGTCTCGACGTCGTTGACCACCGCCACCTGGAGGCCGAGCCGCTCACCGATCGATCGGGAGGCGGCCACCCGGGCCTCGTCGCCGGCCACGTGGTGGCGCGCGACGGTCAGCGCCAGCCGGCGGCCGAAGAGGTCGCGCAGCTGCGCCGCCGCCTCGCCGTCGTGGCCGCCGTAGAGCGCAAAGAGCCCGCCGGCCCGCTCCCCCAGCAGCCGCTGCGCCACCCGCACCGCCTCCGGCTCGCGCCGACCCTGCGCCGCGGTGGCCGGATCGCCGCCGTGGGCCGCGGTGATGAGCCGGCAGAGGTTGGCGTACCCCTCGCGGTCGAGCGCCAGCAGCGTCAGCCAGCCGGGCCGGCCCCGCCCCAGATCGGCCACCGCCAGCTCGGCGCCGACCAGCAGCGGGAAGCCGAGCCGCTTGGCCTCGACGTGGGCCTTGACGATCCCCTGCAGCCCGTTCCGATCGGCCAGCGCCAGCGCCGTGAGCCCCAGCTCGGCGGCGCGCGCCACCAACTCCTCGGGGTGGCTGGCCCCCTCGAGGAAGGAGTAGCAGGAGCGGCAGCGCAGCTCGGCGTAGCGGGGGGGGGCCATCAGTCGAAGAAGCCGTGGAGGTGGAGTCGGCCGTCGGCCACGTCCCGGTAGATCCAGCAGTCGCCCAGCCCCTCGACGCGGGCCCGGTAGTAGTCGCGGTCGAAGGGGGCGCTCCACCACTCGCCCCGCAGCCGCTCCGGCCCCTCGAAGGAGAGCACGGCGTGGACCTCGGCCCCGAGCCGGACCGCGCTGACCCGCCCGCCCTCGCCGGTGGCCACCAGCAGCCGGGGCTCGGCGAGCAGCCGCG
>JANYBC010000013.1 GCA_025360965.1 Anaeromyxobacter sp. | reverse complement strand
GACTCGAAGGCGCCGAGGTCGTAGGCGGCGCCCTTGGGGCGGGCGGCGCGGAGGAAGTCCTGGGGGACGTCGGGGCGCGCGGTGCCGGCGTCGACGGCCACCGAGGCCGCGGTCAGGGAGAAGTCTCCGGCGGCCGGATTGGTGAGGCCGGCGTCGGTGGTGAGCAGGTTGTTGCTGCCGACCCAGCCGGCGCCGCCGCCGCCGGTGACCATGGCCCGGATGCCGCCGGTCGAGCCGGCCGGAGCCTGCGCCAGGTTGTTGCACACCGCGGCGTTGGGCACGCCGGCGTCGATGGCGATGGCGGTGAACTCGTTGTTGGCGTTCCCCTTGTAGATGGTGTTGTTGAGGATGCGCACGTCCTGGGGCGCCGGCTCGACCCCGCGCCGGCCCACGAAGATGGCCGTGTAGTAGGTGTTCCCGGTGGCCACGAAGACGTTGTTCCGGGCCACCAGCTGCTGGGCGCTGGTCTCCAGGTCCTGCTGGACCGTGCCGTCCGGCAGGTGGGTGTTCCGCTCGTAGACCACGTGGCTCACCCGCTCGTCGGAGATCGAGTCCTCCGGGCCGATCGAGGCCGCGAAGTAGGAGCCGGAGAGCTGGTTGTCCGAGATGGTGACGAACTGGGTCCACCCCTGCCAGCCGTCGGTGGCGATGCGGCTGTGGAGCTTGAGCGAGTGCCGGGTCAACCCCGCCTTGAGCAGCCGGTTGCCGACGATGCAGGCGTGGTGGGCCTGCGGCACCCGCAGCACGTGCGAGGTCGGCAGGTCGTGGATGTAGTTGCCCATGATCGCCATGTGCCGCCCCTCCACGTACATCCCGTTGACGCTCGGGCTGATCGACTCGCACTCCACGAAGCCGAAGCCGTAGTGGACCCCGATCGACGAGGTGTCGGTCCCGACCCCGAAGCCGATGCTGTACGAGCTGGTACCGAAGTTGGCCCGCAGCCTCATGAGCAGGTTGTACTCGGTGTGCAGGTTGCCCCTGAAGCTGAGCGCCGACCACCCGGTGCCGTGCAGGTCGAGGTCCATCACCCTCCAGTCGCTCCCGGCCAGCGTGATGGCCGGGGACCCGTTCCCGCCCCCCGGCGCCGTGGTGGTGATGCTCGGCCGCTCCCCCGTCCCGTAGGCCCCCACGATGGCCGGCCCGTTCCCCGACAGCGTGGTGGCCCCCAGCGTGAAGCTGTCTCCCCTGCGGAACAGCACCGCCTTGTTGGCCCCCGCCATCGCCATCCCCTTCGACGCGGTCAGGAACGGCAGCGCCTGCGTGCCGGGGTTGGAGTCCGCGCCGGTGGCCGCCACGTAGTAGGTGCTCCCCGCGAAGGCCGTCACCGTGATGGTCTGCAGGTAGCTGTTCACCACCCCGGCCGTGTCGGTCACCTTCAGCGCCACCGTGTAGCTCCCCGGCGTCTCGAAGACGTGCGCCGCCGTGTACCCGGTCGCGCTGTTCTTGGAGGTCCCGCTCCCCACCGTCCAGCTCCCCGAACCCGGATCACCGAAGTCCCACTCGTAGAGCGTCGCCTCGTAGCGCAGCGGGTCCCCACCCGCCGGCTGCACCACCCCCGACGTCCAGGGCCACGGCGACGCCGGGCTCGACTGCGCCACCCCCGCCCCGCCCACGTCCACCGCGTCGAAGAAGACCAGCAGCGGCGCCACCCCCGCCGTCCGGTTCGCCGCCGTCATCGCCGCCCCAGTCACCGGGGGGCGCTGGCTCACGGTGATGGTCGCCGAGGCGACCTTGGAGGTGTCGGCGTTGCTGGTGGCGTCCACGTGGTAGGTGCCGGAGGTGGACGGCGCGGTGTAGAGGCCGCCAACCGTCACGCTGCCGCCGGCGGACCCCTCGCGGACCGACCAGGTGACCGCGGTGTCGGCCGAACCGGTGACGGTCGCGACGAGCGTGAGGGACTGGCCGGTCAGGAGCGTCACCGTCGTCGGCGCCACCGAGACGGCCACCGTGAGCGGCGGAGGAGGAGGAGGAGGAGGCGGCGGAGGAGGCGGGCCGGCGGTCACGGTGATGGCGGC
>JANYBC010000012.1 GCA_025360965.1 Anaeromyxobacter sp. | reverse complement strand
GCCGCCTGCCGCAGCGAGAGGATCGGCTCTCGCAGTAGGCATCTTGCCTGGGTCGCGGCACTAGGCGCCAGGTCAGGCCGACGCCTATCACCCCAGTCTGACCGCCAGGGCGTCGGCCAGCGCCTCGGCGGTGTGGATGTCCGGCACCACTCCCGCCGTGAACCCCGCCGCCCGCAGCGCCTCCGCCGTGGTCGGTCCGATGGCGCCGAGCAGCACGCCGTCGAGTCGCGACGCCTCCGAGCCGAGCCCCGCCACCACACCCTGCACCGCCGACGGCGACGCGAAGGTGACGGCGTCCACCCTCCCCGCCGCCAGCAGCGCCCCCAGCGCGGCGAGCGAACCGGGGGCGGCCAGCACCGTCCGGTACGAGACCGGCGCCACCACCTCGGCCCCGGCAGCACGAAGCCCGTCGATGAGCTCCGGCCGGCCCTCGGCCGCCCTCGGCACCAGCACCGCCTTGCCGCGGACGTGCGGCGCCAGAGAGGCGGCCAGCGCCGCGCCGGTCGCCTCCGAAGGCATCAGGTCCGGGGCCCGCGCCAGCGCCTCCAGCCGCGCGCCGGTGGCCGGCCCGACGCAGGCGAGCCGCCGGTCGGCCAGCAGGCCACGCGTCAGGCCGAGCGCGTCGAGCCGCGCCACCGCCTGCTCCACCGCGTTGCCGCTGGCGAAGGCGACCCAGTCGAAGCGCGCCAGCCCACGCAGCGCCTCGTCCAGCGGGCCGAAGTCCTCGGCCGGCGCCAAGGCGATGGCCGGGAACTCGAGCACCTCCGCCCCCAGCTGGCGCAGCCGCGCAGAGAGCGCGTCGTCGCCGCCCGCGCCGCGGGTCACCACCACGGTCCGGCCGGCCAACGCCCCGGCCATGGCGCTACTTCCTGACCGGCGCGCCGAGGCCGACGGTGTGCCCCTCGGCCTCCTTGAGGATCTCGCCGGCGCCATGACCGAGCAGCTCGACCGCCAGCGCGTCTCCGAGGGCGCGCGCCTCCTCCACCGGGCCGCGCCGCTCGCCGCGGATGACGCGCGTGCCGTCGAGCGAAGCCACCAGCGCCCGCAGGTGGACCTGCCCATTGGCGACGGTGGCGTGACCGGCGATCGGCACCTGGCAGCCCCCCTCGATGCGCGAAAGGAAGCCGCGCTCGGCCTCGACCCGGTAGCGGGTCTCGGGGTCGTCCAGCTTCGCCAGCCTCGCCAGGGTGGCGGCGTCGTCGGCGCGGGCCTCCAGCGCCAGCGCCCCCTGGGCCACGGCCGGCAGCATCAGCTCGGGCGAGAGCACCTGGGTGGCGTGCTGGGCCAGCCCCAGGCGGCGCAGGCCGGCGTAGGCCAGCACCACCGCGTCGAGCCCGTCGGAGGCCTTGTTGAGGCGGGTCTGCACGTTGCCCCGCACCACCTCCATCTGCAGGTCGGGGCGGATGGCCTTCAGCTGGGCGGAGCGGCGCAGGGACGAGGTGCCGATGCGAGCGCCGCGCGGCAGGTTCTCCAGCGTCTTCCACTTCGGTGAGCAGAGCGCGTCGCGCGGATCCTCGCGCACCGGGATGGCGGCCACCACCAGGCCGGGGGCGATGAGCGCCGGGAGGTCCTTCATCGAGTGGACGGCGATCTGGGCATCGCCGTTGAGCAAGGCGTCCTCGATCTCCTTGACGAAGAGCCCCTTGCCGCCCACCAGCGCCAGCGGCACCTCGAGGATCTTGTCACCGCGGGTCATGAGCTCGTGCAGCTCGACCTGCAGTCCAGGCTCCAGCGCGCGCAGCAGGTCGGCGACGTGGTTGGCCTGCCACCTGGCCAGCGGGCTCTTGCGGGTGGCGATGCGGATGGTCACTGGTCGTCCTTCTCGGGCGGGGGAAGGCCCGGGGTGGTGGCGCCGTTGGCGAGCGGGGCGCGGCGACCGCCGGGCGGGGGCTGGGCCTGATCGAGGCCGAAGAGCTCGGCGACGGCGCCAGCCAGTGCGCTCTCGCCGACAGCCGCCGCGGCCTTGAGGCGCACGGTGGGCAGGTGGAGCAGCTTGTTGACGATGGCGCTGGCCATGGCCTCGATCGAGGCCCTGGTCCGGTCGTCGAGCGCGGCGCCGGCCTTCTGCAGGGTCCGCTCGGCCTCGGCCCGGGCGATCGCCTCGGCCCGCAGCCGCAGGGTCACCAGCACCGGCAGCGCCGCCCGGGTCTCGCGCTCGCGGGTGAAGGCCAGCACCTCGGCCTCGACGATGGCCTCGGCGCTCTGGGCCTCGCCCTGGCGGGCCTGGTGGTTGGCGCTCACCACCTTCTGCATGTCGTCGACGTCGTACCCGAAGACGTCCTCGAGGTCGGCGCAGGCCGGGTCGACGTTGCGGGGCACCGCCAGGTCGATGAGGCAGAGGTTGCGGTGGCGCCGCTGCTTCTTGGCGGTGCGAACCATCGCGGCGGTGAGCACGTAGCTGGGCGCGCCGGTGGAGACGATCACCACGTCGGCCTCGACCAGCAGCTGGTGCAGGTCGGCCCAGGGGCGGAAGGTGCCCTGCACCTGGGCCGCCAGCTGCTGGCCGCGCTCCGGCGACCGGTTGGTCACCAGCACGCGGTCCGCCCCGAGCACCTGCAGCGCCTTGGCCGAGAGCGCCCCCATCTTGCCGGCGCCGAGCAGCAGGATGGTGCGGCCCTTCAGATCGCCGAAGATCTTCTCGACCAGCTCGACCGCCACCTGCGACATCGAGGTGGCCCCGCGCCCGATGCCGGTCTCGGTGCGCACCCGCTTGGCGGTGGCGAAGGCGCGGTTGCATAGGCGCGACATGTAGCTACCGGCCGCCTCCACGCCGCTGGCCAGGCCGTAGGCCTCCTTCACCTGCCCGAGGATCTGCTGCTCGCCCACCACCATCGAGTCGAGGCTGGCGGCGACCCGGAAGAGGTGGCGGACGGCGTCTGCTCCGGCCTTGACGTAGAGGTGATCCCCCGCCTGCTCGGCCCGGCTCGTGAAGAAGCGGCGCGCCGCCTCCTCGCCCTCGGCCTGCACGAAGACCTCGACCCGGTTGCAGGTGGAGACCACGAAGGCCTCCTCGACGCCCTGGCTGGCGCGCAGCTGCTGCAGCGCCGCCTTGAGATCGGCGCCGTTCAGGGCCACCCGCTCGCGCACCTCGATGGGCGCGCTCTTGTGCGAGAGTCCGACCAGGAAGAGCCCGCGGCCGCTCACTTGTTCGACTCCGTGTTCGGCCCCTTGTACTCGCCGGCGTGCATGGTCAGTCCGGGCACCGAGCGCAGGGTCACGATCGACGTCATGAGGATGGCGAAGCCGAAGACGGTGAGCAGGGCGTAGCGCCGCCCGTGCCAGCCGAGGTGGCGCAGCTGGACCATGCCGCCGTAGAGCGCCCAGATCGCCAGGGTGGAGACCTGCTGCGGGTCCCAGGACCAGGCGCTCTTCCAGACCGAGCGGGCGATGACGGCGCCGGCGATGCTGGCCACCGTGAAGAAGAGGAAGCCGATCCTGACCAGGCGGTCGGTCAGCTTGTCGAGCGAGCCGAGCGGCGGCAGGCGCGAGAAGAGCGCCCCGAACCGCTTCCCCTTCACCTCGCGCTCCTGCAGCAGGTACATGAGCGCCACCCCGAAGGCCAGCCCGAAGAGCGCCACGCCGAGCGAGGCGGTCATGATGTGGCCGGTGATGGCCGGGTGGCGGAGCGCCGCCGGGGCCACTCCGGGCGCGCCGCCCTCTCCGAAGAGCGTCGGCAGCAGGATGATGAGCGTGAGCGGGGTGACGAAGGCCCCCACCGACGGCAGGTGGTAGAAGCGCTGCACCAGCAGGTAGGCGCCGGCCAACAGCACCGCCGTGAGCACCATGCCGCCGCGCAGCGTGAACCACTCCAGCCCGCCGAACTCCTTGCAGGCCAGGCCGATGGCGGCGAGGTGCACGACCACGCCGCCGGAGAGGAACCAGCCGCCGACCCGGGCCGCCAGGGTGTAGCGGGGGCGGGCGAAGTAGAGCAGGTAGCCGGCGGCGGCCACGGCGTAGAGGCCGGCGGTGAAGCGGAGGAGGTCGAGGCTCATGGGTCCGTGTCTGCGGTGCCCCCGAACCGATCCGGGAGTGGCCGCGTCCTACCACAAGAATCAGGAGAGTTTGTCGAGGAGGAAGCGGGCCAGCTCTTCGGCCTCCTTGCGTCGGCCCTCAAGGTTGGCGGGGAGCGGCCCGGCCGGTGGCGGGGCGCCAGGCGCCTTCCCCGTCGCCGCTGGAGCTGGCGGCGGTTGCGCAGGCGCCCGGACCGGCGGCGGTGGTACCGGCGGCGCGACGCGCGGCGCCACCGGGATGCCCGGCCTGAGGGCCGCGGCCTGGGGGGGCGCGGGAGGCGCGGCTCTGGTGGCCCCGGCGCGGGCCGGATCGACCTTGGCGGTGGCCGCGGCCTGCAGCGCGCTCACCTCGGCGAGGTACCCCGGCTCCACCTCGTAGGCGACGTCGCCGTGCACGACCGAGGCGTCGATCACCTCGGCCCCCAGCTCCCTGAGCTGGGCCACCGACTTGACCTTCTTGAGGAGCTGGTGCGGGTCGGTCTCGGCGCCGAGCAGCGCCAGGAAGCGGACCGCCGGGTCGAGGGCGTAGCTGCGCCCTCGGCCTTCGCCAGAGTGCAGCGTCATGACGTTGCCGACGAAGTCGATCCGCCCCTGGTCGGCCCAGGAGTCGATCATGGCTTGCGAGACGAAGAGCAGCCCTGCCATCCGCGGTCCTTCCAGGCACCACGCGCAACTCCGCGTGGGGTGAGGGAATTTACCATGCCCTCCCGACCGCTTGCCAGAGCGGCATGGGCCGAATAGAAAGACCCATTCACGGATCTTCCGAAGGAGTCACATGGCCTCGACCGACATCGTCACCCTGCAGGACGCCACCTTCGACGCCGAGGTGCTCAAGAGCGACCTGCCGGTACTGGTCGACTTCTGGGCGGTCTGGTGCGGGCCCTGCAAGGCCATCGCACCTGCCGTCGAGGACATCGCGCGCCGCTACAAGGGGAAGCTCAAGGTCGGCAAGATGGACGTCGACGAGCACCAGCAGGTCCCCCAGGGCTTCGGCATCCGCTCCATCCCCACCCTGCTCATCTTCAAGGGCGGGCAGGTGGTCGGCACGGTGGTCGGCGCCGACAAGGGGAAGCTCGAGGAGGCGGTCAAGAAGGTGACGGGGTAGGCGCCGGCGGCGACGATCTGAAACGCCCGCTGGCCAGCCCGGCCGTCGATTTCTGGCCGGCGCGGGGCGCCCACCGCTTCAGTTGACGAACCGCCGCATCGCCACGTTGAGCAGCAGGCCGAGCCCGAGGAAGACCGAGAGCACCGAGGAGCCGCCGTAGCTCATCAGCGGCAGGGTCACGCCGACCACCGGCAGCACGCCGGTGACCATGCCGATGTTGATGGTCATCTGCCAGAAGAGCATGGCGGTCACCCCCACGGCGAGGAAGTGGCCGAACCGGTCCCGGGCGTTGCCGGCGATGTCGACGCCCGAAGCGATGAGCCAGAAGTAGAGCAGCAGCAGCAGCAGGCTGCCGACGAACCCGTGCTCCTCGGCCCAGACCGAGAAGATGAAGTCGGTGTGCTGCTCGGGCAGGAAGGAGAGCATGGTCTGCGTCCCCTGCCCCCAGCCCTTGCCGAGCGCCTGCCCCGAGCCCACGGCGATCTTCGACTGCATGGCGTGGTAGCCGGCGCCGAGCGCGTCCCCCTCCGGGTTGAGAAACGACTCGATCCGCTTCTTCTGGTAGGGCTTGAGGTGGGAGTAGGCGAAGCTCCCCCCGATGACGGCGATCGCGGCCAGCAGCGCCACCGTCCGCCACCGGATGCGCGAGAAGATCAGCATGGTCACGCCGATGGCGACCACCACCAGCGCGGTGCCGAGGTCGGGCTGCCGCAGGATGAGCAGGGCCGGCAGCAGGGTGAGGCCGAGCGGGATGATGGTCCCGGCCAGGCCCCGCGGCGACCTTCGCCGCTCGTCGTCGTAGTGGAACCAACTGGCCAGGGCCATGATGACGGCGATCTTGGCCAGCTCGGAGGGCTGGAGGTTGAAGGAGCCGAAGCCGATCCAGCGGCGCGCCCCCATCACCACCCGTCCCTTGAAGAAGACCACCACCAGCAGGACCAGCACCAGGCCGTAGAAGACCCATGCGGCCCGCTGGTAGGCGCGGTGGTCGAAGAGCGTGACCAGCAGCGCCAGCACGGCGGCGGCCCCCATGATCCAGGCCTGCGTCACCCAGACCGGCGCGTGGGCGGAGCGCGAGGCCGAGGCCAGGTTCCAGACCCCGACCAGGCAGATGAGCGCCACCGCCACCGCCACGTGCCAGGGGAAGAGGTCGAGCCGGTGCCGCTCGGTCGCCGCGGTGAGCGAGACGTCAGCCATGCGCCCCTCCTCCCGCCGGCGGCCCGTTCCCCAGCGTGGGGCGCTCGGCCCCTGCCCCGGGCGCGGCCGGCGGCGACGGCGCCGGAGGACGGGCCCGCGGGGCCTCCGACGGAGCGCCGCCCCGCTCGGCCTCGTCCTTGGCCTTGAGCTTGAAGTAGCTGCGCACCAGCTCCACCGCCGTCGGGGCCGCGTTGGTGGAGCCGAAGCCGGAGTGCTCGTTGAGCACCACCACCACGATCTGCGGGTCCTCGGCCGGCGCGAAGACCGCGAACCAGGCGTGGTCGCGCTCGAAGTAGTCCACCTGCTCGGCCTTGAGCCGCCGCACGCCCAGCTTCACGACCTGCGCGGTGCCGGTCTTGCCGGCCAGCCTCACGTCCGGAAGCCGCTGCCAGTAGGCCGTGCCGTAGGGCTCGTTGACCGCGGCCAGCAGCCCCTTCAGGACCGTCTCGCGCGTCGAGGGCTTGAGCTCGATCCGGCCGCGCTCCTGCGGCGCGAACTCCTGCAGCACGCGCCGGTCCGAGTCCTCGACGCGCAGCACCACCTGCGGCTTCCAGAGCACGCCGGTCGCCAGCGCACCGTAGAGCACCAGCTGCTGCATGGGGGTGACGTTGACGTCGCCCTGTCCGATGGCGAGGTTGACGACCATGCCCTTCTGGTAGCCGCCCGGGACCCGGGCGTCGTGCCAGGCCACGTCGGGGATCACCCCCGGCACCTCGCCGGCGATGTCGAAGCCGGTGGGCGCTCCGAGCCCGAGCTTGCGGGCCCACTTGGCGAGAAGGTCGGCGCCGAGCTGGGCCCCGGCGTTGTAGTAGAAGACGTCGCAACTGGCCCCGAGCGCGTGGGTGAAGTCGACGGCGCCGTGCCCTTCCTCCCGGTCGCAGCGCCAGCGCGCCGAGCCCATGCTGAAGTGGCCCGGGCAGTAGATCCGCGTGTCGGGGCGGTAGATCCCCTCCTCCAGCACGGCGATCGAGGTCACCGCCTTGAAGGTCGAGCCCGGGTGGTAGTGCTGCTGGATGGCGCGGAAGAGCTCCGGCTGGAGCGGATCGTCGTGGATCCTGGCCAGCTCGGCCCCGGTGATGCGCCCCGACATCTTGTTGGGATCGGGCGCAGGCCGGTCGACCAGCGCCAGCAGGAACCCGGTCTTGGCGTCCATGGCCAGCACCACGCCGGCCGTGGCCGGGAAGGTCTTCTCGGCAAGCTCCTGCAGCCGCCAGTCGAGCGACAGCACCAGGTTGCGCCCCGGCGAGGCCGCCACCACCCGGTTCTCCTCGGCGATGAAGCCGCCCTCCATCTCCCGCCCCTTGGCGTCCACGGCGATGCGCCGCTTTCCGTCGACGCCACGCAGCTCGCGCTCGAAGCGCTTCTCCAGCCCGCGGCGCCCGGTGTAGTCACCCAGCAGGTAAGGCCCCTGCGGGCTGGCCGAGCGGGCCAGCTCCTCGTTGAGCCTTCGCAACTCCTCGGCGCCGACCTCGTTCATGTAGCCGATGAGGTGGCCCCCCAGCCCGCCGTACCGGTAGCTGCGGTGGGGCGTGGGCTGGACGTCGACGCCCGGCAGGTCCATGGCGTTGGCCTCCAGCACGTCGAGCTCCTCGCGCTTCACGTCGACCTTGACGGTGAAGGGGCGGAAGCGCTCCAGCTTCCTGGCGCCGGCCAGCTGCCCCTGCGACCGCTCCACCTCCTCGGGCGAGAGGGAGAGGATGGCGGCGATGCGCCCGAGGATCTCGCCGCACTGCTTGCCGCAGTAGAACGGCGTCAGGGTGACGTTGAAGCTGGGGCGCGAGTCGACCAGCACCCGCTGGTTGCGGTCGAGGATCTGGCCGCGATCGGCCGGGACCCGCAGCTCCTTGACGTAGTTCTCGTCCGCCTTCCCCTTGAGCTCGTCGCCGCGGACGATCTGGAGCTGGAAGAGCCGGGCCAGCAGGGTCAGGAAGGTGAGCCCGATCGCCAGCGTGGCCCAGGCCAGCCTCGGCCTGAACTCGCGCTGCACGGAACCGGTCGTCGTCGGGAGGATCGACACTACGGCCTCAGCTCCGCGATCCGCTCGCGGAAGAGGCCGTCCAGCCGGAGCAGGCCCCATCGCAGCAGCGGCGACGCCAGCGCGGTCAGCATCGCCCCCAGCGCGACGCGCGGCAGCAGCTCCCAGGACGGGCGCAGCTCGGTCGGGGCCACGGCGCGGGTCAGCGCCAGCGCCCCGGCCGAGATCCCGAAGGCGGCCAGCCCGCAGAGCGCCGCGAAGCCGGCCCAGCCGCGGACCTCGACCGCGACCTGGAGGAAGCGGATGGCGAGGAAGGTGCCCACCGCCAGCGAGGTGAGCAGCCCCTTGGTGCCTCCGCTGCTGACGTCGAGGACGTAGCCGACGGCCGCCGCCGCCACCGCACCCTCGCCCAGCTCGGCCGTCAGGGCCAGGTGGACCAGCATCGCCACCGGGAGGAAGAGCGTGAAGGCGCCACCCCCGACCTGCCGCAGCAGGGCCGCCTGCAGGCCGGCCAGCACCAGGGCCACCATGGCGTGGAGGAGCGGCCTCACCTGGGCTTCCCCGGCGCCTGCGCCGACGGCGGCAGGTCGCGGTCGCGGGCCCCGGAGGTGATCACCAGCACCTCCTCGGCCCGGGTCGGGTCGACCATGGGGATGACCGAGCCTTCGAGGAACAGGCCGTGCGCCGCCCGCTGGAGCTGGGTGACCCGACCGACCGGCAGCCCGGCCGGGAAGATGGCGTCGGTGCCGGAGGTGACCAGCAGGTCGCCTTCGATGACGTCCTCGCTGCGGACGGCGTGGTCGAGCCGCGCCCGGCTGGGGTTGCCGAGGCCGCGGACGTTGGCGCGGGCCCGGGTCCGCTCCACGCGGACGGCGATGGAGGAGTTCCGGTCGATGGCCAGCAGCACGTCGGCGCTGCCGCCCCCGGTGGAGTGGATCCGACCGAGCACGCCCTGGCCGGTGATCACCGGCATCCCGCGCGAGAGCCCGTCGTCGCTCCCCTTGTCGATGGTGACCAGCTGCAGGCCGGAGGGCTCGGCCCGGACCCCGATGACGCGGGCGCCGGTGTAGCTGCGCACCGGCGCCGCCTCGGCGATGGCCAGCAGCTTGCGCAGCCGGTCGTTCTCGGTGGCCTCGTGGTGCAGTTGCTGGAGCTGCAGCTGGAGCCCCTGGTTCTCCTTGAGGAGCCCGGCGGCGCGGCGGTGGGAGCCGCGCAACGCCACGTAGCCGTCCCACGCCTCGAGGAGGCCGACCACCACCGCGCCCACGCCCTTCTCGAGGGGCGCGGTGAGGGAGAGGACGGCGCGATCGACGCGCGAGTGCTGGCTCGGCTTCTTGGCGTTCGCGAAGAAGACGGCCAGTGGGAAGAGGAGCAGGACCGCGACGAGGATCAGCTCGCGGTACCGCCGAAGGAGGGACAGCACGGGATCTCCGACTGGGGCAAAATCCCTTGCATTTTAGCGACTATTGACTAGGTTCTTCAACCTTCCGGCGCGTCCTCGCGCCGATTCTTCCACGCACCCGCACCAGGAGCCGTCAGCGCCCATGCTGGACAACCTCAGAGCGAACAAGGGCGGCATCATCACCTACGTCTTCCTGTTCGCGATCATCATCGTCTTCGTGGTCAGCTTCGGCCCCGGATCCTTCGACAAGGGCTGCTCCGGCGGCCAGGCGCCGGCCTGGGCCGCCCGGGTCAACGGCGAGGTGGTCTCGGTCGCGGACTACGAGCGGACCTACGCCAACCTGATGCGCAACTTCCAGCAACAGGCCGGCCAGAACTTCTCGCGCGAGCTGGCCGAGCAGCTGGGGCTGTCGAAGATCGCCCTCGACCAGGTGGTCGACCGGGCCCTGGTGGTGGCCGAGGCCCGCAAGCAGGGGCTGGCCATCTCCGACCAGGAGCTGGCCAGGACCATCCTCGAGATCCCCGGCTTCCAGGCCGAGGGCAAGTTCGACCGCGACGGGTACAAGCGCGCGGTGGCCAGCGCCTACGGCTCGGAGACCCGCTTCGAGGCGGTGCTGCGGGAGGACCTGCTCTACCAGCGGATGATCGCCGGGCTGCGAGAGACCGTGAAGGTCTCCGACGCCGAGGTCAAGGACGCCTGGTCGTCCGAGCACGACCGGGCCTCGCTCACCTTCGTCCGCTTCCCGCTGGCCGGCGCCCGCCTCGAGGTCAGGAAGCCGGCCGACGCCGAGGTGGCCGCCTTCGCCGCCAAGGAGGGCCCGCGCATCGAGAAGTTCTGGAAGGAGAACCCCTCCCGCTTCGACCAGGCCAGGAAGGTCAAGGCCCGCCACATCCTCGTGAAGGTGGCCGGTGGCGACGAGGCGGCGGCCCTGGTGCGCATCGAGGCCATCTCCAAGCGGCTGCAGAAGGGCGAGGATTTCGCCAAGGTGGCCGCCCAGTCGTCCGACGACCAGAACACCAAGGGGCGCGGCGGCGATCTCGGCTTCGTCAGCGAGGGGCTGGTGGAGAAGCCGTTCGCCGAGGCGGCCATGGCCCTCAAGCCGGGCGGCCTCTCCGCCCCGGTCAAGACCGGCTCCGGCTACCACCTCATCAAGGTCGACGAGGTGGTCGAGGCCCGGCAGATCTCGCTCGAGGTGGCCCGTCCGCAGATCGCGGCCGAGCTGCTGGTGGAGGACCGCGCCACGGCGCTGCTGGCCGAGCGCAGCAAGGCGGCCCTGGTCGCGGCGCAGGGTGGCCAGTCATTGACGGTGCTCTTCCCGCCGGAGGCCTCCGGCAAGAAGCTGGTCAAGCTGGGTGGCCTGACCGTGGCCGCCGACTCGACCGGCCTCTTCGGCGGCGAGGCCACCTACCTGCCGAAGCTCGGCAGCATCCCCGGGCTGGCGGCCGCGGCCCTCTCCGGCGCCGCCGGCAAGCCGCTCCCCGCCGTCTACCCGTCGGCGCAGGGGCCGGTGGTGGCGGTGGTGGAGAAGCGCGAGCAGCCCGACGCGGCCCGCTTCGAGGCCCAGAAGGCCGACGTCGCCACCCGCCTTCGCAACCGGCGGGAGTCGCAGGTCCAGGCGGCCTGGCTGAAGCAGCTGCGCGAGGCCGGCAAGGTCGAGGTCAACCCGGCGCTGGCCTCGGGACCGGTCCGGCCCGACGGCGGCTAGGGACTCCGTGGTCCTGACGCTCGCCTCGGGGAGCCCGCGCCGCCGCGAGCTGCTGGGTGGGCTCGGCTTCGCGCTCGAGGTCCGCCCCACCGACGCCGACGAGTCGGTCCACCCGGGCGAGGCGCCCGCCGCCTACGTCCGCCGCGTGGCCCTGGCCAAGGCGCGCGCAGTGGACGGCGACCTGGTGCTGGCGGCCGACACCACCGTGGCCGTCGACGGCCAGATCCTCGGGAAGCCGGACGGCGCCGCCGACGCCGCCCGCATGCTCCGGCTCCTCTCGGGGCGCACCCACCAGGTCATCTCGGCGGTCTGCGTCCGCCGCCCGGCGGTGCGGCTCGAGCTCTGCGAGGTGGTGGCCACCGAGGTCGACGTGGCGCCGCTCGACGAGCGGGTCATCGCCTGGTACGTGGCCACTGGGGAGCCGCTCGACAAGGCCGGCGCCTACGCGGTGCAGGGGCTCTTCGGCGCCTTCGTCCGCGGCGTCCGCGGCAGCGTCACCGGCGTCATCGGCCTGCCGCTCGACGAGACCCTGGCGCTGCTGCGCCGGGCCGGCCATCCGCTGCCCTGGGATCGGGGATAGTCTGGGGACCAGGGGAGGCGCGATGCCCGAAGGACCGGAAGTCGAGACCGAGCGGCTGCACGAGGCCATCCACGAGGAGCTGCAGAAGGAGGGCGGCAGCCTGCTGCGCTCCATCGCCATCACCACCGCGCTGCTGGCGGCGCTGGCGGCCATTGCCTCGCTCCGCGCCGGCGCCACCGTGAACGAAGCCCTGGCCCTCAAGACCAGCGCCACCCGGCTGCAGGCGGAGGCCTCCGACCAGTGGGCCTACTACCAGGCCAAGGGCGTGAAGGCCGCGGTGCAGGAGGCGATCCGGTCGTCGTGGCTGGCCGCTGGCAAGGAGCCGCCGCTGGAGGTGGCGGAGAAGTCGGCGCGGTACACCGCCGAGCAGGAGGCGATCGCCGAGAAGGCACGGGAGAAGGAGAGGGAACGTGACGTCAGGGAGGCCGAGGCCGAGCACCTGGTCCACGCCCACCACCGCTTCGCCGCCGCGGTGGCCCTCTTCCAGGTCTCCATCGCCCTCGGCGCGGTGGCCGCGCTCACGCGCTTCAAGCTGGTCTGGCTCGGCTCGCTGGCGGTCGGAGCCTCGGGGCTGGTGGCGCTGGCGATGGGGCTGCTGGCCTAGCGCCGCGACCGGCGTCGCGAGGCGCCGTGTAGACTGCGCGCCATGGGCGACCTCGGAGGACCAGGCATCATCGCGGAGAGGCTCGCCGCCGTGAAGGCCGAGCTGCCGGCCGGCGTGACCCTGGTGGCCGTCTCCAAGACCCAGCCACCCGAGGCCATCCGCGAAGCCTACGCGGCCGGCCAGCGCCACTTCGGCGAGAACTACGCGCAGGAGTGGCGGCAGAAGGCCGACGCGCTCTCCGATCTCGCCGGCCTGACCTGGCACTTCATCGGCGGCCTGCAGACCAACAAGGTGAAGTACCTGGCCCCTCGCGCCGCCTGGATCCACACTCTCGATCGAGACGAGCTGGCCCGCGAGCTCGGCAAGCGCTACGCGGCGGCCGGGGTCACGGCGCGGGTGCTGGTCGAGGTCAACCTCGGCGGCGAGGCCCAGAAGTCGGGCTGCGCGCCGGACCGGGTGGACGGGCTGGTGGCGCTGGCCCGGGATCTGCCCGGGCTGGAGGTGGCCGGCCTCATGTGCATCCCGCCCCCCGGGGACGATCCCCGCCCCCACTTCATCCGCTTGCGCGCCCTGCGCGACCGGCTCGGGCTGCGCGAACTCTCCATGGGGATGAGCGCCGACTGGCGGATCGCGGTGGAGGAGGGGGCCACGCTGATCCGGATCGGCACCGCGCTGTTTGGCGAGCGGCCGTCGCGTGACTAGATCAACCTGGTCTTCAGCCTCCCTGATTCGGTCACCGTGGCCCGGAACTCGGCGCCGCAGTAGTAGCAGCGGATCTCGTCCCCATCGCCGAACTTGTCGTCGTAGGGGTTGTTGGCGGAGCACTCCGGGCAGTCGAAGTCGCCGAAGCGGCGCGACGAACCCTCGCTGGAGTCCTGCTTCTCGTCATCCTCGTCGTAGTTCTGGTCGACCGGCATGGCGCCCTCCCTGCGCGATGATGGCCGCTGCGCCGCCCCGCGTCCACCGATCCGCTTCCCGCCGCCCGGCCGGTCCGGGAGCCGGTCCGGGAGCCGGCTGGACGGACCGCCCCGGCGAGGCGATGCTGGCGCACGATGCTCATCACCGCCCTGGCCCTGCTGCTCGCCGCACCCACCGCCTGCACCCTCCCGCCACTGGCAGGCCCGCCCCCCTGGCGGCCCGGCGAACGGCTGCGAATGGAGATGTCGCTGCTCGGGGCCATCAAGGTCGGCGAGGTCCAGTTCTCGGTGGAGCGTCCCGGCCCGGGTGGATCGGTCATCCCCCTGGTCGCAAAGGCGCGCAACACCGCCCGCTTCGGCCCGCTGCAGAAGCTGGTGGCGGTGGGGCTCTCCTGGATCGACGCCAGGACGCTTCGCCCGGAGCGCTACCGGGAGGAGTCGGATGAGGACGGCCGCCGCCGCTCCATGGATGCCCGCTTCCTCCCGGTGGGACCGAAGGTGACCCTGGAGAACCAGGACGGCGCCGACCGCGGCAGCGGCGTCTTCGAGCGCCGCGGGGAGGTGCTCGACGCGCTCTCGGCCCTCTACTACCTGCGGGCGGTGCGCCTGGCGGCAGGTGACCGGCTCTGCTTCGACCTGGTCGCCAACGGGAAGTACTGGCGCTTCGAGGGGGCGGTGGCCTCAGGGACCGAGACCTTCGAGGTGCCGGCCGGCCGCTTCGAGGCCCTGCGGGTCGAGGGGGCGGCGAGGCGGGCCGACGGGGCCGGGAAGGACCGTGCCATCTGGCTCTGGTACTCGGCCGACGCGCGGCGCCTGCCGCTGGCGGTGGTCTCGGCCGTCGACTTCGGGATGGTCTCGGCCAAGCTGGAGGAGGCGCGCTGAAGCTCCACGGGGAGCCGCCGCATCACATCCTGGCCGCCACCTGCGCCAGCCTGCGGCGGGTGTTGGCGAGCATCTCGCCGAGGTAGTCGAGCTGGGCGGCAGGTCCGCCGCCGAGCGCCAGGGCCAGCAGCTGTTGCTGGGTGAGGCGCGGGTCGGCCACGGCCCGCTCGATCCCCTCTACGTAGCCCTGGATCTGGCCGAGCGCCTCGCGGACCTCGCGCAGGTCGTCGGAGAGGAAGTCGAGGACCACGTGCTCCCTCGCCGAGCGGCTGGCCATCCGCCGGCGCAGCGCCTCGACCGGGTCGAGCTCCCGGGGAGGCGCCGCCTCGCGCGCCTCGCACGCCTCGACCACCCCGTGCTGCACCGCCACCGCCGCCGCCGTCCCGATCTTCATGACTCCTCCGCCCCGCCGCCCACCGTGCGCCGCTCCACCGCGGCGATGGCCGCGGCGATCCGTTCGTACCCTTGCCCCTCGTCGGCCAGCTCCTGCACCTCGCGGAGGGCGGCCGCCTCCGCCGCCGCGCCTTCGAGCCGCCGGGCCTTCATGAGCGCCCGGGCCAGCGTGAGCTCGCGGGCCCCGCGCCGGGGGGGCTCGGCAGCGGCCGCCCGCTTCCCGCCGCGCGCCGGCCGCGCCGTCCCTGGCGCCACCCGAGCGGCCCCGGCCAGCGCCGGGATGGGGTGCCCGTCGGGCGGTGTGGAGCCTGCCGCCGCCTGGCTGGCGCGTCCCAGCAGCACCTCGTCACCGGGCGGCTCGCCGAACGGCTCGCCCGGCCACGCCACCAGCCAGAGGGTGCCGCGGTTGTCGCGGTGGACCGGCGTGACGAAGTGGCCCTGCACCAGCGCGTCGAGGACGCGGAGCAGGCGGCGCTCGGAAAGCCGCAGCCTCGCCATCAGCTCCTTCTTGCCGACGCGGGCCCAGTTGCGCCCCTCGCTCCAGGAGAGGCGCAGCAACTGGAGCCAGGCGGCCTGAGCCTCGGCCTCGAGCCGCTCGCCGGCCCGGTCGAAGGCGACCAGCGGGACGGCCGCGAAGGATGAGCGGACACGCACGGCGCCGAGCAGCTCACCGCGGAACGGGACGCGCCGCAGCTCACCGGGGGCCAGGGCCTCGGCGGCCACCTCGCCGGCGGCGAGCCGGGCGGTGCCGAGCGCGGCGCTGCCGCGGACTCCCCGGTAATAGGTCTCGCCCTTCGCCACCCGACCACCTCCGCCCCGGCGCAGGGGGCCAGCGTAATCGAGCGATATCGGGGGTCAATTTCCTGGAAACGCGAAACGGCGCCCGAGGGCGCCGTCGCGTGATGCCAGCATCGACGACCGGAGCCTAGATCAGACCCCTGGAGCGGCGCAGCAACTCGACCGTCTTCTGGTACTCGATGTCGAAGGCGGCGGTGCCCTCCTGCAGGTGCTTCAGCCGGGCGCGCGCCTCACGGTCGATCTCGTCGTCGACGTCGAGGTGCTTGCGGAAGATGCCGAAGACCTTCTTGCGGAGGAGGTTGTCCTCGGTGAAGACCTCCTCGACGTTCCGGGAGATGAGCAGCTGCTCGATCATCTGGCCGATGACGTGCTCGATCCCCTCGTCGCCCATGCGGAAGCCGCGGACGTCGGCCATCTCGCGCTTGACGGCGGCGAAGCGGGAGTGGTCGTAGCCCCGCCGCTCCAGCGCCTCGCGCGTGGCGGCGTTCACCCGCTCCTCGAAGGAGAGGTACTCCTTCATCACCGACTCCATGTCCTTCTCGGCGTCGTTGATGCGGAGGGTCTCAACCTCGACGTCCCCATCCTGCATGAGGGTCTGGACGACCTCGCGGGCGATGGTGGGGATGACCTTGGGGTAGAGCCGCATGTCCTGTTTCCTCGCCTCGACGGCCGCGGCCAGCGCCGTGGCAGGTGCCGGAGCGGGGACCGCGAGTGAAAGGTGAAGCGTTGTAAACCTCGTCGCCCCGAGGGGCAAGACAAAACTATCTCTTTCCGCGGGGGTAGGTGCAGGGAAAACGCCGCCAGCCCCCCGGAAAGGCAGGAGCGGCGCCCCGATGGGGACGCCGCTCCGGGGATGCTCGGAGTCCTGCGGGGCCCGGCTAAGGGGCGCCGTAGATCTTCATGGCGTCGCCCAGCAGCTTGATGGCCTCGCCCCGGGGACGCTGGAAAGCGTTGCGCCCCATGATCGATCCGAAGCCGCCGCCATCGGCGATCCCCTTGATCTCGGCGAGCACCTCGTCCGACCCCTTGGCCTCGCCGCCCGAGAAGATGACGATCCGCCGGCCGTTGAAGGCGCTCTGGACGACGTGCCGCACCCGCTCCGAGAGGGTCTTGATGGGGATCTGGTACTTCTCGTAGACCTTCTTGGCCTCCGGGTGCTCCACCAGCTCCTTGGGCGGCTTCACCATGATGATGTGCGAGCCCATCTGCGCCGCGATCTGGGCGGCGTAGGCGGCGATGTCGACCGCGGTCTCCCCCTCCTTGGAGACGCCGGAGCCGCGCGGGTAGCTCCAGGTCACCACCACCAGGCCGTGCGCCTTGGCCTCCTGGGTCAGGTCGCGGAGGTCCTGGAGCTGCGAGTTCCGGGCGTCCGAGCCCGGGTAGATGGTGTAGCCGACGGCCGCGCAGCCGAGCCGCACCGCCTCCTTGACCGAGCCGGTCAGCGCCGAGCACGGGGCGCCGCCGGTCTTGCTCAAGGAGTCGGAGTTGTTGACCTTGAGGATGAGCGGGATCTGGCCGGCGTACTTCGCCGCCACCGCCTCGATGAACCCGAGCGGCGCCGCGTAGGCGTTGCACCCTGCGTCGACGGCCAGCTGGGCGTGGTACTCGGGATCGTAGCCGGCGGGGTTGGGGGCGAAGGATCGGGCTGGCCCGTGCTCGAAGCCCTGGTCGACCGGCAGGATCACCAGCTTGCCGGTGCCGGCGAGGCGACCGGTGTTGAGCAGGCGATAGAGGTTGGCGAGGGTCCCCGGGCTGTCGGAGCCGTACCAGGAAAGGATCTGTTTCACTCGCTCGGTCATCGCCATCGGGCTTGCTCCAGCGTGGTGGGTGCGCGGCAGGAGGGCCGAGACCAGCCCCCTCGAGAGGCCGGCATCTTCCGGCCGCACGTGACAGGAATCAAGCTGGATCGCCGGTGGTTTCCGTCGAAGGCCCGTCGCCAAGCCCAGCGGTCGCCTCCACCCCGCGGCCGGCGCCAAAGCAGCGCTCGACGAAGCCGCACCCCTCGCCGAGGCAGCGCGCCTGGTCACGCCCAAGCTCGGCCGGCGTCCGGTCTCCTTCGCCGCGGAGGATCCCGAGCGCCAGCGCCGGCGCGGTCCGGGCCAGATCGGCCAGGGCCGCGGCGTTGGGGGTCACGTCCAGGCCGCTGAAGTCGCCGCGCAGGAACTGGAGGCGGGCCTCGACCGGCGCGCCCCCGCTGGCGCGCGAGGCGGCCAGCGCGTAGGCCGCCAACTGGAGCCGGTAACGCTCCGCCGCCTCGGCGCGTGGCAGCGAGTACTTGTAGTCGATGACCAGCAGCCGTCCGCCCGGGCCCGGCGTTACCAGCGCGTCGATGGCGCCGTTGAGGTAGCAGGCCGGTGGATCGCCCCTCCCCTCGCCGTCGAGCCGCAGCAGGAACGGCAGCTCCCGCCTGAGCCGCCCCTCGGCCGCGGCGGCCACCAGCTCGCGACCGGGCGGCGCGGCCAGGAACCGGAGCACCTCCTCGCGGATCCGGACCACCCCGGGATCGGCCGGGTCGTAGCCGCGCCGGGCCGCCACCGCAGCCAGCAGGGCGCGCTGCGCCAGCGGGGGCGCGGCCAGGTCGGTCTCGGCGAGCATGGCGTGGGCCAGCGTGCCCCGCGAGGTGGCGCGGGCCGGGTCGTCGTCGGTGGCCCCGCCGTGGAGCCCGGCCGGCTCCACCAGCCCCAGCACGCGGGTCAGGTGGTGGCGGCGCGGGCAGCGGGCGAACTCGGCCAGCTGGGTCACCGCCAGCCGGATCGAGGCGGGCGGCGGCGGCGGGGCGAGCCGGGGCGGCGCCAGCTCCACCGCCGGCGACGGGGCCGCGGCGGGCGGGGCCTCCACCGCAGGGCCATGCGCGGCGCCGGCCGCCTCGGCCAGCGGGATCCGCAGGACCAGCGCGCCGTCGCTCCCGACCGACTCCTCCAGCAGGCCTCGCCAGCCAGGGAAGGTGCGCTCGCCGTCCTTCTTCGGCCGCCCCTCGCCGGAGAGGACCAGCAGGTCGCGCGCCCGGGTCAGCGCCACGTAGAGGAGCCGGTGCGCCTCGGCCGCGGCGGCCCGCTTCGCCTCGTCGCGCGCCGCCTCCAGCGACGGCGTGCGGATGAAGTCGGCCGAGGCCTCGTCGAACCAGTCGGCGCAGAGCAGGCCGGCCGCGTCGAGCCGGGCCCGCTCGGCGTCGCTCCTCGAGGGCGCCGACAGGTCGGGGAGCATGACGATGGGCCACTCCAGCCCCTTGGCGGCGTGGATCGAGAGCAGCGTCACCGCGTCGGCGTCGTCGAGGTCGGCCTCCGGCTCGCGCGGTGGCTGGGCGGCGAGCCAGCGCAGCCGGACCGCCAGCTCGGCGGCGGTGCCTCCGCGCTCGCCGAAGGTCCGGGCCAGGGCGAGGGCCTTCTCCAGGTTGCGCCGCCGCCGCTCGCCATCCGGTCCGGCCGCCAGGGCCACGTCGAGGTCGAGGGCGTCGACGGCGCGGCGCAGCAGGGCCGCGGGAGGCAGCCGATCCCGCAGCGGCCTGAGCTCCCGCCAGGTGGCGAGGAACCGGTCGAGCCGGCGCCGCTCCTCCTCCTCGACGGCGAGCGCGGCCAGCTGCGCCGGGGTGGCGCCCGGGAGGGCGGTGAGCGGCAGGCCTGCCAGCAGCAGCAGGGTGGAGTCGGAGACGGCGCAGAGCGGCGAGCGGAGCAGCGCCGCCCAGGCCAGCTCGTCGCCGGGGTCGGTGAGGCACGCCAGCAGCTCGCCGAGATCGCGCACCTCCGGGGCCTGGTGGAAGGCGCCGCGTGCCAACCGCACCGGGACACCGGCGGCCCGCAGCGCCCGTTCGTAGACCCCCAGCGCGGTGGTGCGGCGGAAGAGGATGGCCACGTCGCCCCAGCGCGGCCGGCGAGCCCGCTCCTGCCGATCGGCGCCGCGCTCCATGACCGGGATCCCGGCCCGCCCCGAGACCAGGGCGAGGACCCGCGCCGCCACCGCCTCGGCTTCCCGCTGGCGCCGCTCGGCGCCATTCCCCGGGCCCCCGTCGTCGAGCAGCTCGGCGGCCGGCGCATGCCCGCCCGGGCGCCGGGCCACCAGCCGGTCCTCGGGCCGGAAGGCGATCTCGAAGGGGCGCGCCGCCTGGCCCACCGGCGGCTGGAGCGCCAGGGTGGAGACCCGGTTGACCAGCTCGACCACCGCCGGCGCCGAGCGGTGGTTGTCGGTCAGGCGCAGCACCCGTCCGGCGCCCTCGCCGAGCCGCTGCACGACACCGGCGAAGACCCCGACGTCGGCGCCGCGGAAGCCGTAGATCGACTGCTTGAGATCTCCGACCGCCACCGCCACCGGGCCGGGGGGGAGGCCGTCGCGGGCCACGGTGAGCAGCGCGAAGATCGCCTGCTGCACGCCGTTGACGTCCTGGTACTCGTCGACCAGCAGGGCCGAGAGCCGGCCGCGCAGCTCGCCGAGGATGGCCGGATTGCCGGCCAGCAGGTCCCGCGTGGCGATGAGCAGGCCGTCGAAGTCGAGCCCGCGCACCGACCGGCAGGCCGCGGCGTAGCCCTGCTCGGCCTGGCCCACCAGCCGCGCCAGCTCCTCCCGCTGGGAGCGCCCCCAGGCCTCGGCCGCCAGCCCGGGCAGCGCCTTCCCCTGCGCCTTGAGCGCCTCGCAGGCACCCTTGAGCCGCTCCATCCCGTTGCCGCGCGGGCCCGGCGTCGCCGCCGCGCCGAGGCCCACCAGCCTGGCCAGCGCCGCCGCGGTCAGCTCGCCGTGGCGGGCGCCCTCCTCGACCGTCTCCAGGGCCCGCGCCACCCGCTCCACCAGCTTCTCGGCCGACGGGGTCCGGGCCTCGGCGCGCGCCGCCACCACCTCGTCCGCCGCCGTCAGCAGGGCCTCCCGCGCCGCCGCCACCACCCCTGGCGCGCTGGCCGCGACCTGCTGCACGCCCCGGAGCCCGCGGACCGACCGCTCCCTCACCAGCGAGGCTACCAGCGCGGCCAGGCCATCGGCGCCATGCCCGGCGCAGAGGGCCTGCGCCTCAGGCCGCCCGGCGTCGAGCGCCGCCACCACCGCGCCCCGGGCCGCCGCCTCCAGCAGCGGCGGCGCCGCCGACTCGTCGAGCACGGCGAACTCCGGGTCGAGCCCGGCCTCGAGGGCCCGCTCGCGCAGCAGCCGTCCGCAGAAGTTGTGGATGGTGCCGACCGCCATCCGGTCGAGGCCGCGCAGCCGCTCGGTCCAGTCGGCCGCCTCCGGCCCGCCGGCGGCGAGTCGCGCCCGCCTGGCCACCGCCGCCCGCAGCCGCGCCACAAGCTCGGCCGCCGCCTTCTCGGTGAAGGTGATGGCCGCCACCTGTCCCGGGTCGAGGGGCGTGCCGGTCGCCTCGCCGGAGAGCAGCCGGACGCAGAGCTCCACCAGCGCGGTGGTCTTGCCCGAGCCGGCGCCGGCCGAGACGGCGGTGTCGCCGCGCAGCTCGAAGAGCGCCCGTGCCGCGTCGGACCAGGTCGGCTCCCAGCTCACGCCGCCCCCTCCGCCTCGACCTCGCCCACCAGGGCGGCCTCCCCCTGGAAGCGGCAGACGGCGCCGTACTCGCAGCCTTCGCAGTCACGGCTGGCGATCGGCAGCGCCCCGCCACGGACCCGGCGGACCGCCTCGACCACCGCCCGCGCCAGCCCCGGCTCGTCGGGCCGGCCCTCGATCGCCGTGAGCTGCTCGGCGCTGCGCAGCAGCAGGTAGGTGGCCGCCGGCGCCCGACCGGGGAGGGCCCGCTCGGCCGCCAGCAGGTAGAGCGGCACCTGGAAGCTGGTGACGCCGAAGGCCTCGGGTGCGAGCAGCTTGCGGTGGCGCCCGGCGTCGCTGCCGCTCTTGTAGTCGATCACCAGCAGCCGACCGGGCCCGGCGTCGACCCGGTCGATCCGCCCCTGCAGCCGGACCGTCTCGCCATCGGCCGTCAGCTCGAGCGGCGGGACCGGAGACTGGCCGCCGAACTGGTGCTCCAGCAGGGTCGGGGTGAGGCCGTCGTGCCGGGTCGCCTCGGCCTCGACCACGCGCGCCAGCCTGGCCAGCACCGCCCCCCGCCGCGATCCCCAGACCGCCGGGTCTCCCACCTTGCCGTTCCGCTCGAACTCCCCGAAGACCGCCAGTGCCACCTCGCTGGCCTCGCGCCGGTCGGCCGGCCCGCCCGTCGGCGGCCAGGCCCCGCGCTCGGCGCGCCCCCGCACCCAGCGCTCCAGCACGGCGTGGAGCAGCCGCCCCTCGTCGCGGGCGTCGATGTCGAGCCCGGCCTCGTCCGCCTCCCGCAGCCGGGCCCCGGTGGCCAGCAGGAACCTGAACGGGCAGCGGGCCAGGTTCTCGAGCTGGTGAGCCGACCACTCGGCCGGGAGCTGACCGAGGAGCCGCTCCAGCCCCGCGCCGGTGATGGCCCCGGCGAACGGCCCTGGCCGGCCGGCCAGCACCGCCTCGCGCCGCTCCCGCTCGATGGCGCCGACGGCCAGCGCCGCGCAGGCGCGGGCCGAGAGTCCGACCCCGGCCAGGGCCGCCACAGCGGCCGCTCCCGATCCCTCCCGCGCCAGCCGCGAGGCCGCCAGCAACGCTTCGCGCGGGGTGCGCGCCTCGGCCAGGGCCGGCGGCGGCCTGGGCGCCGGCAACGCCACCCCGGCCTCGGCCAGCGCCTGGGCGAGCAGCGGCGAAGGCTCGCCACCTCCCGACGGGCCGGGGCCGGGCCAGAGCACCGCCAGCCGCTCCTGGCCGGCAGCCACCGCGCAGGCCACCTGGTGGAAGGCCTCGGCTCGCCGCCCGGCCGCGCTGGCCACGGCCCCGCGGCGCAGCAGGCCGTTCAGGACCTGCCGCTCCGGCTCGCGCAGCAGCGTCTCGGCCAGCGGCGGGGCCGGCACCGCCCCGGCGGCGCAGCCGATCAGGATGGCGGCCCGGGCCGACCGGCCCGGCGCCTCGGCGAGGGCCTCCAGCTCCACCGCCCCGCCGAACGGCTCGCGGCCCACCCGGAGCGAGGCCCGGTCGACCGCCAGCGCCAGCAGCCCCTGCCAGTCGACGGCCCCCAGCCGTTCGCCGCTCCGCCCCAGCATGGTGAGTGTCCGCACCAGCTGGTCGGCCGTCTCCTCGAGCGCCGAGAGCGCGGCGAGATCGCCGCCGGCCACCGCCGCGTCGCCCTGCCCCGCCTGGCGGCGGAGCCCGGCGCCGTCGAGGAAGGCGCTGAGCCGGGAGGCGTGGGACGACGCGGTGGCCTCACCGGAGAGCGGCCGCAGCCTGGCCATCAGCGAGGCCAGGCCGTCTGCGGCGCGGCCCAGCGCCTCTCGCTCCCGGGTGGCCCACGGGCCACTGAGCGCCTCGGCGCGCCGGCGGAGGCTGGCCTCGGGATCGGTGCGCCCGTCGAGCGCCCCGGCCGCGTCGAGCCGGCGTCCCAGCCCCGGACCCAGCCCCGAGGTGACGAGGTAGGTGGAGCCGGCCAGCCGCTCCAGCGTCCTCCGGTCGCGGGCGCCGCCGGCCACCTTGAGCGCGCCGAGGACCACCGCCACCACCGGGGAGTCGGCCAGCGCCCCGGCGCGGCCGCTGGCGAAGGGCACCCCCTCTGCGGCGAAGGCGGCGGCCAGCAGCGGGGCCGAGCGGCGCGGCGACGGGGCGAAGAGCACCAGCTCGGAGGGCGGGACGCCCTGCGCGATGAAGGCGGCCGCGGTCCGCGCCGCCAGCGCCGCCTCCCCCTCCTCTCCAGAGCCGGCGAGGGCCAGCAGCTCGCCCTCGAGCGCCACCGCGCCCACCGCCATGCCGCCGAGCGCGGCCAGCAGCGCCGCCGGCCGCGCCGCCCGGGCCGGGTCATCGACCCTGCACGGCATGACCTCCAGTTCGCGGAGGCCGGAGAGCTCGTGGAGCGCCTCGACCCGCCGCAGCAGCGGCTCGGCCGCGGCCGAGAGGGCCGGCGCATCGGCGAAGGTCGGGAGCAGGAAGCGGGTGCGGCGCGCCCGGGTGGCCAGGGCCTCGACCAGCGCCCACTCGCCGGGCGCCAGGGCCGTGAAGCCGTCGAGGAGCAGGAGCTCCAGCTCACCGCCGTCATCGAGCGGGAGGCCTCGCCTCACCGCCTCGGCGGCGGCCCGCGCCGCGCCGGGCCCGTCGAGCAGTTCGTGGCGCGCGAGCCGTGCCTCCCAGGCCTCGAGCGCGCGAGCCAGAGCGCCGAGCCGCTCCGCGGCTGCTCCGGGAAGCGCGCCGGCGGCGACCCGCGCGGCGCCGGGCGGCACCTCTCCCCGGCGCAGCTCGGCGAGGGTCGCGGCCAGTGCACCGGCCAGCCCGCTCTCGGGGCGCAGTCCGGCCAGCGCCCCTCCTGCCTCCTCGCCGGCCTGCACGGCCAGCAGGCGGCCGGCCAGCGGCGTGAGGATGGCGCGGCGATCCCCGGCCGCGGCCAGCAGGCGGCCGACCAGGGCGTCGAGCGTGGTGACGGTCGGGCCGAAGAGCAGCCCACCCCCCGCGTCGCAGAGCCGGCGGGCCGCGCGGGTCGCCTGCAGCGCGGAGGGGACGACGACGAGGGCGGGCACGCGAGCGACCTTAACGCCCGTCCCTGACCTCCCGGGATCGTCAGGGGCTCCGGGCATGATTCGCCGCATGCACAAGAGCCGACTCGCCGGTTTCATCATCGACTGCCACGTCGAGGACCTCGACGGCGCCGTCCGCTTCTGGAGCCGGGCGCTGGGGATGAAGGAGGCAGGGAGGGAGGGGGAGATCTACGAGCGGCTCGACGCCTCGGCCCGGGGTCTCCAGGTCGAGGTGCAGCGGGTCGACCACCCGAGCCGGGTGCACCTCGACATCGAGACCGACGACCTCGAGGCCGAGGTGGCGCGCCTCGAGGGGCTGGGGGCCCGCCGGGTCGGCTTCGTGAAGACGTGGTGGGTGATGGAGGCGCCCACCGGTCAGCGCTTCTGCGTGGTGCGGCACCACGGCTGGGACGGCAAGGCCGGCGTCACCACCTGGCCGTGATCCCCACTACACCAGCCCCTCCCACCCCTGGTCGGCGGCCCGGAAGGCGGCCTGCGCCGCCTCGACCACCTCCGCCGGCAGCGGCCCGCGCGCCACCAGCTCGACGCCGCGCCGCAGGTGATCGAGCCGCGTGGTGCCGACGATGCAGCAGGTGACGCCCGGCGCGTGGGCGGCGAAGCGCAGCGCCAGCTCGTCGGGCTCGAGGCCGGCCAGCTCGATCCGCATGGTCCGCCAGCGCTCCAGGTAGGTGTCCACGTCCTGGCGCTCGGGCCGCCCGGCGTGGCGCCAGGGAGCGTTGGCGAGCGGGCGCTTGGCGATGACGCCCAGATCGCGGGCCACCGCCGCCGGCAGCGCCGAGCCGAGGCCGCGCTGGTCGCAGAGGTTGACCGAGCACTCCACCACCCCGAAGCGCCCCGACTCGATCGCCGCCGTCAGCGCGGCCCCCTCGCCCGAGTAGCCGGCCGCGCGCAGCTTGCCGGCCCGGCCGGCCTCGTCGAGCGCGGTCAGGATCCCCTCGTCGCGGAGCGTCTCGGCGGGGCAGGAGTGGAGCAGCACCAGGTCGATGCAGTCGGTGCGGAGCCGCGCCAGCGCCTCGTCGATGCCACGCCGGACGCAGCCGGCCGTCCAGTCGGCCTCGCCGGCCACGCCGTAGCCGACCTTGGTGGCGAGGACGAACTCGGCGCGGCGGTGGGACAGGTGGCGCCCGATCCGCTCCTCGGAGAGGCCGTAGGAGCGGGCCGTGTCGATGAAGGTGGCGCCGAGGTCGAGGGCGCCGTTGAGGAGCCGGCCCACCTCGTCGTCGTCGAGCGCCGGGTCGCCGAGCTCGCCCGCGCCGAGGCCGAGCGGCGGGACCAGCAGGCCGGTGGCGCCCAGGCGTCGTCGCGTCTCCATGGTCGCCCCCGCGCAGCCACCGGCCGCGGCTACTCCTCGCGGTAGGAGGCGAGCGAGCCCTCGTTCTCCCAGACGTCGACCTTCGCCACGGTGACGCGGCCACCCTCGCTGTCGCGGAGCCGGGCGACAATCTCCTCGTGGAAGTACTGGGCGATCAACTCGGCGGTGGTGTTGCGCTCGTCGAAGGGGGGGATCTCGTTGACGTTGCGGTGGTCGAAGCGGACGCCGACCTCGGCCACCAGCTTCTGCAGGTCGGCGAAGTCGATGACCATTCCGATCCTGTTCAGGACCGAGGCCCGGACGAAGACTCGGATACGCCAGTTGTGGCCGTGCAGCCGCTCGCACTTGCCGCCGTGGAAGCGGATCTGGTGCGCCGCGGAGAAGAGGTAGTCCTTCGAGATCTCGAACACCGGTGAGCCCATGGCGCCGGGCGGTATAGCAGAAGTGCCGCCGCCGCGCATCCCGACCGCAGGCCGGGCCGGGGGACGGTCCTAGTCCGGGCGGCGGAGCAGCCGGTGGCGGACCAGCAGGCGCCGGCCGGTCGCCACCACGTCACCCCGCCGAGCCAGCTCGGAGAGGGCCCGCGAGACGGTCTCGCGGCTGGCCCCGATCATGCCGGCGATCTCCGCCTGGGTCGGGCGGTTCTTGAGCACCCGACCTTCCGGCGTCGGCTCACCGTCGGCGAGCGCCAGGTCCCGCAGCCGGGCGGCCAGCCGCCCCAGCACGTCGAGCAGGGCCAGATCGCCGATGACCCCGTCGGCCCGGCGCAGCCGCCGCGACAGCTCGGTCATCACCTGCACCGCCACGCGCGGGTGGCGCGCCAGGTGGGCCCGGAAATCGGCGCGGGAGAGGACCAGCAGCTTCGAGGGCTCCATGGCCAGCACGGTGGCCGAGCGCGGCTCGTCGTCGAGGAGGCTCATCTCCCCGAAGAAGTCGCCCGGCTCCTTGAAGATGGAGAGGATCACCTCGCGCCCCGACTCCCCGTAGAGGACCACCTTCACCTTGCCCTCGAGCAGCACGTAGAGCGCGTCGCCCCGCTCCGACTCGGAGACGATGACGTCGCCCGCGGCGAAGGCGCGGCGGCGAGCCAGCCGCTCCAGCGAGGTGGCATCGGCGGGGTCGAGCTCGGCCAGGATGGAGACCGACCGGAGCAGCCCGGGCGGCGTGGGTTCGCGGTCGGACATGCTGGCGAAGGTAGGGGGCGCGGCGCAGCCGGTCAAGGCGCGGCGGCCAGCAGGGCCCGGACCGCGGCGGCCGGGGACGGTCCCGTCAGCCAGGCGCGGATGGCCGCCACCCCGCTGGCCCCGGCCGCGAAGGCCAGCGGCGCCACCCCGGGCTCCACGCCGCCGAGCGCCACCAGCGGGAGGCCGAGCCGGCTCGCCTCGCGTAGCCGCTCCAGCCCGAGCGGCGTGCCGAGGCCGGCCTTGGAGGGCGTGGCCCAGACAGGGCCGAAGGTGGCGTAGCTGGCGCCACCCGCCCTGGCCCGCTCCACGTCGTCGAGCGAGTGGCAGGAGACCCCGATCAGCGCGCCCGGCCCGAGCAGGCGGCGCGCCGCGCCCGGGTCGACCGCGCTGGCCGGCAGATGCACGCCGTCTGCGCCGCAGGCCAGGGCCACGTCGAGCCGGCCGTTGACGAGCAGCAGCTGGCGGTGAGCGTGGCAGACCTCCGCCAGCACCGCGCCGAGCGCCGCCAGCGCCCCGCCCCCCAGCGACTTCTCGCGCAGCTGCACCGCCACGCGCCCAGGCGAAACTCCGCACAGCAGGCCGTCGAGGTGCGCGGCCAGATCCGGCATCAGGGCCCGGTCCGTGACCAGGTGGACAATGGGGAGGCGCATGGCTAACTTCGCGCCATCTTCGCGGCAGGAGGCAGGGCGTGTCGAGCCAGGCAGAGCGCTTCATCCAGTTCCTCGAGACCCTCCGCGGCCAGCACGGGCCGAGGTTCCCGCAGGTGCGGGCCGAGAAGGTCCTCACCTTCATGGGGACCAGCAGCCTGGCCGGCTGCGCCGCCTCGGTCTCGCTCCACCGCGTCGTCGGCGTCGAGCCCGCGGCCCACCCGGGTGGGCTGCTGGTCAAGCTGGTCGGAGGGCTGCCGCGCCGGCCAACGCCCGGCGAATGCGTCTCGGTCCACCTGACCCGGCTCGAGCAGTACCGGGGCTTCCAGGTGAAGACCCTCCCGCTGGCGCCGGACGGCCTTACGGCGGACCTGTTCAACGAGGAGGGCGGTGAGCTGACCGTGAAGGGCGCGCGCCTCTACACGGTCCACCACAGCCCCTACACGCTCCGCTTCTTCGAGGAGATCCCGGTCGACGAGGTGCGAGAGCTGGCCGCCGGGCTCCCCTTCGCCCTGGCGGCGGTGGCCGAGACCGCCAACCTCTCGCCGCGCTTCGTCTTCCACCACGAGGTGCGCGACGGGCGGGTGGAACTCTTCCACGGCGATGGCCTGGCGCTCAAGACCGCCATGAACCTGCGCAGCAACTCGACCGAGACCCGCGTGGTGCT
Organism: Anaeromyxobacter sp.; assembly: GCA_025360965.1. GTDB lineage: Bacteria > Myxococcota > Myxococcia > Myxococcales > Anaeromyxobacteraceae > JADKCZ01. The sequence goes on along the minus strand of JANYBC010000012.1, from coordinate 9,301 downwards.
CGACCTGGCGCAGCCGGGCGGCTGGCGGCTGCGCGGCACGGTCGAGCCGATCCGGGAGCGGGACCACCCGGTGGCCTGGGAGAAGGTCCACGCCGGCTTCGCCGGTGGCGGCTGGGGACTGCCGTCGAAGGTCTACCGCTTCGTCGCCGAGGCGCTCGAGCCGATCGCCTTCGCCGGACCCTAGCCGGCAAGGCCGCGGACCGCCGGCCGTCCCGGGTCAGGTTCCGATCAGCCCGCTCATGGGCGACGAGGCGGCCGCGTGGAGCTTCATGGGGATGCGCCCGGCCAGGAAGGCCTGCCGCCCGGCCCGCACCCCGTCGCGCATGGCGGCCGCCATCATCACCGGGTCCCGGGCTCCCGCGATGGCGCTGTTCATCAGCACCGCCACGGCGCCCAGCTCCAGGGCGATGGCGGCGTCGCTGGCGGTGCCGACGCCAGCGTCCACCAGCACCGGGATGGTGGCGCTCTCCATGATGATCCGGAGGTTGTAGGGGTTGCGGATGCCGAGGCCCGAGCCGATGGGGGCGCCCAGCGGCATGATGGCGGCGCAGCCGGCCTCCTCCAGCCGCCTGGCGGTGACCGGGTCGTCGTTGGTGTAGGGCAGGACGGTGAACCCCTCCTTGACCAGCACCCGGGCCGCCTCGAGCAGCCCGACCACGTCGGGGAAGAGCGTGCGCGGATCGCCGATCACCTCGAGCTTGACGAGGTCGCCCAGCCCCAGCTCCCGGCCGAGCCGCGCCGTCCGGATCGCCTCGTCGGCGGTGAAGCAGGCGGCCGTGTTGGGGAGCAGCGTCATGTGCTTGGGGATCCACTCCAGCAGGGAGGCCTCGCCCGTGGCGGCGAGGTCGAGCCGGCGCACCGCCACCGTGACCACCTCGGCCTCCGAGGCGAGGTGGGCCCGCTGCATGGTGGGGAAGTCGGGGAACTTGCCGGTCCCGACCAGCAGCCGGCTCGTGAAGGTGTACTTGCCGATGCTCCAGGTGTCGGTCATGGTCACCCCCCGCCCACGAAGGCGACGATCTCGATCGAGTCCCCGCCCGAGAGCCGATGGACCGGGTAGCGGTCCTTGGTGACCACCGCCTCGTTCACCTCGACCGCCACGCGGGTCGCCTTCACGCCCAGGTGCCCGAGCAGGGTCTCCACCGTCAGCCCGTCGGGCAGTTCCCGCTGCTCGCCGTTCAATCGAACCAGGATCGCCATGAGGGGCGGGATTCTCACCTCGCGCCGCCTGGCGCGTCAAACGGCTCCCCGAGAAAAGGCTGCGCCCCCCGCGGGGGATTCCCGGGGGGCGCTCTCGGCCGGTCGGGGTTCCGACCGAGGGGAACGGAGTCGTCAGCGGACGAAGACCACCGCCGACATCCAGATGAGCGGGTGGTCGGGGAGCGTCACCACGATGGTGGCCGAGCCGGGCGCCAAGGTGTGGATCAGGCCGGGGGAGTATGGGTCGGCGACGGCCACGCTGGGCGAGAAGCTCACCCAGACGAGCTGCGCGGTGGCGCTGGCGGTGGTGCCGTCGGTGTAGGTGGCGGTGGCGCTGAGCTGGAGGTCGGCCCCGGCGGTGACCGTGCGGCGCGCCACGGAGAGCGCCTGGTCGATTCGATAGCCCCGGACCGCGGGGGCGCCGACCTGGACCAGCGTGGTGGCGGAGAGGCCGGCGGAGGGGAGCTGGGCGGTCACCACAGTCTGCGCGCCGCGGATCAGCCCGAAGGCGTGGCCGTGCTCGTTCAGCCGGTTGGAGAGCTGCACCGCCACCGGATCGAGGGAGGACCAGGTCACCTGATCGGTGACGTCGCCGGAGCTGCCGTCGGAGTAGGTGGCAGTGGCGCTGAGCGCGACGAAGTCACCGGCCGGGGCGGTCGCCAGCGGAGGCCGCACCGAGAGGGCCACCACCTCGGCCTCGGTCACGGTCACGTCGAGCGAGCTGGACCTCCCCTGGTAGGAGCCGAGCAGCCGGGTGGCCCCGACGCCGACGGCACGCACCATGACGCCCTCGACGGCGGCGATGGCGAGCGCGTCGCTGCTCCAGGTGACGTCGGCGGTGACGTCGAGCGCGGTGCCGTCTGTGAAGCTGGCGGTGGCGACGATCCTGGCGAGCGTGCCCTTGGGGAGTGCAGCCAGGCTGCGCGCGCTGCCGAGCTGCAGCGCCGTGGCCACCGCGTCGGTGACCAGGACGTCGGCGGTCGCCTCCCGCTCCTGGAAGGAAGCCTGGAGCCGGGCCAGCCCCTTGGCCGAGGCGCGGAACTGGCCGGGCGTCACGACCACCAGGCCGCTGCCGGGCGCGCCCCAGGAGACCTGCGAGGTCAGGTCGACCACCGAGCCATCGGAGAAGGTGCCCTTGACCAGGGCGGACAGCGCCACCCCGAGCGGGACCTGGAGCTGGCTCGGCGTCAGCTCCAGCGAGAGCAGGATGGCGTCACTGACCTGCAGGGTGGCGGAAGCCGTCTTCCCTTCCAGGGAGGCCACCAGGAGCGCGCTGCCGGCGGCGGCGGTGCTGACCAGGCCGCTGGCGTCGACGGCGGCGATGGTCAGGTCGGAGGAGGACCAGGCCACCTGGCCCGTGACGTCCACCACCATCAGCTTCTTCGTCGTCATCATGTCCCGATCTCCCTCTCGATGGCTGCTTCGGCTCACGCGCGCCCCTGCGCTCTCGCCTCTCCCTCTTTGCGACCGGCGTGCCGAGGGAGGGCCCACACCCCGGACGGACGGTGCAAGCGACGGAGCGCGCCGGAATTCCAGCGGATTCGACGGCGGGCCTGCTCGGGCGGCACGCCAGCCGCGCCGCGCCCGCGCCGAGCGCGTGCCGACCCGGGTGGCGCAGACCCGCTCAGCGCCGCGCCGCGCGATGTGGCGAGGCCTGCGTGGCGCTCCGACTCCCACGGTTCGCATCCCACACGACCCCGGCTATGCTCGCAGGATGGAACTTCCCGGTGACCGGCCAGCCGGCTTCCAGTATCCGGTCGAGTATCCGATCACCATCATCGGGCTCGCCGGCGACGACTTCGCCGAGCACGCCCGCGGCCTGGTGGCCCGGGTGGTCGGCGCGGCGCCGGCCGGGCAGGTCACGGTGCGCGCCAGCGCCGGCGGCAAGTACCACTCGGTGACCGTGGTGGTGACCTTGACCAGCGAGCCGCAGCGGCTCTCCCTCTACGACGCCCTGCGTGACGACCCGCGCGTGGTCCACGCACTGTAGGAGGAGCTGACCCTGTCCCGCGACCCGGCCAGCCAACCGCCCCCCGACCTGACCATCGGCCCGCTCGGCATTGGCGGGATGATCGACCGGGCCATCTCCGCCGCGCGGCTCCACTTCCGGCAGCTCTTCCTCGCCATGCTGATCCTGCAGGCGCCCGCGCTGGCCATGGCCCGCTTCCTCTCGGCGCAGGCGCCGGCCCTCCTGCTCGCCAGCGGCGACCCCCGGCAGGCTGCCGAGCAGGCGCCCTCGGCGCTGGCGGCGGCGGGCGGCCTGCTGGTGGTCCTCTTCCTGCTCCAGTCCCTCGCCACCACCGTCACGGCGGCGCTCCTGGCGCCGGCGCTCGCGCCGGGTCTCACCGCCGCAGGCCTGCCGCAGGCTTGGGTCGCCTCCTGGCCGCGGCGGCTGCTCGGAGCGCTCGGAGCCGGGCTGGTCCAGCAGCTCCTGCTGACCACGGCGCTCGGACTCGGCGCGCTCCCGGGGCTGCTCGTCGCCTTCACGGCCCACTCGGGCGCCACGGTCCTGGCCGGGACCATCGGCGCGGTGCTGGGCGGGCTGATCTTCTTCCTGATGGCGCTGCTCCGCACCATCCTCGCCCCGGTGGCGGTGGCGGTGGAGGGGCTCGGCCCCTTCCAGGCGGTGCGCCGCTCCATCAGGCTCATGGGACCGCGCCCCGGCCAGGCGCTGCTGGAGCGCCCCGGCGTCCGGGCCTCGCTGCTGCTCTTCACCGCCTTCGTGCTGATGCTGGCGGTCAACGGCCTGGCCGGCCTGCCGCGGGCCCTGGCCAGCAGCGTCGGCGGGGGTGAAGGCAGCCTCCCCTTCCTGCCCGGGGCCTTGCCGCTCCCGGTCGAGCTGGGGCTCTCGCTGTTCGAGCTGGTGGCCAGCGCCGCGCTCCAGCCCTTCTCGCTGGCGGTGACGGTGGTCTTCTACTTCGAGCGCCGGGCGCGGACCGAGGGGCTCGACCTGGCGGCCTGGGCCGGGCGGCTGGAGCAGGCCGCGTGAGCGCCGCCGGCCAGCTCGCCACCGAGGCCGACCGCGCCGCGCTGGCCCAGGTGCTCTCCTCCCCGGACTTCCACTCGGCCCGCTGGCGCGGCGAGGGGCTGCTGCGCTGGCTCAGGCAGGCCTGGGAGCGGCTCACCGAGCTGCTCGGCACCTCCGAGGCCGAGCAGGTGGCCGGGCTGGGACGCGTGGTCTTTCTTGCCGCCGTGGCCGTGGCGGCGCTGCTGCTCTGGCGAGCCGCTCGCCTGCGCCGATCGCGGCGGCGTCCCGCGCCGGCGGCGCCGCCGGTGCTGGTCAGGACCCTCGCCGAGCCGCGGGTGACGGTCGCCGAGGGAGAGCGGGCGCTGGCGGCCGGGGAGCTGGCCGAGGCGGTGCGGCTCGCCTTCCTGGCCGCGGTGGGTGGCCTCCACCGTCGGCTCGGCGGAAGGGCCACCGAGGCGCTGACCGGCCCGGAGCTCGCCAGCCGCCTGGCGGATGAGGGCTTCGCCCGGCTGGTCCGGCTCCACGAGCGGACCGTCTTCGGCCAGCGACCGGTCAGCGCCGAGGAGGCGGCCGCGGCGCTGGCTGTGGCGGCCGGCCTCGCCTCGGGACCGGACCTGCCCGGCGAGGTGGCGCCGTGAACCGCGCCGGCCTGGTGCTGGTGGGACTGCTCGGGACCGGGCTGCTGGTGCTGGCGGTGGTGGCCGCGCCGACGCGGGGAGACCCGGCGCTCGCCAGCTTCCCCTCGACCGAGTCGACGGCCGGTCCGGGGGTCGGGGCGGCGGCCCGCTGGCTGGCGGCCACCGGGCGCCCGTTCCGCCGGCTCGTTCCCGGCGCCGCCGATCCTTCACCGGGTGAGACCTGGCTCCTGCTCGCCCCGGCCGCGCCGCTGGGCGAGGGGCAGGTAGCCGCGCTCCTCGACTGGGCCCGGGCCGGCGGGCGGGTGGTCTGGGCGCTCGGACCTCGCGGCGAAGCGAGCCAGCCGGTCCTGTCGAGGCGGCTCTCGGTCCGGCGGGTGCCCGGCGGAGTGGAGGGGACGGCCGGGCCGCTCGCACCCCACCCGCTCTTCGACGGCCTCTCCCTGCGCGTCGGCGCCGGTGGGGTCGCCTCGGACGCCCCCGGGGCGCGGCCGGTGCTGGGCGAGGCGGGGCGCCCGGCGGCGGTGGCCGTTCCGCTCGGGCGCGGCGAGCTGCTGCTGCTCTCCGGCCCCGAGCCGCTCGACAACCGCTCCATCGGCGAGGGAGACTCGCTGTCACTCTGGGTGAGACTGGCGGCGCTCGGGCCGATCGCCTTCGACGAGCGCGCCCTGCGCCCCGCCGGCCCGCCGGGCGAAGGCGTGGCGCGGCCTGGCGCCTGGCTCGGCCTGCAGCTCGGGCTGGTGGTCCTCCTGCTCGGGTGGGCGCTCTGGCCACGGCACGGGGCGGTCCGGCCGCCCCCGCCCCTGCCGACCGGCAGGACCACGCGGGACTACCTGGCCTCGCTGGCCGAACTCTACCGGCGGGCCGGGGCCGAGGAGGAGCTGGCCGCGACCACCTGGCGACGGCTGCGCCTGGCGCTGGCGCTGGAGGCCGGCGTCCCAGCCTCGCTCCCGGCCGGGCAGGCCGCCCTGCGGCTCGGCCTCCGGGCGCCGGCGGCGGTCGAGCCGCTGCGGCGCGGCGAGGCGGCGCTGGCCAGGGGCGGCGCCGGGATCCTGCTCGAGGTGGCCCGGGCCGCGGCCGACGTCGAGGCGGCGCGGCGCCGGCGCGGCCGCTGAAACCCGCATGCTAGAGTCGGCCCCATGTCGACCCTCGACGCTGAGCGCGGCCCGCCCGACCTCCAGCCGGCGGCGCGTGTGGAGGCCGAGATCGCCAAGGCGGTGGTGGGCCACGCCGAGCCGGTACGCCAGCTCCTCTGCGCCCTGCTGGCCGGTGGCCATGTCCTGCTCGAGGGGGTCCCCGGTGTGGCCAAGACGCTCCTCGCCAAGGCGCTGGCACGCACCCTCGACTTGCGCTTCGGTCGGGTGCAGTTCACGCCCGACCTGATGCCGGCCGACATCCTCGGCACCAGCGTCTACCGGGCCGGGACCGCCACCTTCGAGCTGCGGCGCGGGCCGATCTTCACCGACGTGCTGCTGGCCGACGAGATCAACCGGACGCCGCCCAAGACCCAGGCCGCCCTGCTCGAGGCGATGGAGGAGCGGCAGGTCACGCTCGACGGCGAGCGGCTGGCGCTGGGGGGCGACTTCTTCGTCATCGCCACGCAGAACCCGGTCGAGTACGAGGGGACCTACCCGCTCCCCGAGGCCCAGACCGACCGCTTCATGATGAAGATCCGGGTCGGCTACCCGGAGGCGGCCGACGAGGTGGAGATCCTGCGCCGCTCCTCGACCGGCGCCGACGGGCACGATCTGGCAGCGCTCGGCGTCACCGCGGTCCTTACCCGCGACGGGCTGGCCGGGCTGCGCGATCGGGCCCGGCGGCTTCAGGTCGCCCCGCCGCTCCTCGACTACGTGGCCCGGCTGGTCCGCGGCAGCCGGCAGCTCTCCCGGGTGCGGCTGGGCGCGTCGCCTCGCGCCGGCGTGGCGCTGCTGGCGGCGGCGCGGGCCCGGGCCACCCTGCGGGGGGCCGAGTGGCTCTCCCCCGACGACGTCAAGGTGTCGGCCCCGCCGGTGCTGCGCCACCGGCTGGTGCTCCGGCCCGACGCCGAGCTGGAGGGGGCGAGCGCCGACGAGCTGGTGGCCGAGCTGCTCGACACCGTGCCGGTGCCCAGGTAGCACCGCTCCGGCCGGCTCCGGCGCGCTCGCCTGGCGGCCCTTTCCGCTGGAGGGCGCTAAAATGATCGTTCCGGCCTGGCCCGAGCAGCTGGTGCGCTTCTGCCTACCCATAGGGGTGCGGCCGAGCGCCGCTCGTGTTATGGCGCAGGCGTCCCCGCTGCACGAACCACCAGCCAACGGATACCCGATCCATGAGCAGGATCCTCTTCATCGGCCCGCCGTACCTCTGCTGGGGCGTCCAGGTCATCGGCACCTGGCCACCGCTCCAGCTCGCCTACCTCGCCGGCGTCGCCGAGAAGGCCGGGCACGAGGCGCGCATCTACGACGCCATGAACAAGTCCGGCGCCACCTTCGACGACGTCCGCGCCCAGGTAAGCAGCTACCGACCCGACGTGGTGGTGAGCCTCGACTACCTGCCGGTCACCGGCGCCATCAGCACCGCCACGGTCCCAGCGGCCCTCCAGGCGCTCAGGGTGGCCAAGGAGGTCGACCCGAAGATCGTCACCGTGATCGGCGGCCCCCACCCGACCTTCATGTTCCGTGAGATCTTCGCCGACCCCTCCAACCTCGTCGACTTCGTGCTCTGCGGCGAGATGGAGGAGACCTTCCCGGAGCTCCTGGCCGCGCTGCGGTCGGGCGATCCGTCCGGCGTGCAGGGGATCGCCTACCAGCGTGACGGGCGCGTCGTGGCCACGCCGCTGCGCCCGCACATCGCCGACCTCGGCGCGCTCCGCCCGGCCTGGCACCTGCTCGACTGGGGCGACTACCACTACAACATCGAGCCCTGGGGCCGCATGGCCTCGATGCTCACCTCGCGCGGCTGCATGATGGGCTGCTCCTTCTGCAGCCACCGGCAGTTCTGGCGGGGGGACTGGCGGGCCCGCGATCCGCAGAACGTCATCGAGGAGATGCACCAGCTGGTGGACGTGCACGGCGTGGAGTTCATCACCCTCATCGACCCCTACCCGACCAACGACCCGGTCCGCTGGGAGCGGCTCCTCGACCTGCTCATCGCCGAAAAGATGGACGTGCAGCTGCTCATGGAGACGCGCGTCGAGGACATCATCCGCGACGAGGCCATCCTCCCCAAGTACCGGGACGCCGGGGTGATCCACCTCTACCTGGGCGCCGAGGGCAGCACCGACGAGATGCTGGTCACGCTCAACAAGGGGACCAGCGTCAGCCAGAACAAGCGGGCGGTCGACCTGGCCCGCGAGCACGGCATCATGACCGAGGCCTCCTTCATGATCGGCGGGCCCACCGAGACCTGGAAGTCGATCGAGGGGACCATCACCGAGGCCATCCGGGTCAACCCCGACATCGCGGTCTTCCCGGTGCTCACCCCCATGCCGTTCACGCCCATCCACGCTCAGTTCAAGGACCGGATCCGCGTCACCGACTGGTCCAAGTACAACCTGGCCACGCCCATCGTGGAGCCTTACGACATGACGCTCGAGGAGGTCATGGTGGCGCTGGGCAAGTGCTACATGACCTTCTACGCGAAGAAGATGCCGGAGGTGATGCAGCTCCCCGATGGCTTCAAGCGCCGCTACATGATGAGCGCCTTCCAGGAGATGATGAAGGGCTACCGCGAGCACTTCTCCTTCCTCGGCATGAAGATGCCGAAGATGGAGCATCAGCCCGGCATGCCCCACGGCATGCCGCACGGCACGCCGCATCCCTGACAGGGCGCCCGCCTCCGCCGGGCGACTGGCGGGGTGGCTGGGTGGCGGACGCCCTCTCGCTCAGCGGCTGAAGTACTGGATCGTCAGGGTGCAGAAGTCGTTGCCGATCCCTCCGCTGGGCGACGCCCCGACGAAGTTCACGCCGAAGTCGTACCCGACCCCTGCGGTCAGGTCGAAGAAGTCCTGGACCGTGCTCACCACCCAGATGTTGGCGACGGAGGTCTCCGCCGCCTGCTCGTAGGCGGTGCCTGAGGTCATGGTCCCGGTCCCGGTGGGGCTGCGAATCGCCGCCCGGAACGCCAGCATCGACCCCGCGCCGGCCGCGTCAAAGGTGCAGCGCGCGAGCACCACGGCGCGCTGGTTGGTGGCCGGGATGTAGTTGGAGCGGATGTTGACGTACCCGGTGACTCCGTTCGCCACGTTATCCAGGTTGTTCACGCTCTGGCCGACGAGCGCACCCACCGATGGCCCGGCAGGACCGATCGCCCCGGCAGGACCCACCGCCCCGGTTGGACCGGTCGCCCCGGTGGGACCGGCGGGACCGGCGGGACCAGTGGCTCCAGCAGGACCGGTAGGACCGACCGCCCCTTCGGTCCCAACCTTGCCGGCGCAACCGACCAAGACCACGAGCATTGCCGCCGATGCAGCCAACGACCTCATCTGAGTCTTCGTCATCGATTTCCCCTATTTCCCGCTCGA
>JANYBC010000244.1 GCA_025360965.1 Anaeromyxobacter sp. | reverse complement strand
CACCGTGGAGGCGACCGGCGAGGGGAAGTTCGAGCGGGCGCTCGACGGCGCGCCGGTCTTCGCTGCCGTGGCGGTGCGGGTCCGTCCGCTGGCCCGGGGGACCGGGCTCCGCTTCGAGGTGGCCCCGTCCGCCGCGGCCGCGCTGACGCCCCACGGTGAGGCGCTCGACTTCGCCGAGCAGGGGGCGCGGGAGGCGGCCGAGGCCGGGGCGCTCGAGGGCCACCCGCTCCAGGACGTCGAGGTGACGCTGATCGAGGCCACCTGGCGGGAGGGAGCCTCGAGGCCCTTCGCCTTCAAGGTAGCGGCCGCCGCCGCGGTGCGCGAGGCGGCTGGCCGGGGCCGGCCGGTGCTGCTCGAGCCGGTGGCCCGGCTCGAGGTCCTGGTCGGCGAAGCCCAGCTCGGTGAGGCGCTCGGGGCCATCGACCGGCGGCGCGGGACCATCCTCGAGGTGAGCGACCAGGGCGTCGGGATGAAGGTGGTGACCGGCGAGGCCCCGCTGCGCGGGCTCTTCGGCTTCGCCACCGAACTGCGCTCCCTCACCCAGGGGCGGGCCCTCTTCACCCTGCGCTTCCACCGCTTCGACGTGGCCCGCTGAGCCGGGATCCCGGCCGGCCCCCGGCGGGGAGCGGTGTATCATCCGGCCATGTCCACCGGGACCGCCACCGTGCTCGTCGTCGACGACGAGCCGAACATTCGCAAGACGCTGCGCATGGTCCTCGAGTCGGAGGGCTGGAACGTGCTCGATGCCGGCAGCGCCGAGGAGGCCGAGGCCCTGCTCCAGTCCGAGCCGATCGCCGTGGCCATCTTCGACATCAGGCTGCCCGGCGTCGACGGCCTCACCCTGCTCTCCCGGGCCCGCGAGCTCTGGCGCGACCTGCCGGTGATCGTCATCTCCGGCCACGCCGACGCCCCCGAGATCGGCGACGCCATGAAGCGCGGCGCCTACGGCTTCCTGCAGAAGCCGCTGGAGCGGGAGCGGGTCATCGTCACGGTCCGCTCGGCCCACGAGTGGCGGCAGCTCAAGGAGGGGGAGCGGACCCGGGCGGCGCGGGAGCCGCGTTTCGACGACGACATGGTGGGGTCGAGCCCGGCCCTGCTGCAGCTGCGGGCCGACATCGCCAAGGTGGCGCCGACGCGGGCCCCGGTGCTGATCCTGGGCGAGTCGGGGACCGGCAAGGAGCTGATCGCCGAGGAGGTCCACCGGCGGTCGAAGCGGGCCGGGGCCCGGTTCGAGAAGGTCAACTGCGCCGCCATCCCCAGCGAGCTGATCGAGTCGGAGCTCTTCGGCCACGAGAAGGGGAGCTTCTCCGGCGCCGGGGCCCGGCGGGTGGGGCGCTTCGAGCTGGCCGACGGCGGGACGCTCTTCCTCGACGAGATCGGCGACATGAGCCCGGCGGCGCAGGCCAAGGTGCTGCGGGCGCTGGAGAACGCCGAGATCACCCGCGTCGGCGGCGAGAAGGCCTTCACCGTCGACGTCCGCGTCATCGCCGCCACCAACCAGGATCTCGACGCCATGGTGCGGACCGGGACCTTCCGCGAGGACCTGCTGCACCGCCTCAAGGTGGTGCCGCTCTCGGCCCCGCCGCTGCGCGAGCGGCTCTCCGACCTGCCGGCGCTGGTCGATCGCTTCGTCACCCTGGCGGCGCGGCGCAACGAGATGCGCTCCAAGCCGGTCGAGGCCGGGGTGCTGGCCAGGCTCGCAAGCTACCGCTGGCCCGGCAACGTGCGCGAGCTGCGCAACGTCTGCGAGCGGCTGCTGATCATGAGCGGTGACCGGATCCGGCTGGCCGACGTCCCGGATGAGATCGGGCCGCGCCCCGGAGCCCCGGCCGGTCACGGCGCGGCGGCCGGGGGCGGCGTGGCGGGTGGCGGGCCACAGGGCGGGGTGGGCCTGCGCGACATGCGCGATCTTGTGGAGCGCGACTACATCTTGAAGACGCTGGAGGAGCACGACTGGAACGTCACCCAGGCGGCCCAGGCGCTCGGCATCGAGCGGACCAACCTGCACAAGAAGATCAAGCAGCACGGGCTGGCTCGCGGGGCGCGCGGCGGGGCCGAGGAGCCGGGGTAGGCGGCGGGGCGCCAGTCAGCCGGTCAGGTTTCCCGGGCTGCCTGCTCTTCCTACCGGGCGGACCCCTCCCCCTCCGCCGCCGGAGTCACCGCATGCCTCTCCTGACCGACGCCGCGCTCGACGCCGAGGTGATCGCCGCCATCGCCGGCGACCGCGACGCCTTCGCCCGGCTGGTGGCCGCCACCAGCTCGCTGGTCACCGCCATCACCCTCTCCGAGACCCGCGACGTCGAGCTGGCGCGGGACGCCGCCCAGGACGTCTACCTGCAGGTCTGGGGCGGCCTCGGCACGCTGCGCCAGCCCGGCAGCTTCTTGCCCTGGCTGCGGACGGCGGCGCGGCGCCAGGCCCGGCGGCTCTCGGTCCAGCGCACCCGCCGGGCTCGGGGGGCCGAGGCCGACGCGGCGCTGCGGGAGGCGGCCGACGCCGGGCCGGGGCCGGGTGAGCGCCTGCTCGACGCCGAGCGGGCCGCGCTGGTCCGCTCGTCGCTCGAGGCGCTGCCCGACGAGGCCCGGGAGACGCTGATCCTCTACTACCGCGAGGGCCATTCGGCGGCGCAGGTCGGCCGGCTGCTCGGCCTCTCCGACGCGGCCGTGCAGCAGCGGCTCTCGCGGGCCCGCGGCAAGGTGCGCGAGGAGGTGCTGTCCCGGCTCGGCGAGGCGCTGGTGCAGTCGGCCCCGTCGGCCGGCTTCACCGCGGCTGTGGTGGCGCTGCTGGTCCCGCGCGCCGCGGCGGCGGCCGGCGCCCAGGCAGCGGGTGGATTGCTGGCGGCGCTGCAGGTGCCGAAGGTGCTGGTGGCGGGGGGCGTGGCGCTGCTGGCCTTGCTCGGCCTGCTGCTCACCTTCGG
>JANYBC010000234.1 GCA_025360965.1 Anaeromyxobacter sp. | reverse complement strand
GAACCGGACTGGCGGCTGGTGGGGAACGACGATCGGTGCCGGTGGTGGCAGCGGCAACCGGGCGGCCGGCGGAGGCGGCGAGGCCGGCGGCGGCGTCGGGGGGGTCCGAAGCCAGACCGGCACGGCCACCTCTGCCGGTGGTGGAGCCTGCGGCGCGGACACAGGCGACGGTGTCGCCGGGGTGATCCGCGTGCTGGCCGGGGCCGGGGCCGGGGGGCGGGCCGGAGGTGGGGCCGGGCTCCAGGGCTCGGCGGGAGGCGGCGCCGGAGCCCGGGTCTGACGCGGAGGCGGGAGCGCGACCGGGGCATTCGTGGCGCTGGCCGCGAACGGCGCGGGGGCCTTCGACGTGATGATCTCGGAGATGGGCGGCTGCGGCCGCGGTCGAGGCGGCCAGGTCGTGGGCGCCGCCGGTGGAGTCGCCGGCGGAGTGACGGGTGGAGTCGCCGCTGGAGTCCCCAGGCCTGGCATCGGACCGACCCTGATCTCATGCCCACAGTCACATCGGTAGCGATAACGGTGGTCCGGGCGCGGCTCCTGGGCGCTCACGTACTTCCGGCCACACTTGTCGCAGACGAAGCGCACGTCCACAGCCTACCAAAGCCTGGCCGTCGGCGGTGCCTTACCGTCAGCCCGCGCCCCGGCCGGGGACCCTTCCGGCAGGCCAGACCTCGTCATACGCGCAGTCGATATCGGTCTCGGGCGGGTCGGGGTAGAAGACCGGGGCTCCGGCGTGGCCCATCAACCAGGTGCCGCGCACCCCGGACTCGACCGCCTGGCCGAGCCCGGCCGGCGCACCGCCCACCACGTAGTCGGGGGCCACCGTCACCTTGCCTCCGCCGTCGGGCAGGTCGATCGCCAGGTGCGGCAGCGCCAGCCCGCTCACCTTCCCGCGCAGCTCGCGCAGCAACGCCACACCGGCCGAGAGGGGCGTGCGCAGGTGGGCGGTGCCGTCGACGAGGTCCCCCTGGTGCAGGTAGAGGCTGCGCACCCGCCGGGCCAGCAGGCCGGTGAAGAGCTCTCCCAGCGCTCGCGCCGAGGAGTTGAGCCCGCGCAGCAGCACCGCCTGGTTCTCCACTGGCACCCCGCCGTCGACCAGCATGGCGCAGGCCTCGGTGGCCTCCGGCGTCAGCTCCTTGGCGTGGTTGAAGTGGGTGATGACGAAGAGCGGGGCGTGGCGGCGCAGCAGCCGGACCAGCGCCTCGTCGACCCGCATGGGCAGGACCACCGGCGCCCGGGTGGCGAGCCGCAGCACCTCCAGGTGACGGATGGCCCGCAGCGGCCGAAGCATCGACTCGAGCCGATCGTCGGAGAGCACGCCCGGGTCGCCGCCGGAGATGATCACCTCGCGCAGCGCGCCCTGCCCGGCGATCCAGGCGATCCCCTCCTCCACCGCGGCCCGGTCGAAGGCCCCCTCCTCGCCGCCGGTGATGCGTCGCCTGGTGCAGTGGCGGCAGTAGACCGGGCAGGTGTCGGTGACCAGCAGCAGGGCGCGGTCCGGGTACTTGCGGACCACCGCCCGGACCGGCCGGTGGAGCTCCTCGCCGGTCGGATCGCGACGGTCGCCGGCTGCCACCTCGCCCTCGAGGCCGAGCGGGATGGCCTGGCGGCGCACCGGGCAGGACGGCTGAGCCGGATCCATGAGCGCGGCGTAATAGGGCGTCACCGCGGTGCGCAGCCCGCCCAGCGCCAGCCCGCGCCGCTCCCCGTCGGTGAGCTCCACCAACCGCTCCAGTTCCCCGGCGGACCGCAGCGCATGGCGCAGCTGCCAGCGCCAGTCGCGCCAGTCGGCCTCGGCCACTCCCGGGAATCTCTCGTGCCAGTCCATCGCGGTGTGCCGCGCCCGCGAAGGGCACTCGGCGGCGCGGAAGCTAGCGGCCGGGCACCGCCGAGTCAAACCGGCCGGCCAACCAACCCGAGGACGTGGCAGACTCGGCCCCGGCGATTAGATTGTTGAGGTCCGGGGCCGGTCCCCGGCGAGGAGCGTGCGAGATGGAGATCACCCTTGGTGCTGCGCCCCCGGTCAGCCACGTCCGCTCCCGCTTCCCCTACGCCCCGCGCTCCATCTGGAAGGGCGTCGCCGAGGACCAGTGGAACGACTGGCACTGGCAGCAGCGCGAGCGGGTCACCTCGCTCGAGCAGCTCGACCACGTCATCCGCCTGACCGACGACGAGCGGCGCGCCGTCATCGAGGCCGACGCGCAGTTCCACATGGGGATCACCCCCTACTACGCGGCGCTGATGGATCCGGAGGACCCGACCTGCCCGGTGCGGCTCCAGTCGGTGCCGACCATGGGCGAACTCAGCTTCGCGGCCGCAGACCTCGACGATCCGCTGGCCGAGGAGCGCGACATGCCGGTGCCCGGCATCACCCACCGCTACCCGGACCGGGTCCTCTTCTACACGACGCACAACTGCCCGGTGTACTGCCGCCACTGCACCCGCAAGCGCAAGGTGGCCGACCCGACCAGCGCCGCCGCCAAGAGCCAGATCGAGCAGAGCCTGGCCTACATCGCGCTCCACACCGAGATCCGCGACGTGGTGGTCTCGGGCGGCGACCCGCTCTCGCTCTCCGACGACCGGCTCGACTACATCCTCGGGCGGCTGCGGGCCATCCCCCACGTCGAGATCTTCCGGCTCGGAACCCGCAACCTGGTGACCCTGCCCCAGCGCATCACCGACGACCTGGTGGCGATGCTCAAGGGGCACCAGCCGGTCTACGTCAACACCCACTTCAACCACCCCAGGGAGTGCACCGGCGAGGCCTTCGACGCCGCCCGCCGCCTCGCCGACGGCGGCTGCGTCATCGGCAACCAGATGGTGCTCCTGAAGGGGATCAACGACGACCCGCGCATCGTCAGGGAGCTGAACCACAAGCTGCTGATGATGCGGATCCGCCCCTACTACATCTACCAGTGCGATCTGGCCAAGGGCATCAGCCACTTCCGCACCCCCATCGAGGCGGGGCGGCGCATCATCCGCTCGCTGCGCGGCCACACCAGCGGCATGGCGGTCCCCTACTTCGTGGTCGACGCCCCCAACGGCGGCGGCAAGATCCCGGTCAACCCCGACTACGTGGTGCGCCACGAGGGGAAGCGCTGGGTGCTGCGCAACTTCGCCGGCAAGGAGTTCACCTACGACGAGCCGTGAGGGACCGCAGCCACGGCGTCGATCTCGACGCGGGCCCCGCGCGGCAGCGCCGCCACCTGCACGGTGGCCCGGGCCGGGGGCGCGGCCGGGAAGTACCCACCGTAGACCTGGTTCATCCTGGCGAAGTCGGCGAGGTCGGTGAGGTAGACGGTGGTCTTGACGACGTGCTGGAAGCCGCTGCCGCCTGCCGCCAGCACGGCGCCGAGGTTCTCCATGACCCGGCGGGTCTCCTCCTCGATGGTCCCCTTCACGAGCTCCCCGGTCGCGGGATCGAGGGGGATCTGGCCGGAGAGGAAGAGCAGCGCCCTGGGACCGCTGCCCAGCGAGTCGGTGCGGATCGCCACCGCCTGGCTGTAGGGGCCAATCGCCTTGGGCGCGCCGGCGGTCGAGATGACCTCGTTCATGTGGCCTCCTGGCCTCCCGCCGCTCAGGCGCGGGCGGCCGAATGGACTCCGTCGATGCGCTGCACGTCGCGCAGCACGTCGTTGAGCACCTTGACGCCGGCGATCTCGACCTGCAGGTCGACCACCGCCCGGTCGCCGGTCGTCTTGACGTTGGCCTGCGAGATGTTGATGTCGGCCTCGGCGAAGGCCCGGGAGATCTTGGCCAGCAGGCCAGGACGATCGCTGGCGATGATGCGGACCGCCACCGGCCGCTTGAAGTCGCCCTTGACGTCCCAGGTCACCTCGACGCGCCGCTCGGTGGCGCTCTCCAGCACCTTGTCGCAGCCGGCGGTGTGCACGGTGACGCCGCGCCCGCGGGTGATGAACCCGACGATGGCGTCGCCCGGCACCGGGTTGCAGCACTTGCCGTAGCGGACCAGCATGTCGTCGACGCCGCTGACCCGCACCCCGCTCGACGTCGAGCGGCGGGCCACCTTGCGGAAGAGCTCGCTGAGCCGCGAGGCTGGGGCCTCGGGGGGCTGCGGCGCCTGCAGCCGCTCCTGGGGCAGGAGCTGGGCCAGCAGCTGCTGGGTCGAGACCTTTCCGTAGCCGATGCCGGCCAGCAGGTCGTCGCCGTTGCGGTAGCCGAAGGGGGCCGCCACCCGGGTCAGCTCGCCCGACTTCTCCAGCTTGCTGAGCGAGAGGCCGTACTTGCGGAGGTCCTTCTCGGCCAGCTCGCGCCCGATCTCGAGCGAGCGGCGCTGCTCCTCCTGCCGGATGTACTGGCGGATGCGGGCCTGCCCGCGGCTGGTCTTGACGAAGCCGAGCCAGTCCTTGGAGGGGTGGGCGTGGGGCGAGGTCAGGATCTCGACGGTGTCGCCATTCTTGAGCTGGTGGCGCAGCGGCACCAGCTTGCCGTTCACCTTGGCGCCGACGCAGTGGGTGCCGATCTCCGAGTGGATCGTGAAGGCGAAGTCGACCGGGCTGGCGCCGCGCGGCAGGGCCTTGATGGCCCCCTTGGGCGTGAAGACGAAGACCTCGTCCGAGAAGAGGTCGACCTTGACGGTCTCGAGAAACTCGCGCGGATCGTCCACCTCGCGCTGGAACTCGACCAGCTGGCGGAGCCAGCCGAACTGGGCGGCGTCCTTGGCCGAGAGCGGCTGGGCCGAGCCGTCGCGCCCGGCCTCCTTGTAGGCCCAATGGGCCGCCACGCCCTCCTCGGCGATGCGGTGCATCTCGGTGGTGCGGATCTGCACCTCGATGCGCTCGCCGCGGGGGCCGATCACGGTGGTGTGGAGCGACTGGTAGCCGTTGGGCTTGGGGATGGCGACGTAGTCCTTGAACCGACCCGGCACCGGCTTCCAGAGCGAGTGGATGACCCCGAGCGACTCGTAGCACTCGGCCACCGAGGCCACCAGGACCCGGAAGCCGACGACGTCCTGGATCTGGTCGAAGTCGACGTCGAGCTGGCGCATCTTCCGCCAGACCGAGTAGGTGTGCTTGACCCGGCCCGAGACGTCCGGCTTCAGCCCCTGCGCCTCCAGCTTCTCCCTGATGATCCCGACCACCTCGGAGACGAACTTCTCCTTCTCCCGGGAGATGGCGGCGATGCGGGCGGTCAGGTCGGCGAAGTCGGTGGGGCGCAGGTACTTGAAGGAGAGCTCCTCCAGCTCGGTCTTGACCCACTGGATGCCGAGCCGGTTGGCCAGCGGGGCGTAGATGTCGATGGTCTCCTGGGCGATCCGCTCCTGGGTCTCGATCTTCATGTGGTCGAGGGTCCGCATGTTGTGGGTGCGATCGGCCAGCTTGACCAGCAGGACCCGGATGTCCTTGGCCATCGCCACCACCATCTTGCGGAAGTTCTCGGCCTGCTTCTCCTCCCGGGTGTCGGCGGCGCTGAACTGCGAGAGCTTGGTGACCCCCTCGACGAGGTCGGCGATCTCGGCGCCGAAGAGCTCGGCGATCTCGGCGCGGGTGGCGAGGGTGTCCTCGATGGTGTCGTGGAGCATCCCGGTGACGATGCTGGCCTCGTCGAGCTTGAGCTCGGCGAGGATGCCGGCCACCTCGAGGGGGTGGACCAGGTAGGGCTCGCCCGACTTGCGGAGCTGCCCCTGGTGGACCTTGGCCGAGTAGACGTAGGCCTTCTTGATCAGGTCGAGGTCGGGGTCCGGGTGGTAGCTGGCGATCCGGTCGAGGATGTCATTCAAGCGCAGCAAGGCCTCACAGAGTAGCGTCCCGCTCGCCGGCCCGGCAAGGTCATCTCCCGAATCGATACCGCCGCGGTTGAGCCCCACCCGGCCGGCGGGGTAAGAAATCGGTGACGCAAGGGGGCGACGTGCTCGAGTGCAAGTCCTGTGGTGCCGGTCTCGACCTGACCATGAGCGCCTGCGCCGCCTGCGGCGCCGAGGTGGAGCTGGGCCGGCTCACCGGGATCCTCGGGATGGTCTGCCGGGCCTGTGACTCCTACAACGAGCCGGGGGCCAGGGCCTGCGCCGCCTGCGGCGCCGCCCTCGGCGATGCCAGGCCTGACCGGACGCCAGCGCTCGATCCGCCGCCCGTCCCGGCTTCCTCCCCCCCCGCACCAGGGCCGCCAGCACCCTCCCCGTTCTCCTCGTCGCCGTTCGCCCCGTCGAAGGTCGCTTCGGTCGCGCCGGCCTCGATCGTGCCGCCGGCCGTCGCCGGCCAGCCGGTGCTGCGCGCCTTCCAGCGCGGGGCCGCGGCCGCCACCCGCGTGGTGCCGCTGGTCCCGTCCCATGCGACCCCCGGCAGCCTGCTCCCTCCCGCCGCCTCCGCCGCGCCCCCGCCGCCGCTCCAGGTGGCGCCGCCGCGCCGGGCTGCGCCGCCGGCCGGCCCGCTGGTGCCCGGCCGCGCCACCCTGATCCTGGAGCGCGGTGAGGGGCTCGATGGCGCCCGGTTCCAACTCGGCAAGGAGCAGGTCGCCGCCGGCCGGAGCCACGGGGCGGTCATCTTCCCCGAGGACCCCTGCCTGGCCCCGCACCACGCCACCTTCTTCTACCGGGACGGGGCGCTCCACCTGCGAGACGAGGGGGCCCCGGGCGGAACCTACCTGCGGCTGCGCGGGACCTCGGTGCCGGTGCGCCCGGGCGACCTCTTCGCCCTCGGCGACCGGCTGCTCCGCTTCGCCGGCCCGCTGCCGGCCTCTCCGCCAGGACCGCCCGACGGAACCCGCAGGCTCGGAGCTCCGCGCCCCCCCACCCCGACCGTCGTCATCGAGGAGGTGCTGGAGGGCGGCATCATCGGACGGGTCTTCGTCCGGGGCGGCGGCTCGGTCACCATCGGCCGCTCCGGCTGCGCCGTGAACCTCGGCGATGATCCCTACCTCTCGGCGGCCCACGCCGAGCTGGTGGTCGACTCGGCCGGCGCCGCCAGGCTCAAGGACCTCGGCTCCTCCAACGGCACCTACGTCCGGGTCACGCCGCGCGCCGAGCGCCAGCTGCACGACGGCGACTGGCTGCGGCTGGGGCGCGAGGTGCTGCGCGTCGAGGTCGAGTAGCGGAACAGGAGCCGGACATGGCCATCGCCTTCCTCACCATCACCCCGCTCGGCACCGCCACCCCGAGCGTCTCGCGCTTCGTGGCCGGGGTGGAGCAGATCCTGCGCGGCACCACGCTCACCCACCAGCTCACCGCCATGGGGACCATCATCGAGGGGGACCTCGACGAGATCCTCGCGGTGGTGCGGCGCATGCACGAGCATCCGTTCACGCAGGGTGCGCAGCGGGTCTCCACCTCGCTGCGGATCGACGACCGGCGCGACAAGCAGGCGACCATCGCCGGCAAGATGCGCTCGGTGGAGGAGAAGCTGAAAGGGGGCTGAGCCGCCATGGGAATCGCGCCCGCCCAGGAGCAGCCCGAGGCGCCTCCTGGGGCCGTCTGCCTTGCTACCCGTCTGCCCGGTTCGGACAGACGGACCCACGTTCAATTCTGACCTCAGAAACGGACCTTCGGTCCGCTTAGACAATTTCAGGCGCATCGGCAGTAGGTTAGCTGATTCTGACGGCACGTACCCAGAGTTACTTTGGACGTCCAAAGTAACCCTGCGTCCGTGTTGCGTGCCAACCCCCCGCCGATGCCAACTGACCCGCCATCGCTGCTCGCGAGAGGCAGGGCCGCCGTGACGCCCTACCCCACGAACTCCTTCGCCAGCACCGTCCAGTCGCTCTGCCCCTCGCCGCGGGCCAGGGCGGCGTCCATGGCCGCGGCGATGGCCGGGATGAGCGTCAGCGCCACCTGGCCGGCCGCGGCCGACTCGAGCATGAGCCGGGCGTCCTTGCGGGCCATGGCCAGCTCCCAGGAAGGGTGAGACCAGTCTGCCGCCAGGATCCGCGTCACCCGCGCCGGCACCGCCGCCCCCGGGTTGAAGAGATCGAAGAGGGCCCCGGCCTCGGCCGCCGGGATCCCCTGGGCCTTGGCCAGCGCCAGCGCGTCGATGAGTCCGGTGGTCATGGCCATCAAGAAGAGGTTGCCGATCAACTTCAGGCCGGCCGCCCGCTCCTCCTGCGGCCCGACCCAGGTCAGCTTGCCGGTCATCGGTTGCAAGGCCGGGGCGAGCCGGTCGAAGCGGGCCCGGTCACCGGAGGCGAGCATCAGGCCGGTCCCCTCCAGCGCGTTGACCGGCCCCATGAAGACCGGGGCGTGCTGGAAGTCGAAGCCGCGAGCCGTCCAGCGGGCGGACCGGGCGGCGGTGCCGGCCGGCGAAGTGGTCGTGTGGTCGACCAGGGCGACGCCGGGGGTGAGCCCAGGGATCGCCTGCTCCAGCACCGCGTCCACGGAGGCGTCGTCGCAGAGCGCCAGGTGGACGCGGGCCGCACCGCGCACCGCCGCGGCCGGCGAGTCGCAGGCCACCGCGCCGACGGCCACCAGCGCCCGCGCCTTCTCCGGCGTCCGGTTCCAGACCTGCACCGGCTCGCCGCGCCGCCGCAGCGCGCGGACGAAGTTACCGCCGAGCAGGCCGGTTCCGAGAAAGGCGATCATGGGTGGCCCCCGGACGGACAGATCAGCCCCTGCCAGCGGCCCTCGCCGCGGCGCGCGGCATCGGGTCGCCGGGCGCGGGGCCTACTAGTTCAGCCAGGCTGCACCGAGCGATCAGTGGCTCGCTCCAGCGCGGCCTGCGCCTCGCGCTGCTGCACCAGCCCCTGCGGCTCGCTGGGGAACCAGAACCACTGCGCGTCGGTACCGCCGTGGCGCAGAGCCCACTGGCCCATGGCGAGGGAGATCATGACCGAGGGGACGATCAGGGCGATCACGGCAAGGACGACGATCAGGACCAGCGGCATGACCTTGCTCCAATCCAGGCTGGGGCCCGGCGTTCCCCAGCCGACGAGACCGACCAGGGCGGAGAAGAGGACCGCCGCCAGGACCAACTTGCCCACCACCACGTTGCGCTTGGACGACGTCATCTGATCCCTCTCGGCTCCATCGCGGCGACCAGTCGACCGGTCGAACCACGACCGAAAGTAAACGCCCGGGCGACGGGGCTGTCCAGTCCTGGGTGGGAACGGAGGTGCCGGAATCCCCGTTGATAAGTCCTTCCAGCCACTTCGCCCGGCCGGACACCCCAAAAGGGTCGAGGCGGCGGCATCCGGGCGACGGGGCAACCGGGGGTTACTGCAGCGTCTCGAGGATCAGCCGCACCTTGGCGGCGTCGGGCGGGTCGGTGGCCAGGTAGCGTTGGTAGCGAGCCTTGGCGGCCGCGGTCTCTCCCTGCTGCTGGTAGCAGACCGCCAGCTTCTTCTGCAGGGCCGGCAGCGACGGCTCGGCCGCTTCGGCAGCCAGGTAGGCCTTGATGGCGCCGTCGACGTCCCCGCTGGCGCGCAGGCCATCGCCCTTCTTGACCAGCTCATGGGCTTGGGCGCGCCGGCCCGGCCCCTTGGCGGGCGGAGGTGGCGGGCGGGGCGCTGCCCGCTGCTCGACCGGCGCCGCGGTCGTGGTTGCGCTCGCGGTCGTGGTTGCGCTGGTGGTCGTGGTTGCGCTGGTGGGCGGCGTCGGAGGCGAGGTGGTGACTGAAGGCGGGGCCGGCGGCGGCGGCGCGGGTGGTGGCTGCGTGGCGACCTGGATCGGCGCGGGAGTCGGCGCCGCCGTGGGCGGCGGCCTCCCCACCATGAAATAGAGCACCGCGCCGATCACGGCGGCCGCAGCCAGTCCACCGAGGATGAGCGGCGCCCTGCTCGAGGAGGAGGCTGCGGCCGGCATGGGCGGCAGGGTCGGCGCCAGCGGCGGGACCCGCGCAGCTTCGAGCGGCTCGAACTCGCTGATGTCGATGGCCAGCGTCCCTCCGGGCGGCGGCCCGCGCGGCGGTGGGGTGCCGGTGACCGCCCCGGCGCAGGCCAGCAGCGCCTCGCGCATCGCCGCGGCGTCCGGGTAGCGGCGCCCGGCCTCCTTCTCCATGGTCTTGCGGATCAGGGCGTCGAGCGGCACGGAGAGGTCGGGACGTCGCACCCGCGGCGCCACCGGGATCTCGGCGAGGTGCTTGGTGAGGAAGCCGACCGGGGTGTCGGACTGGAAGGGCAGGTCGCCGGTGGCCAGCTGGTAGAGGATGACGCCGACCGAGTAGAGGTCGCTCCTGGCGTCGAGCTCGGCGCCGCGGGCCTGCTCCGGGCTCATGTACTCGGGCGTCCCGCAGACCAGGCCGACCGCGGTGAGCTTGGGCTCGTCGGCCCCGGCTGTGATCTTGGCGATGCCGAAGTCGAGCACCTTGACGAAGTCGGGCTCGTCACGGCGCGCCTCCACCATGACGTTCTCCGGCTTCAGGTCGCGGTGGATGATCCCCTGGGCGTGGGCCTCGGCCAGCGCCGAGAGGATCTGGGCGCCGATGCGGATGATGCGAGCCTCGCTGATCGGCCAGTCCTCCGAGATGACCCGGGAGAGGTCGCGCCCGGCCAGGAACTCCATGGCCATGAAGAGCGTCCCGTCCTCGGCGGCTCCGAAGTCGAGCACGGCGATCGAGTTGGGGTGGTTGAGCCGCGAGGCGGCGCGGGCCTCGCGCTGGAAGCGCTGCGAGATCTGGGCGTCGTCGGAGTAGATGCGGTGGAGCATCTTCAGGACCACCGGCCGGTCGAGCGTCAGGTGGCGGGCCCGGTAGACCTTCCCCATGCCCCCCTGCCCGATCTGCGCCTCGACCTTGAACTTCCCGTTGATGGTCCGGCCGATGAACGGGTCGGGGGGCACCTCGGCCGGGGCGGCGCAGGCCGAGCCGCAGCCCCCGCAGAAACGGGCCTCGTCCTCGACAGGCTGAAGGCACTCGGGGCAGGTGCGCATGTCCCGTCATCCTACACCGGCGGGTCCCCCCTCGAGCGACGCGTTGACCCCGGGGCCCCAGGCATGTCGAAATGGAGGAATGGCCAGGCCGGTGAAGTGCCCCCGCTGCGGGCGGGACAACGACGCTTCGTTCGCCTACTGCCTCGACTGCGGCCAGTCGATGCGTCCGGCGCCGCCGGCCGGCGCCGCTCCGGCCCGCCACTGCGCCGGCTGCGGGTCACCCCTCCAGGCCGGCTTCAAGTTCTGCGCCCACTGCGGCCGGGCCGCCGCCTCCTCGACCGCGCCGGCCGGGCCACCGGTGGCACCGCGGGTGGTGGCGCCCTCGACCCCGGACGAGACCCAGCTGCAGGTCGCGGTGGTAGCCGCGCCGCCGCGCCTCAGCGCCGTCCGCCACGACGGTCTTCCAGGCCTGGTGCTGGAGCTGCTGCGCGAGGAGACCCTCTGCGGCCGGACCGAGGGCGAGCTGCGCCTGTCCGACGACCCGACCGTCTCGCCGCGCCACGCCCGCTTCATCCGCAAGGGGACGCAGGTCCGGGTCGAGGACCTGGGGAGCGTCAACGGCACCTACCTGCGGCTGCGCGCCCCCCACCGGGTGACCGTCGGCGAGGAGCTGCGCATCGGCCGGCAGCTGGTCCGGCTCGAGCCGCTGCCTCGCCGCGCCGCCTCCGACGAACGCGAAGGCACGGCCTGGGGCTCGGCCGACACCGGGGCCACGCTGCGCCTCTCCCAGCTCCTCGACGGCGGCGGCGTGGCCGAGATCTTCCCGCTCGGCCCCGGCGAGAACACCGTGGGGCGCGACGCCGGCGACGTCACCTTCCCGGGCGACCGCTACGTCTCGGCCCGCCACGCGCTCATCAAGGTGGAGCCGGGCGGCGTGACCATCACCGACCTCAACAGCTCCAACGGCACGTTCAGGAAGGTGATCGGCTCGGCCGACCTGACGGCCGGGGACCAGCTGCTGCTGGGAGCGCAGCTCTTCAGGCTCGACGCCTGATCAGCCGAACGACTTCTCCTTCTGCTCCTGCTCTTCCTTGCGGCGGATGCAGAGGGTGGTGACGGGGCGGGCCTCGAGCCGCTTGGCCGAGATCTCCTCCTCGCACTTCTCGCAGATGCCGAAGGTCCCGGTCTCGACCCGGGCCAGCGCCTTGTCGATCTTGCTGAGGAGGAACTTCTCCCGATCGCGCAGCCGGAAGATCATGGACTGCGTGTACTCGCTCGACGCCTGGTCGATCTCGTCCGGCAGGTCGTCGGTGTCGAAGCTGGCCTCCTCGCTCAGCGTCTTCTTCGCTGACGCCAGGAGCTGGCGCTTCGACTCCTCGAGCATCGTCTTGAACCGCTTCAGATCCTTCTTGTTCAAGCGATTTCCTCCACCCCGGGCCCCCCCGGGGGCCTCGAAAGACCCGCGACCCTAGACGCGGAGGGCGGAGGTGTCAAGGCGGGCTCGTGCCGCGTCGCTGGTTTTGACTCGCCTTCCCGGCGCGTCGATACTGGGGTCATGTCGGACGGCAGATTCGACCGTGAGTTCCTGAAGTCGGCGCTGGCGCTCTCCACCCGCTCCGAGGTGGACCGCCTGCTGCTGGTCTCCGACGCGCCGCTCTCGCCCAACGACATCCGGGGCCGACCCATCAAGAAGAAGCTGGTCTACGCGGTCACCAGCGACGGGCTGGCCCACCAGCTCCGCTCCCGCAAGTACCTGGCGGTGGTCATCCCGCCCTACGACTACACCCGGGTGGAGAAGATCAAGGTGGCCATCGTGGCCGCCCAGTCGGCCGGGCTGGTCCGCGACGGCGACACCGTGCTGGCCTGCTGCGGCCCGGGCGACGACAAGACCGCCGACACCATGATCAAGGTGGTGATCGGCGGCGAGGACCCGGAGGAGAAGATCCGGGTCGACACCCTGGGGCTGCCCTCCGGCTTCTCCACCCAGGTGATCGAGGGGCTGATCCACACCGCCATGGAGATCGGCGCCGAGGGGTACGAGGGGCACGCCATCGGCACCATCGTCGTGGTGGGCGACTCGACCAAGGTGATGGAGAAGAGCCGGCAGCTCACGCTCAACCCGTTCCAGGGCATCAGCGAAACCGACCGCAACTCGCTGGATCCGCCCATCCGCGAGGCCATCAAGACCTTCTCGGCCCTCGACGGCGCCTTCATCATCCGCGAGGACGGCGTGGTGCTGGCGGCCGGCCGCTACCTGCTCTCCATGAGCCGCGACGTGACCCTGCCGCTCGGCCTCGGCGCCCGCCACTCGGCGGCCGCCTCGATGACCAGCGACACCAAGGCCATCGCCATCACCGTCTCCCAGACCAGCGGCGCGGTCCGCGTCTTCCGCGAGGGCTCGATCGTGCTCGAGCTGCGGCAGCGCATCCGCCGCGTCTGAGCGTCATGCCCGCCACCCTCACCCCGGCCCGCGCCGCGCTGCTGCTGGTGGCCGCCTCGCTGCTCTTCCACGTGGCCTACGCCGGGCTGGTCGCGCTCTCGCCGCAGGAGGCCTACTACTGGTCCTGGAGCCGGCAGCTGGCGCTCTCCTACTTCGACCACCCGCCGCTAGCCGCCTGGACCATCCGCGGCTTCACCAGCCTCTTCGGCGACGGCGAGCGGGCCATCCGCTTGGCGGCCACGCTCCACTCCGGCCTCTTCTTCCTCTTCCTCTTCCTCTCCGGGCGGCGGCTCTTCGGCGGGCAGGCCGCGCTGCTGGCCACGGCTTTTGGCCTGCTGGCGCCCATCACCTCGCTCGGGCAGGTGGTGATCACGCCCGACGGCCCGCTGCTCTCCGGCTGGGCCGCCTGCCTCTACTTCACGGTGCGAGCCCTCGACGAGGAGGATGGCCGCTGGCTGCTGGCGGCCGGGCTGGCCACCGGGCTGGCGGCGCTCGGCAAGTACACGGCCTTCCTGCTGGTGGCGCAGCTCGGCCTGGCGCTGTTGCTCGACCCGCGCGGACGCCGGCTCATCGCCACGCCCTGGCCCTGGCTCGGGCTGCTGCTGGCCGGGCTGGTCTTCTCTCCGGTGCTGCTCTGGAACGTCGACCGTCGCTTCGTCAGCTTCCTCTTTCAGTCGGAGGGGCGGACCAGCACCTTCGCCTTCAACCCGGTGCTGGTGGGGCGGTTCATCGGGCTGCAGGCGCTCAGCGTCTCGCCGCTGCTCTGGCTGGCGCTGATGGCGGCGCCGTTCCTGGCGGCGCGGCGCTGGCGTGAGCCCTCCTGGCGGGTGGCGGCCATCTTCTCGCTGCCGCTGGTGCTGGTCATGCTGGTCATCTCGCCCTTCCACTGGGTCAAGATGAACTGGGGAGCGCCGGCCTACCCGGCGGCGCTCCTGGCGCTCGGGGCCCTGGTGGTGGAGGGGTGGGCGCGGGCCTGGGTGCGGCGCTTCACCTGGTCGGCCGGCGCTCTGGCGGCGCTCTTCAGCCTCTACACCCACCTGATGCCGCTGGTCCCGGCGCTCCCCTTCCCGGCCCGCGACGAGATGTTCGCCGGCTGGAAGCAGCTCGCCGCCCGCGTCGAGCTGGAGCGGCGGTCGCTGCCGGCCGACGCGCTGGTGGTCGGCTGCACCTACAAGCCGGCCGCCGAGCTGGCCTACTACCTGCCGGGCCGGCCGCGGACCCAGTCGGCCGGGGTCTTCGGCGAGAACGGGCTGCAGTTCGACGAGTGGCTTGATCCGGCCGCGGTCCGAGGCAAGACCCTGCTGATCGTCATCGATCCGCGCGAGCGGCGCAGCTGCGCGCGCAAGGAACAGGTCTGCGCCACGCTGACACAGCTCGAGCCGGAGCCTGTGCTGCGCGGCGACGACCCGGTCACCGCGTTCGAGCTCTACCGGTGCGAGGCGCGGGCCGACGCCGAGGTCCCGCTGGCGCGCTGGCGCAGCGGCAGGCGCTGACCAGCGGGCAGGCGGCGCAGGCGGCCGGCGTGAGGCGGGGCGGGCAGGCCCCGCTCATCCCCAGGTGGCAGAGGGCGAAGTCGTAGCGGACCGGGTCGGCGGGGTCGACGAGGCGGAGGGCGGCGGTGATCTCCTCGGCGGTCCGCCAGCCGGCGGCCGAGCGGTGCGTCAGTCCGAGCCGCCTCGCCACCCGCTGGATGTGGGTGTCGAGCGGCATGAGCAGCGCCGCCCGCGGCAGGCCGGGCCAGGCGCCGAGGTCGACGGCGTCTGGCCCCCGCACCATCCAGCGCAGGTAGAGGTTCCAGCGCTTGGCGGCGCCCGGGCCGGCGGCGTCGGGGAGCAGGTGGCGCAGCCCGCGGGGGCCCCTCCCCTCCAGCAACGCCGCCACCGGAGGGGCCGCCCGCAGCTCCGCCGCGAAGGCGGCCAGGGCCGGTCGCAGCGCACCCGGGCCGCCGCCGGCCCCGGCGAAGAGCGCGGCGAAGCGGGCGCCGAGCGAGCCGTGGGCGGCGCGCTGGTGGCCGATGGCCGCCAGCAACGCGGCGAGATCGGCCGGCCGGTTGAAGCGGTAGCGGAACCAGGAGAAGCGGGCGAGGAGCGCCGCCTGCTCCGGCCCACCGACCGAGGTGGCGGGCTGCGCCCCGAGCGCCGCCGCGATCGCGTCTACCGCGGCGGCCGGCGAGCCGCCGAGCTGATCGAGGAGCCGGGTCAGGATCGGCTTGAAGTGATCGGCCCGGCCGTAGGCGAGGCAGGCGGCCAGCAGCCCGGCCACCTCCTGGTCGGCGGGGCTTGTGTAGCGGCGCGGCAGCTCGACAGGGTCGGCGGCGAGCCGAGCGGCGCGATCGAGCGTGGCGTCGAGCCGGGAGAGGAGCGGGGCGAGCGCCGCGGCGTCGGCGGCACCGAAGGCGCGGCGGCGGGGAGCGCGGGGGGTGGGCCGGGGCGCGGGGGTGAGGCGGCGCTTCATGGCGGCGGCCAGTGGCTCATCGCCTCACCGGCCAGGCGAGGCGGCGTCCTTGCGCAGCTCGCGCAGCAGGTGTCCGGCCTCGGGGGCGATGAGCCTGGTCCAGGCCAGCTCGACGGCGGCGCGCGAGCCGGGGATCGAGAAGAGCACGTGTCCGTCCCAGGTCCCGGCCACGGCGCGGGAGAGCATGGCGGCGCTGCCGATCTCGGCGAAGGAGAGCATGCGGAAGAGCTCCCCAAAGCCGTCGAGCCGCTTCTCCAGCAGGCCCGAGACCGCCTCGTAGGTCCGGTCGCGGGCGGCCACCCCGGTGCCGCCGTTGACCACCACCACCTCGGCGCCGGCGGCGGCGGCGGCGGCCAGCGCGGCGCGGATCGCCTCCGGCTCGTCGCGGACGACGGCGTAGCTGGCGAGCGCATGGCCGGCGGCGGCCACCTGCGCCTTCAGGTACTGGCCGCTCCCGTCCTCGGCCTCGCCGCGGGTGTCGGAGGCGGTCAGGATGCCGAAGCGGACCTGCGCGGGCGCCTCGGCGCGATGCTGGTGGTGGGACATGGGGCGAGGACGGTAACCCCGGGGCGCGGGGGGGGACAAGTGATGGCGGGGCGGTCGTCCGGGCGGCGCCGGTGGTGGGGCGGGCGATGCCGCAGGGCGGGCGAGAGGCGAAAATCCCGATTCCTCCTCTCGCAGGCCCGCGCGCTGGCTTGAAGGCACGCTCTGCCGTCG
The DNA here is from genome assembly GCA_025360965.1 of Anaeromyxobacter sp. Lineage (GTDB taxonomy): Bacteria > Myxococcota > Myxococcia > Myxococcales > Anaeromyxobacteraceae > JADKCZ01. Next base: position 2,366 of record JANYBC010000234.1, on the reverse strand, counting down.
CGCTCGTGGCACCCGAACGTGGCCCCTCTTTCGCAACTTCGGACGTCCGAAGTGGATTTCGGGTGACGGACCCAGAGTCACTTTGGACGTCCAAAACGGACGCAGAGTAAATCTGCCCCCTCGGCATGGCTCTCCCGTCACCGGCCCTGTCCACCCCCGCCCCACCAGCCGCCGTCACCATCACGGCCGCCGCCGCCCCATTCCCCGGAACTTGTGACCACCCCGCCCCCCGTCTAGGCTCGGCCGACCGTGGCCAAGCGCATCGTCTTCACGAAGAGGCTCCAGCTCCTCGGGCTGCTCTCGGTCCCCTCCGGCATGCCGCTCGGCTGGATCTTCAACACCTTCCAGGTCTTTCTCGTTGACCTCGGCATCTCGCGGTCGCAGATCGGCCTGCTCTCCGGCGCCTCCCTCCCCTGGACGCTCAAGTTCCTCTGGGCGCCCCTCATCGACCGCTACGCCCTCCCCTGGCCGGGCCGCCGCCGCAGCTGGATCATCCTCACCCAGCTCTCGCTAGCCCTCGCCTTCGGCGCTTTGGCCGCCTACGCCTGGCGGGCGCTCGCCGCCAAGGAGGCCGGCACGCCGCTGGACGCCGCCCCGCTGGTGCTCGGCCTGTTCGCCCTCGGCATCGCCTTCCTCGGCGCCACCCAGGACATCGCTTACGACGCCTACGCCGTCGAGTTCCTGCGCCCCGAGGAGCACGCCGCCGCCCCCGGAGTCCGCTCCGTCTACTACTGGGTCGGGATGCTCCTGGCCGGCGCCGTCGCCATCGGCCTGGTCGATCTCATCGGCTGGCCGCTGGTCTTCCTGCTGCTCGGCCTGCTCTTCCTGGCTTGCGTGGGGCTGGTCTTCTGGTGCGACGAGCCCGAGCACCCGCCGGTGCCGCGGGCCTCCCTGCGCGAGGCGGTGGTGGAGCCGCTCGGCGCCTTCTTCCGGCGCAAGGACGCGCTGGCCATCGCCCTCTTCCTCGTCTTCTACAAGTTCGGCGACAACATGGCCGGGACCATGGTCAACCCGTTCCTGAAGGACCTCTGCTTTTCAAATGCGGAGCTGGGCGCGGCCGTGAAGACCATCGGCATCGTCGCCTCGATCGCCGGCAGCGCCGCCGCCGTCGGCCTCACCATGAAGCTCGGCGTGGGACGCGCCCTCTGGGTGCTCGGCCTCGCCCAGGCGCTGGCCAACCTGCTCTACGCCGCCGCCGCGGTCAGCCGGGCGGCCCCGCTCGACGCGCACCTCTGCGCCGCCGGCCTGCCGCCGCTCGACGCCGCCACCCGGGTCTGGGCCTACGTCAGCATCGCCGGCGAGTACGGCGCCAAGTCGATGGCCTCGGTGGCGCAAGGGGCGCTGCTCTTGCGCATCTGCGATCGCAAGAACGCCGTCACCCAGTTCGCGCTCCTCTCCAGCCTCTTCGCGGTGGGGCGCTGGACCGCCGGCATGCCGTCGGGCTACCTGGTCGACCTGCTCGGCTACCCGGTCTTCTTCACGCTCTGCGCCACCGTGGTGGCCGTGCCGGGGTTCGTCTTCCTGCAGCGGATCGCGCCGTTCGGGCAGCGAGATGTGGAGGGCGCTGAACCGCGCGGCCTTTAGGACGCTCAATACAGAAGCATGATCACCGGGACGTAATCCGGGTACGACCCCTGGGCCACAGTTGGCGTCGGCGCCACCAGAAACCGGCGCCAACGCGACTAGGCGGCGCTAGCTGCCGCCGCCGCGACTGAGCACGAGCACATCCACCGTCCCCCGCCGCTCCACCAGCCGCACCGGCCAGGCGTGGTAGGCGCGCAGCCAGCGCTCCGCCTCGCGCTCCGGCTCCTCGCCGTGCGGCCGGCAGATGCGCAGCGACTCGAGCGGAAGCCCCTTCCACTGCGCCACCGTCGGCGTGGCCCGGTGGCTCACCCCCCAGATGCGCCGCGGCCCGTCACCGGCGGCCGAGAGCAGCCCGCGCTCGCGCGCCACCAGCGAGGCGTGCCAGACCGCCGGCCAGACCGACCAGTAGTCGCCGGCGATGAGCTGGCACCCGCTCCCCAGCACGTCCTCGGTCAGCGCCCCGGCCCGGCCATCGAGATCTGCGCGGACGCCCGCCAGCGAGGGCGCCCCGCCCACCGCCAGCGCCGCCAGCGGCAGCGCCAGCAGCGCCGCGACGAGGGCCACCGCCGGGAGGTCCAGCACCGCGCCGCGCGAGGCGCCGTCGAGCGGCCGGGCGGCGCGCACCGCCCGCGCCAGCGGCTCGGCCACCAGCGAGATCAGCGCGAGGTGGAGCAGCACCGCGGCCGGCGCCAGGTAGCGCGGGTGGTGCTGGTTCTCGGCCACCCAGGCCAGCGCCCCGACGAAGGCCGAGTACGCGAGCGCGGCGCCGACCAGCATCCCGG
>JANYBC010000219.1 GCA_025360965.1 Anaeromyxobacter sp. | reverse complement strand
GGACGTCCGGCTTGAGCGCCTCCTCGAGCGGCAGGTTGGTCGAGTAGCCGTCGGCGGCGTGGCACATGACGTAGGCGGCCTCAGCTGAGGGGCGCGCCAGCGCCGCCAGGGTCTCGAAGCGGACGCCGCGAAACTTCATGTCGAGGATCGACCAGCCGGTGACGCAGTGGAAGTCCTGCTGGTCGTCGACCTGCGGCAGGGCCTGGAACTGCTCCCAGCTGAAGGTCCGCGGGCGGGCCACGGCGCCGTCGATGGTGAGCCTCCACTTCGCGGGGGCGATCTTCGGGGTCTGGCCGATGTCCAGCACCGGCCACTCGGCCTGCGCGAAGACGTTCTGGCCGGGCGGCTCGACCGGCATGCCGTGGCGGTTGGGGGCGCCGTCGCCCTGCGGCGTGGCGTCGGTGCGCGCCGGGGTGGCGGCGATGCGGGCGTCCCAGCGGGCGTGCAGCTCGGCCAGCCCCTCGGCGAGGTCGCGTTCGAGATCGGTCACGGCGCCGACTCTAGCGCCGCCCCGGCCGCGGTGCAGCGCCCTGGTTGGTGCGGCGTGGCGTGGGGCGCGCGGCCGGGGCCGAACTCCTTGACTCGCCCCCCGGTATCGAGGCAGATCTGTCGCCCGACGCGGGAATAGCTCAGTTGGTAGAGCATCAGCTTCCCAAGCTGAGGGTCGCCGGTTCGAATCCGGTTTCCCGCTCCACTCCTAACGGCCGGAACTCCTGGGCTTTCGCGCTCCGGGTTCCGGCCGTTTCTCGTGGGCTCGGCGCGCTCCGTAGCAAGGGCGTAGCAAACTTGGTCACCGCGGGGCCAAACGAGAGCCGGTCCACCTCGGCGAGCAGGTACTCGGGCGCCAGGTGGCCGTAGACCTCCGTGGTCAGCTTCGGGTCGCTGTGCCGGAGGATGCGCGGCACCGCGGCCGGGTTGGCGCCGGCCATCATGAGCAGGCTGGCCGTCGAGTGGCGCAGGTCGTGGAACCGGATCGGCCGCACCACCGGCTTCACCCAGAGCTTGTGGTTGTCCTTGGGGCACCGACGCTGCGCCTGGTCCTGCGCCGGCTCCACGTGGCCGCAGCCCTGTCGCCGGCAGACGTGCTTGTAGCCCTCGACCACGCCGGCGCGGCCGAGCGCGCGGCGGAGCGTCATCTCCAGGTTCACGTCCCTGCGCATCATCGTGCCATCCGGCTTCGGAAAGACCAGCTCCGACGGCGACGCGGCGATAGCGATGCGCAGGAAGGGCACCAGCTCGGTGGCGACCGGGATCGATTCGGCGCGGCCGCCCTTGGTGGTGTCCCGCTCGTGTGAACGAGCCACCATCAGCGTCTGGCGCAGGAGGTCCACGTCGGACTTGCGGAGCGCCAGCAGCTCGCCCTTGCGGAGCCCGGTGTAGAACGCGGCCGCGAAGATGGGGCGCCAGCGCGGGTCGAGCTCGCGGAGCAGCAGCGGCACCTCGTGCGTGTGGAGGTAGTCGGGCTGCCGTCTCGGCACCTTCCGCTTCCTGACGTCCTGGGCCGGGTTCGGCCCCGGGTAGCGGTCGGCCCGGCGCGCCGTGTTGAAGGCGCGCGAGAGGTAGCCTCGCAGGTGGTTCAAGGTCTGCGGTGAGACGTCCGCGCTCTTGGCCTGCAGGAAAGCCTCGATGGTCGGCGTTGAGGTGGGCTGAGTGGACACCGAACCACGTGACGAGTACGGCCAATACGCGCAGGTCATCGCGCTCCACGCCCTCGATCGACGCCCGGACGAGTGTGGTTTCAAGGTCAGGGGCCGGCGATGCGACCCCGCCGACGAGCATCCCGATGCCAACCATGTCGGCGGTCAGCTCGTCGGACGTTAGTACGCGTCGAAGAACTCTTCCTCGCCGATTCCGGCCTGCCGCAGGATGGACCGCGCGGTCCCCTCCTTCAGCGTGGCGCCCTTCTTCACGGGGACCGTAACGGTTGCTTGGCCCGGCTTCGTGAGGATGTGATGGCTGCCGGCCACCCGGTCCAGCGTCCAACCGAGGCGCACGAGCGCCTTGATCATCCGGAGCGCCTGGATGGTGGCCATGCGCCCCACGAGAAATTCAACCGGGCCTGACCCGGCTCCTGGACTTCGCCGGCTCGGTCACCGACAGCCACCCCTCGATGGCCTCCCTGGTCATGCGCTTCGCCTCGGCCAGGTCGTCGCCCTCGGTGATGCAGCCGGGAAGTTCGGGCACCTCGACGGTGTATCCGCCCATTTCCAAGTCAGGCGTGAACACCGCCCGATAGGCGTTGCCGTGCACCCGGACGGTGACGTCCTGGGGCGCGCTGATCCTGGTGACGCCTTCCTGAAGGTGTCGCTCCAGTGAAGCCACACTGATGCTCAGGACCACCTGGCCGTTCTCGCTCGCCTCGACCAGCCTGGATGGGTCGTCGGTCAGAGTGAAGACCTTCCTCCCGTGCCCCACGAGGTTGAGCGTGGAGAGCGGCTGTTCGGCATGCCGCTTGAGGAAGGCCACGGCCTTGCGGATGGTCTGAACGCTCACGCCAGCCTCGCGGAGCTGCCCGACCACTCGCAGGGCGACGAGGTCCTGGAAGGAGTACACGCGGCGCGACCCGCGCCCGCTCGCCTGCCGAACCGAGGAGCGCACAAGCCCGGTCCGGGCCCAGTGGTCGAGCTGCCGGTAGCTGATACCAATGAGCTGGAGGACGGCGCTCGCGCCGTAGCCGGTGGCGGACATGGGTGTTGAATAACATCAGTGTAGTCCGATGACAACACCCGGAGGGTCACGGTGGCCAGGTTGCTCAGCGATCCCCAACACCAGTAGGCGTCGCGCGCCCCTACGACCGCCCGTGTCCAGCCCACTGCCTGACAGGGGCATGGACTATAGGTTGGACCATGGGGTCTCGATGAGCGTCCCCCTCCTGATGCCGAGGCACGAGATCTGGCGCCTCGAGTATCGCCAGAACAGGTACGCGCGCCATCTGTCGCAGCCTGCTTTGGCGGCGGCCAGCCCGAGCTGAATACTCGCGTTCGGGACATCCTCCTGAACCAGTTGGTGCTCACTGCCGAGGGCAAAGTGGGCCTCGTAAGCATCGACGAGAGCACGCGGCATTGGCCGGAAGTTTGGACCCATGTCCTCGAGGAAATGCGCCTGCGCCACGGACCGTATCCGGCGGGGTTCACTCGCGACATTTTCCATTCCGAGCCATTCCCGGATCTCGTAGGCGAACTTGCGCACAAAGCCATTCCTGCTGTGGCCGCGGCTCGCTCAGAGGGCATGCGGACGATCGCAAAGTTCGGCAAGCGCGCCCAAATGGAGACACTGTTCTGGCGCGGCGCAGTGCGTATCCAGCCGGCGAGCTATTTCTCAGCGGCCGAGCACAATGGAGCCATTCGCGACGACGAGCTGCTCCTGAAATGGTCAGTCGTGCTTTCGCGAGCGGACGTGGTCGGACTTGTCCAAAATCCCCAGGATGTGCCCGTCAACGCCGGATCGCAGCGTCTTGACGTAGCGTTCAAGGCGCCTGGGGACTACTGGCTATACTGCGTATCCGCATCTGTGCAGCCGCGCCTCTTCGTCGATTTCAGCGCAGACGCCTGTGTCGTGCTCCGGGACCCAGCGGCGTTTGGACGGCGCCTGCGTCAAGCCAGTGCGATGGCGATGCCCGAGGCTGAATTCTCGGAGGGTGAAGTAACGTACGTAGATCCGCTGCGGCCGACCAGCGCGAAGGTATTCGTGCCGTCGGCGAAGCACTTCCGATATGCCTATCAGAGGGAACATCGCTACGTGTGGCTCCCGCCCTCCCAGACTGAGCGATTGCATCACGTTGATGTTGAGATCGGCCCAATTGACGACATCGCTCAACTCATCGTCCTTTGACACTGGCCCGCAGTGCTGCCGAGGGGACGCGGATCACGTTGAGCACCCGAAGGTGATCGAGCATCCCCCTCGTGCAGAGCTTGTAGACCGTTGCCCTGGACACCCGGAGCACCCTGGCCGCCTCGCGCACGGTGAGTAGCGGGCCCGCCGGCCCCACCCCGGACCCAGAGTTACGTAGCAAGGGCGTAGCAAAACCTCTGAGAAGCATCTGTTCTGGCTGGGACGGCTGGACACCGGTGTCATACCCACCTCCAGTCGTTACCAGCCCTTGCGAACCGCTGACACCAGGTGGACTCCGCGTGAAGTCGGTTCCCAAGCTGAGGGTCGCCGGTTCGAATCCGGTTTCCCGCTCCAAGTTCCGAAGTGACGACGAGGGCTTCCACGGCGACGTGGGGGCCCTCGGGCGTTTCAGTGGGCCGCCAGGCGTTGTCCGCGGAGCTTGTCCGGGATCGCCTGGCGCCGCCGCCCCGCCTGCGCTGGTGACCGCGCTCCGTCGTCCGCGTATCGTCCCCGGCCAGTGAGCATCCGCCCCGAGGATCCCTGCCCCTGCGGCGCCGCGACCTACGGCGCCTGCTGCCGGCCGCGCCACGACGGGTCCCGCCCTGCCGAGACCGCGGAGGCGCTCATGCGCTCGCGGTACTCGGCCTTCGCGCTCTGCCTGCCCGACTACCTGCAGGCCACGCACGACACGCCGGCCACCGAACAGGGCCGGCGCGAGCTCGCGGCGGCCGCGGCGGCCGTCACCTGGCTCGGCCTCACGGTGCACCTCGCCGAGCTCGGCGGGCCGGCCGACGAGGAGGGCCTCGTGGAGTTCACCGCCCGCTCCCGCGACCGCCGGCACTGCTACACGCTCCGCGAGCGGTCTCGCTTCCGGCGGGTGTTCGGCCGGTGGCGCTACGTTGACGGGGAGTGCCGCCTCGAGCGGACCCCGGCCGGAGGGTGATAGCCTGCGGTGGTCACGCTGGGGACCCACGCCCGGAGCCGCCATGCAGACCCACCCACGCCGACCCCTCCGCTCCGGAGTCCTCCTCCTCCTCTCATCCCTCCTGGCACTGGCCGCCGCGCCCGCCGGCGCCGCGCCGCCCGCCGCCGAGCTGCGCGAGGTCACCTTCCGCTCCGAGGTCTTCGGCGGCGACCGGACACTGCTGGTGCGGCTCCCGCCGGGCTATGCCGCGAGCACCGAGCGCTACCCGGTCCTCTACTTCGCCGACGGGGACCGGCTCATGCCCACCGTGGCCGGGCTGGTGGAGCTGCTCGCCGCCGCCGGGGTGATGCCCGAGCTGATCCTGGTGGGGCTGCGCCACGCCGACCGATCGCATGAGCTGACGCCGAGCCGGGGGCGCAGCGACGGCTGGCTCGACGAGCGGAAGGTCTTCCCCACCGCCGGCGGCGCCGACCAGCTGCTGGCCGGCCACTCGCTGGGCGGGCTCTTCGCGCTCCACACCCTGACGGCGCGGCCGGGCCTGTTCCGCGCCCGCCTGGCCATCAGCCCCACCCTGCCCTGGGACGGCGAGCTGCCGCTCCGGGCGCTGCGGGCCCACCTCGCGGCCAAGGGGCCGCTCGACGGTGCCCTGGTGGTCACGCTGGGAGACGAGGGGAAGGTCGGCGCCGCCGCGCTGGGGGCCTACGCCGCTGCCCTCGGCGGGGCACCTCCTTCCCTCCGCAGCCGGGTGCTCCGCTTCCCCGGCGAGGACCACGGCTCGGTGGTGCTGGCGAGCCTGTACGAGGGGCTCCGTGTGACCTTCGCCGGCTGGCGCCTCCCCGTGCCCGAGGACCAGGACATCGGGCCCAAGGGCGGGCTGGCCGCGGTGGAGGCCCACTACCGCGGCCTGTCGGAGCGGTTCGGCTACGCGGTGCCCATCCCGGAGGGGGTCCTCAACCTGGCCGGCTACCAGGCGCTGCGCGACCGCTCGCCGGAGGAGGCGCTCCGGATCTTCCAGCGCAACGTGGCGCTCCACCCGGAGTCGCCCAATGTCTACGACAGCCTGGGCGAGGCCTTCGAGCAGGCCTGGGAGCTGGCGGAGCGGCAGCACGACCCGCGCACCCACCTCTTCAAGGCCAGCGCCCTGAGGGCCCAGGCGCTGGCCCGGTAGGCGACGGTCCGCCACCGAGGGGCGCGGGCTGGTGATGGCGTCGAGGCCCCTGGAGACGGCCCGGTTCCAGGTCGAGGAGATCAAGTTCGCCTACGTCTTCCACGAGAGCGGGCTCTCCATCAACGTGATGTACACGGTCGGCGACCCGAAGCGGCGCGCGGTCGGCTTCAAGCTGGCCGAGGGGATGGAGGTGCCGGAGGAGCTCGAGGGCACGTTCAAGTTCGCCAGGCAGAAGTCGAAGCTGGCGGGGGTGATCCGGGGATCGTACTTCGTGATCAAGAAGGAGTACGAGTGAGCGCCGCGGGAGGAACTGACCAGCCTCGGCACCGGTGGGAAGGGCGGCAGGCCTATGCGGCCATGAAGCTCCCCGGCAAGATGCAGCCCTCTTGGGGCGATTCACCAGGGTCCGTCGGCGGTTAAAGCACCATCGCCAGATGGACCACACGTTCAGTCCATCAACTCCAGACCAGGATCCCCAAATGAAGACCCAGACGACTCGCCTCGCTGCCCTGCTCTCCGCCCTGACCTTCGTGACCGGCTGCGCCACGGCCGGCAAGGACACCGCCATCGGCGCCGGGGTCGGCGGCGCGCTCGGCGCCGGGGTCGGAGCCCTCGCCGGAGGCGGCCGGGGCGCGCTCATCGGGCTCGGCGTGGGCGCGCTCGCCGGCGGCTCGGTGGGGCTCTACCTCGACAAGCAGCGCAAGGATCTGGAGAAGGTCGCGCAGGTGAAGCAGACCGAGAACGGCCTGATGGTCCAGATGGCCAGCGACATCCTCTTCGACGTCGACAGCGCCGTCCTCAAGCCCGAGGCGGTGGAGCAGATCTCCAAGGTCGGCGACGTCATCGCCAAGTACGCCGACGACCGGGTCCGCATCGAGGGGCACACCGACTCGTCCGGCGCCGCGGCCCACAACGAGGACCTCTCGCTGAAGCGCGCCGACGCCGTCAAGCGGGTGCTGAGCAGCCGCGGCGTCCAGGAGAAGCAGATGCTGGTCCTCGGCCTCGGGGAGACCCGGCCCGTCGCGGAGAACAACGACGCCGCCGGGCGCACCAGGAACCGTCGCGTCGAGCTGCACATCGACGTCCCCAACCCCACCTGAGCGGGACGAGCTGTCGAGCCCGAGCCGGCGCCTGAGCTCCACGGCGGGGCTGCAGCACGAACTGATGGGGCTCCACCGGGCCTGAGTCCAGGGCGGTCCGACGGATCTCGCGGTGCCCCGTCAGCCTCCCGGCCTATGAAGAGCCCGTGCCAGACTTCTCCATCACTGGAATCCACGAGCTCTTCGCCGGCGGGCGCGACCGCAACCATCTCTCGCTCACCCCGGTGCGCCGCAACAACCCGGGCGTCACCACCTTCTGGGACGGCAACTGGCTGACGGTGGAGGTCGAGGTGCGCGGCGGGATCTTCAGCGGCCGCTTCCAGGCCGACCTGCGCGCCGACGAGTTCCAGGACTTCCAGGTCCAGCTCCAGGCGCTGCGCGGGGCCACCGAGGGGACGGCCACGCTCGAGTCGGTCGAGAGCTGGGTCAGGCTGGAGCTGACCGTCGACGACCAGGGCCGGCTCCACGGGGACTGCGAGGTGCGCGACGATCCCTCCCGGGGCAGCCGGCTGCGCTTCGGGCTCTCCTCCGACCAGGTGCAGCTCCTCGACATGCTCGACGGGCTGGCGCAGATCCTGGCTGCCTTCCCGCCGGTCGGCAACGCCGAGGAGGAGGCCAACGCCCCCTTCCCCACCTTCGACGAACCGGAGCCGGCCTGACCGCCGCGGCGGCGCAGCTGTAGGAAGCGTCAGTTGCAGCGCAGCAGGTCGGCCGCCAGCTCACCGGTGAAGCCCGGCTCCAGATAGGAGACGAAGGCCCAGAGCATCACCAGCAGCACGACCGCGATGACGCAGGCCCTGAAGAAGGTCTGCATCACGTCGCGCGCCCGGCGGCGAGCGTGAGCCGCGCCACTGGAACCTCGCGGATGGGGAGGTTGAGCAGCGCGGCCAGCAGGGCCAGCGCCACCGAGAGCCACCAGACCAGGTCGTAGCTGCCTGTGAGCACGTAGAGCCGGCCGCCCAGCCAGCCGCCCAGGAAGGCGCCGACCTGGTGGAAGAAGAAGGCGATGCCGCCGAGCATGGCCAGGTTCTCCACGCCGAACAGGGTCACGATGATCCCGTTGGTGGGCGGCACCGTCGAGAGCCAGAGCAGCCCCATGGCCGCGCCGAAGAGCCAGGCCGAGCCCTCGGTCACCGGGAAGAGCACGAAGGCGGTGATGACCACGGCCCGGGCCGCGTAGATGCCGACCAGCAGGCGCGGCTTGTCGAAGCGGCCGCCGAGGAGCCCGGCGAGGTAGGAGCCGGCCACGTTGAACAGCCCGACCAGCGCCAGCACCACCGCGCCCGACCTGGGGCCGAGCCCGCGGTCGGTGAGGAAGGCCGGCAGGTGCGTGGCGATGAAGACCACGTGGAAGCCGCAGACGAAGAAGCCGAAGCAGAGCAGCCAGAAACCCTGGTGTCCGAGCGCCTCGCCCAGCACCTCGCGCAGGCTCCGGGCCGGAGCGCGCCCGGTGACGGTGGCCGGCTTCTCGCTGAGTGCGATCGCCAGCGGCGCCATGAGCAGGCCGACCGCCGCGAAGCCGAGCAGCGTGGCGGCGCTGCCGAAGGCGTCGATGGCGTTGAGCGCCCCGGGCAGCATGGCGAACTGGCCGAGCGAGCCGACCGCCATGGCGATCCCCATGGCCATGCTGCGCCGCTCCGGCGGCGTGGAGCGGACCACGGCCCCGAAGACCACCGGCATGGTGGTCCCGGAGAGCCCCAAGCCGATGACCAGCCCGGCCGAGAGGGCCAGCGCCGTCCCGGTCTGCGACCAGGCCATCAGCACCAGCCCGCCCACGTAGAGGATGCTGCCGCCGATGATGACTTGCCCGGCGCCGAGCCGGTCGGCGAGCCTTCCGGCGAACGGCTGGGCGGCGCCCCAGACCAGGTTCTGCAGGGCTATGGCGAAGGCGAAGACCTCGCGGGTCCAGCCGTGCTCCTTCGACATGGGGGCGAGGAAGAGGCCGAAGCTGTGGCGGATTCCGAGCGAGAGGGCGAGCAGCACCGCCCCGGAGGCCAGGATCACGGCCGGGGTCCGCCAGCGGCGTCCGCCGGGCCCGCTCATGTCGTCTGCGTCCTTTGCTTCACCCCTGCCATCTACCGAAGGGGGCCGCGGAGCGCAACCGGTTCGGGACCGGAGCCCCGGGGCGCCTCAGCCCGGAAGGCCCCCCGCAGAAACGCCGGCGGCGCCACGCTCGCGGAGCAGCGCCGCCACCTCGCCCCGGCCGAACATGGTCGCGAACAGGAGCGGCGCCCGGCCGATCAGCCCGGCGCCGTCCACCGTGGCGCCGCCGTCGAGCAGGAGCCTTACGATGCCGACGTCGCCCTTGAAGGCGGCCCCGGCCAGCGGGACCTGTCCGCGGTCGTTGGCCAGCTCCGGATCTGCGCCGCGCTCGAGGAGCAGGGCGGTGGCCGCGGCGTGACCGTGGTAGGCGGCCAGCATCAGCAGGCTGTCCCCCTTCTCGTTGCGGACGTCGGGCGGCAGGCCGAGGTCGAGGAGCCGCGCCAGCGAGGCCGCGTCGCCGCAGCGGGCCGCCTGGAAGGCCGACTGCGCGATGGCCAGCGCCTCGGTGTCGTGGGTGCTCGGGGATTCCTGGTCGGTCTTCACGAGGTCCTCCTTTCTCCCCCGCGGTGCGCGGCGACGGCCTCGGCGAGGCGTTGCCCAAGCCCGGGATCGGCGCTGCGGAAGTGGGCGATGGAGCGCTCGATGACGCCGGGCAGGGTGACTTTGGAGAGGCTGCCGGCCAGGTTGGCGACGAGGCGAACCTGCTCGTCCGGCTTCATGACCCGGTAGAGCGCGCCGGCCTGGACGAAGTCGTCGTCCTCGGCGTGGCGCACCGGGGCGGCCGGGCCGGTCGGCCCGGAGACGGCCTGGCCGTGCTGGTATCGCTCGCCGGTCTCGACCGGGCCGCCGGTGCTGTTCGGCTCATAGTTGCTGGAGCGGCCGCCGTTGTCGCCGAGGGCCATGAAGCCGTCACGACCATAGTTGCGGGCCCCGCCCGGAACGCCCTTGGGCGAGTTGACCGGCAACTGGCTGGCGTTGATGCCGAGCCGGTAGCGGTGGGCGTCGCCGTAGGCGAAGAGGCGGGCCTGCAGCATCTTGTCGGGTGACGGCCCGATGCCCGGCACGAAGGCGGCAGGGTCGAAGGCCGACTGCTCCACCTCGGCGAAGTAGTTGTCGGGGGCCCTGTCGAGCACCAGCCTGCCGATGGTGATGAGCGGGTAGTCCCGGTAGGGCCAGACCTTGGTGACGTCGAAGGGGTCGAAGCGGTAGCCGGCCGCGTCCTGCTCCGGCATCACCTGCACCTTGAGCGTCCAGGAGGGGAACTCTCCCCGGCCGATGGCGGCGTAGAGGTCGGCCTGGTGGTGGGCCGGATCCTGGCCGCCGATCCGCGCCGCCTCCTCGCTGGTGAGGCAGCGGATCCCCTGGTCGGTCTTGAAGTGGAACTTGACCCAGGAGCGCTCACCGGCGGCGTTGACCCACTGGAAGGTGTGCGAGCCGAAGCCGTCCATGTGGCGGAGCGAGGCCGGGATGCCGCGGTCGCCGAAGAGCCAGGTGAACTGGTGGGTGGCCTCCGGCGACCAGGAGAAGAAGTCCCAGATGTTGTTTGGCTCCTGGCGGTTGGTGAAGGGGTCGTACTTCTGCGAGTGGATGAAGTCGGGGAACTTGATGCCGTCGCGCAGGAAGAAGATGGGGGTGTTGTTCCCCACCAGGTCCCAGTTGCCGTCCTCGGTGTAGAACTTGAGCGCGAAGCCGCGCGGATCGCGGGCCGTGTCGGCGGCGCCCTTCGAGCCGGCCACCGTGGAAAAGCGCGCGAAGGCCGGGGTGCGCTTCCCCGCCTTCGAGAAGATCTTCATGCTGGTCCAGCGAGAGACCTCGGGGTGGGTGACCTCGAGGTAGCCGGAGGCGCCGCTGGCCACGGCGTGGACGATCCGCTCCGGGATCCGCTCCCGGTTGAAGCGGGCCAGCTTCTCGAGGAGGTGGTGGTCCTGCAGCAGCACCGGCCCGGTGGGGCCGGCGGTCTGGGAGTGCTGGTTGTCGGCGACCGGGGCGCCGGCTTCGGTGGTCAGGGTAAGACGCTTGCTCATGGTCTGCTCCTTGCCGGGCCTTCGGGGGAAGTGAGTCCGTTCCCGACCCGGACAAGATGGCGGCGGCCAACTGATAGGTCCAAGACATTATCTGTATGTTTCTGATAGTCTGTAGCTATGAACGCCCACCCCTTCTCGTTGCGCCAGCTCCAGTACGCCGTGGCCGTGGCCGAGACCGGCGGCTTCCGCCGCGCCGCAGAGCGCTGCCACGTCTCGCAGCCGTCGCTGAGCGCCCAGGTCCGCGAGCTGGAGGACGTGCTCGGCGTGCGCCTCTTCGAGCGTGATCGCCGCCGCGTGCTGCTCACGCCGGCCGGCGCCGATCTCGTGCAGAGGGCGCGCCGCGTGCTCCGCGAGGCGGGGGATCTGGCCGAGGCCGCGGTGCGCCTGGGCGATCCGCTGGCGGGGCCGCTGCGCCTCGGCGTCATCCCCACGATCGCGCCGTACCTGCTGCCCGAGGCGGTGCCCGCCGTCCTCGCGCGCTTCCCCAAGATCAGGCTGCTCCTCCGCGAGGAGAAGACCGAGGTGCTGGTGGCGAGCCTCGCGGAGGGCAAGCTCGACGCGGCGGTGCTCGCGCTCGAGGCCGAGATCGGCGATCTCG
>JANYBC010000211.1 GCA_025360965.1 Anaeromyxobacter sp. | reverse complement strand
GTCTTGTCGATCGTGATCAAGCTGGGGAGCGGCTGCGACGGGCGCTGCACGCCGTCGGCGGAGAGCGTCGAGATCGGCGCGGGGTTGACGGTGTCCGGGTAGCCGCGGCCGCTCAGGAGGAAGTACTTGTCCTTCATGTCGGCGAAGGCCTCCGGGTTGAAGGTCATGCCGACGTAGTGGAAGTTCGGGTCGAACCCCATCATCTGGATGGGGTACTCGACGTCGTAGCGGGTCGAACCGTCGCCATCGTTGTAGGCGTACTTCCCGCCGCCGGTGGCCGTGTTGGCGGGCGGGGCCGGCGTCTGGCCGGTGCAGAGGATGTCGGTGCAGGCCAGGCCGGGCGCCAACGAATCCACCGCGGCCTTCTTGTTGGCGGTCACCAGCGCATCACGCAGCGGCTGCCCGGCGGGGACCCGGTTCTGCCGCGGACGCACGTAGAGCTGCCCGACCATGCCCATCTGCAGGTGCTCGGGCGGGGTGATGTGGCAGTGCCAGAAGTAGGTCCCGGCGTCCGGCGCCGTGTAGTAGTAGGTGAAGCTGCCGGCGATGTTGATGGCGATGGAGGCGTCCGGCACGCCGTCGAAGTAGGACGACGCGTTGGGGTAGCCGTGGAAGTGGACGGTGTGCTGCTCGAAGAGGTCCGGGCGCATGATCATGCCGGGGTTGCTGAGGGTGAGGAAGAACTCGTCGTCCTCGTCGATGGCCATGAGCGGCGCCGGTGCGTTTCCGGCCAGCACGCCGAGGTCCATGATCCCGGCCGGCTCCTGGATGGCGCCGTTGTTGGGGGTCTCGGCCACCTTGTTGCCGTTGATCTGGCAGGCGGCGGCGGCGGAGGTGTCGGGGCAGTCGGCGAGGGCGCGGCAGGCCTGGCCGGCGTTGGTCCCGCCGGTGCAGGCGCCGATGCCCGTCGTGGAGTAGTTGGGCCCCGCGTAGGGGGTGTTGAAGGCGGCCGCGGTCTGCGTGCCGGGCAGGCCGGCTTCGAGATCGAACAGGCCGGAGAGCGGGCTGAAGGCGAAGAGGTAGATCTGGTGACCGTCGGCCATGGTCGCGTAGCCGTCACCGCCGCCGATGTGCTGGCACTTGATCTGCCCGCCGACCGGGTTGGTGTCGACGAGGAGCGGAGGCGTCGGGTGCAGGGTGGTGGTGGTCGGGCACTGCACCCGGAACGACTGGGCGCTGGCGGGCCCGGCGGAGAGGCCAAGGGACAGCATGAGGACCGTGAAGCGATTGACGACGCGCATGGCTGAGATGCCTCCTCTGGAACTCGACTACCTGGAAGTGGCTGCCGCGGGACGGACCGGCGCCGGGCGCTTCGAGCTGCTGGGCTGGCCGTGGCGCTTGATGCGCTGGTGATGCGAGCCGTTGGGGCGGACGCGGTGACCGCCATGGTTGGCCTGCGCGGGCGGCGGCCAGAGCGCCACCAGCGCGGCGGCCATCACAGTCCAGAGAAGCTTGAGGGAACGCCGTGGCTGATTGCTCATGTTCACTCCCGGTTGGGCTATCGACTCCGAGTGGGCCTTCGCCCTTGACTCCGAGTCATTGGCACTCCAACGACCCGGGAGTTATGAGACTTGCTCTCAATGTAAGATACGCCCCTACCGAACCCCCCCCAAGAGTGGGCCCATTTTTCTGTCACCTAACCTCACGACGTATATGTTCCTTTTTTACTGAATCTATTGAGTCCTATTGAACAGAAACACCCCAATCGAGGCCTGTTCGGCCCTTTGGGGGTCAAAGCGAATAATCACCCGGGCACTGAATCGTGGAGACTTCGTCTCGCCGCCGAACTCGGCCCTGCCAGCGCGTCCACGAAGGGCGGAGCTGCAACGACCACCGTGGCGCGGGCCGCCGCGGCGCACCGGGCGGCACTTTCAGCGACCGGCGCTCAGGCGTCGCCCGGGCTGCAGGCGTCCGGCTCGGCGCGCCGGTCGCCGGGCCGGCCCGGCCGCGAACCGACCTGGTTGGCCGGCTTCGACACCTGGCCATCGAGCTCGAGCGCCGCCCGGACGCCCTGCTGCCACGCCTGCGCCTGGCTGGAGAAGCGGCCCCCGAGGCACAGCCCGTCAACCGACGCCGACCAGCCTTCCGCGCACCTCTCGAGACGGATCAGGTGCTTCCCGATGTCGAAGCAGAAGTCCCTGTCCGGCTCCAGCGCGCGCCGCCTGTATGGCATCGATGCTCCCTTGGGCGCCACCGCACGTCGCCTTGGGGCCTGTTCCGACGGTGACCTCGTCCACTTGTCGCTGGCCGCACCGGTCCGCAAGTACCGAGATCATGTGATGCAGCGGGGGACCGGCCGCTGGTCAAGCGCCGCTTGCCACTTGACCGCGTCGCCTGCCCCCCGCACCATCCCCTCGCCTGGCTCCCGCCGACCCCTACGCCTGCCTCCGCTTCCCCGAGTACCGCGCCTTCCTGGCGGCCATGACCGCCATCTTCGTGGCCACGCAGATCCAGAGCGCGGTGCTCGGCTGGCAGGTCTACCTGCTTACCAACGACCCCTTCGCCCTCGGGCTGGTCGGCCTCGCCGAGGCTGTCCCCTTCCTGGCGCTCACGCTGGTGGGCGGCTGGACCGCCGACAGGACCGACCGCCGCCGCGTCTCGCTCCTCTCCTTCGGCGCCGTCGGCCTCTCTGGCCTGGCCCTCCTGCTCCTCTCGCTCGGCGAGACCGGGCCGGTCCTCCCGCTCTACGGCGCGCAGGTGCTGGCCGGCATCGGCCGCGCCTTCTTCCGCCCCGCCTCGGCCGCGCTCGGCAGCGAGCTGGTCCCGCGCCAGCACTACCAGAACGCCGCCTCCTGGCGCTCCTCGCTCTTCCACGCAGCCATGGTGCTCGGCCCCGCCCTCGGCGGCGGCCTGATCGCGCTGGGCGGCCCCCGTCTCGCCTACGCCGTGGTGGTCGGCCTCTCGGCCGTCGGCCTGCTGCTCATGGCCACCATCGCGCCGCGCCCGCGCCCGGCCGGGGCCGCGCCCTCCATCGGCGCCGGTCTCTCGGAGGGGATCCGCTTCGTCTTCGGCCAGCCGGTCCTGCTCGGCGCCCTCAGCCTCGACCTCTTCGCCGTCCTCTTCGGTGGCGCCCTGGCGCTGCTGCCAGTCTTCGCCCGCGACATCCTCGCGGTGGGCGAGGTCGGCTTCGGCTTCCTGCGCGCCGCCCCGGCTCTCGGCTCCATCGTCATGGCGCTGCTGCTGGCCCGCTTCGGCTCCTTCCGCCGGGCTGGCCCGGTGCTGCTCTGGTGCGTGGCCGGCTTCGGCGTGAGCTGGATGGCGTTCGCCCTCTCACGATCCTTCGCCCTCTCGCTGGCGTTGCTGGCCGTCGGCGGCGCGCTCGACGGCGTCTCGGTGATCCTGCGCGGCACGCTGGTCCAGCTCTGGACGCCCCAGGAGATGATGGGCCGGGTGGCGGCGGTCAACAGCTTCTTCATCGGGTCGTCGAACGAGCTGGGGGCCTTCGAGAGCGGGGTGGCGGCGCGCCTGCTCGGCGTGGTCCCATCGATCCTCTTCGGCGGGACCTTGACGCTGGTGACGGTGGCCCTGGTGGCCTGGCGCTCCCCGGCGCTGCGACGTCTCCGCCGGCTGGCACCGGAGGGGGCCGATGGCGAAGCGCACGTTGCGTGAATGGCTGGCCGAGGGCCCATACACCCTGGCCATGTCCTCCGGCTTCTTCGGCTTCTTCGCCCACGCCGGTCTGCTCTCCGTGCTCGAGGAGGAGCGCCTGCTCCCGGACCGGCTCTGCGGCTCGTCGGCCGGGGCGCTGGTGGGAGGCCTCTTCGCCGCTGGGCTGCCGGCGTCGAGCATCTGCGCGGAGCTGCTGGCGCTGCGGCGAGGTGACTTCTGGGACCCCGGTCCGGGGCCTGGTCTCCTGCGCGGCGCCCGCTTCCGCGCCCGGCTGGATGCACTCCTCCCGGTCGGGACCTTCGAGGCCTGTCCTCGCCCGCTGGCGGTCTCGGCCTGGGACCCGCTGGCGAGGCAGACGGTGGTGCTGCGGAGCGGTCCGCTCGCCCCGGCCATCCAGGCCTCCGGTGCGGTCCCCTTCCTCTTCCACCCGGTCCGGCTCGGCGAGCGCTGGCTCCTCGACGGCGGCGTGGCCGACCGCCATGGCCTGGCCGGCGCTCCCTCCCCCACCATCGCCGACCCGGCGCCGCGCCTGCTCTACCACCACCTCACCTCGCGCTCCCCCTGGCGCCGCGCCGGCAGCCCGGCGCTGGCCGTCCCGGAGCGCCTCGGGCTGGTGGCGGTGGCGCTCCACGGCCTGCCGCGGGCCGGCCCCTTCAAGCTCGAGCGCGGCGCCGAGGCCATGGCGCAGGCCGCCGCAGGGATGCGTGCGGCGCTCGCTCAACCGGCCAGCCCGCCCTCGTCCGTCCTGCGAAAGAACGCCTCGCTGCTGTAGAGCGCCAGCGAGCCCCAGATGCAGCCGAAGGCGATGGCGTGCGCGGCGGTGAAGGGCTCGTCGAAGCGCCAGACCGCCAGGGCGAACTGCGTGGTCGGGTTGACGTAGAGCAGCAGGCCGACCGTCGAGAGCGTGAGCCGCCGCACCCCGACCGCGAAGAGCAGGAGCGGCACCGCCGTCACCACGCCGGTCAGCGTCAGCAGGGCGGTCGCCGTGGGCGAGAGCAGGAAGTGGGACTCGCCGCGCCAGGCGAGCCAGCAGAGCCAGGCGAGCGCCAGCGGCGCCAGCACCACCACCTCGGCCAGCAGCCCGGCGATGGCGTCGACCGCCAGCCGCTTGCGCACCAGCCCGTAGAGGCCGAAAGAGGCGGCCAGGGTGAGCGCCACCACCGGCACCTTCCCGACCCAGAGCAGCATGGCCAGCACCCCGGCACCGGCCAGCGCCACCGCCGCCAGTTGGCGCCGCGAGAGCGGCTCGTGCAGGAAGACCACGCCGAGCAGGACCGAGACCAGCGGGGTGATGAAGTAGCCGAGGCTCGCCTCCAGGACCCGCTCCGACTGCACCGCCCAGATGTAGACCAGCCAGTTGGTGGAGATGAGCAGCGCGCTCAGGGTGAGCGTCGGCAGCGCGCCGGGGCGCCGGAGCTGCACCAGCACCGAGGGCCAGCGGCGCAGCAGCGTCACCAGCGCCGCCATGAAGAGCGCGCTCCAGGCCACCCGGTGGGCCAGCACCTCGCCGGCCGGCACGCCCTGCAGGGCGTGGAAGTAGAGCGGGAAGAGCCCCCAGATCAGGTAGGCCGCGGCCGCCGCGGCCACGCCGTTTGACTGCTGCCGGTTCGCCAAGGTGGTCATGGTGGTTCGCGCGGCCGGCGGGCTACTCGCCCAGGTAGGCCTTGCGGACCTCGGGCGAGGCCAGCAGCTCCTGGCCGGTGCCGGTCATGAAGATGTTCCCGGTCTCCAGCACGTAGGCCCGGTGAGCCAGCTGCAGCGCCTTGTGGGCGTTCTGCTCGACCAGCAGCAGCGAGACCCCGCTCTCGCTCACCTCGCGCAGCACCTGGAAGATCCGCTGCACCACCTGCGGCGCCAGCCCGAGCGAAGGCTCGTCGAGGAGCAGGAGCTTCGGCCGGCTCATCAGGGCCCGGGCCACCGCCAGCATCTGCTGCTCGCCGCCCGAGAGCGTCCCGGAGACCTGGTCGCGCCGCTCGGCGAGGATGGGAAAGAGCGCGTAGTTCTTGTCGGCGTCGGCGGCGATGCCGGCCCGGTCGCGCCGCAGGTAGGCCCCCAGCTCGAGGTTCTCGCGCACCGTGAGGTTGAGGAAGATGCCGCGCCCCTCCGGCGCGTGGGCCATGCCGCGCGCCACCAGCTGGTGCGACTGGAGGCGGGTCACGTCCTCGCCGAGGAAGCGGACGGTGCCGGTGGTGGGCCGGAGCATCTTCGAGAGGGCCCGCAGCGTGGTGGTCTTGCCGGCGCCGTTGGCGCCGATCAGCGCCACCACCTGCCCCTCCGGCACCGCGAGCGAGACGCCGCGCAGGGCCTGGATGCCGCCGTAGTCGACCCGCAGGTCGCTCACCTCGAGGATGTTGCCGCTCACGGCGCGCCCCCCGCGGCCGGCACCGCCAGGTGCTTCTCCTCCAGGTAGGCGTCACCCAGGTAGGCCTCGATCACCCTGGGGTCGCGGCGCACCTCGGCCGGCGCCCCGGCGGCGATGGTGCAGCCGTGATCCAGCACCAGCAGCCGCTCCGAGACCCCCATCACCACCCGCATGTCGTGCTCGATCACCAGGATGGCGATGCCGAAGCGGTCGCGGATGGCCCTGATCAGCGCCATCAGCTCGATCTTCTCGGCGGCGTTCATGCCGGCGGCCGGCTCGTCGAGGCAGAGCAGCTTCGGGCCGGTGGCCAGCGCCCGGGCGATCTCGAGCCGGCGCTGCTCGCCGTAGGGGAGGTTGCGGGAGACCTCATCGCGCCGGTGGGCCAGCCCCATCACCTCGAGGTAGGACTCGGCCCGCTCGAGGATGCGGGCCTCCTCTTCCTGGTGGCGGCCGGTCAGGAAGAGGGCGTCGAAGAAGCCGGAGGTGGCGCGGGCGTGGCAGGCGACCCGCACGTTGTCGAGCGCGGTCAGCTAGCGGAAGAGCCGGATGTTCTGGAAGGTGCGGGCCACGCCGCGGGCGCAGATCTGGTGCGGACGCCGGCCGTTGACCAGTTCGCCGCAGACCCGCACCTCGCCCTGGCTGGGGCGGTAGACGCCGGTGATGGCGTTGAAGGCGGTGGTCTTGCCGGCGCCGTTGGGGCCGATCAGCCCGACCAGCTCGCCCGGGCGCATGGTGAGGTCGAAGTCTGCCAGCGCCTTCAGGCCGCCGAAGCGCATGGAGACGCCCTTCACCTCGAGCGTGGCGTCGCTCACGGGGTCCCTCCGGCGCCCGCGGCGCCCGGTGCGGCAGGCCCGCCCGCGGCGCCGGGTCCGCCCGCAGCGGTCGGCTTGCGGCCGCCCCGCTTGAAGAGCTTCAGGTCCCAGAGCTCGTGGGTGCCGAAGATCCCCTGGGGCCGCAGCAGCATCAGCGCGATCAGCAGCGCCGCGTAGACCACCATCCGGTAGGCCTGGAACTCGCGCAGCGCCTCGAGGCCGAGGGTGAGCACCACCGCCGAGAGCACCGAGCCGGTGATCGAGCCGAGCCCTCCCAGCACGATCATCACCACCACCTCGATGGAGCGGACGAAGGTGAACATCCGCGGCGTGGCCAGCAGGATGGCGTGGGAGATGAGGGCGCCGGCCAGCCCGGCGTAGGCGGCCGAGATGACGAAGGCCCGCACCTTGTAGCCGGTGGTGTCGACCCCCATGGCCTCGGCCGCCACCTCGTCCTCGCGGATGGCGAAGAGGGCCCGCCCCTGCGTGGAGACCGAGAGGCGGCGCGCCATCACCACGGTGGCCAGCGCCCCGGCCCCGACCCAGACCAGATTGGTGCGCAGCGGCAGCCCGGAGAGGCCGGTGGCCTGGCCCAGCGACTTCATGTTCTCGATCACCGAGCGGATGATCTCGCCGAAGCCCAGGGTGACGATGGCCAGGTAGTCGCCGCGCAGCCGCAGCGACGGCAGCCCCACCAGAACGCCGGCCAGCCCGGCCACCGCCATGGCGGCGGCGAGCGCCAGCGCGAAGAAGAGCTGGTCGGAGAGCGCCACGGGCAAAAAGGAGAGCTGCAGCCCGGCCAGCGCCAGGGTGATCTTGGCTGACGTGTAGGCCCCCACCGCCATGAAGCCGGCGTGGCCCAGCGAGAACTGGCCGGTGGCGCCGTTCACGACGTTGAGCGAGACGGCCAGGATCACGTTGACGCCCACGGTGGTGAGCAGCAGCGTGTAGGCCTGCGAGCCGCTGGCCCGCAGCGCCTCATGGAAGGCGAAGAGCAGCGGCAACCCGACCAGGAACGGCAAGAAGGAGCGGAGCAACTGCCGCAGGAAGGTCACTAGACCTTCTCCACGGTGAGGCGGCCGAAGAGCCCGGCCGGGCGGACCAGCAGCACCAGGATCAGCACCGTGAATGCGATGGCGTCGCGGTAGGAGGAGTCGGTGTAGCCGGCCACGTACTCCTCGGCCAGGCCCAGCACCAGGCCGCCGACCATGGCCCCGGGCACGCTCCCGATGCCGCCCAGCACCGCCGCCACGAAGGCCTTCAGGCCCGCCATCAGGCCGAAGAGCGGCTCGATGCGCGGGCGGGAGACGGCGTTGATGATCCCGGCGGCGGCCGCCAGCGCGCTCCCCAACACGAAGGTCCAGGAGATGATCCGGTTGACCGGGATCCCCATCAGTCCGGCCACCTGGGAGTCGAAGGAGACGGCTCGCATGGCGGTCCCGAAGCGGGTCCGGTAGACGATCCACTGCAGGCCGAGCATGAGCCCGAGCGCCACCAGCAGCCCGATGATGTCGTAGTTGGAGAGGTTGACCCCCAGCACCTCGTAGCCGTCGCGGGCCAGCAGCGCCGGGAAGACCCGCGGGCTCGGACCGGGGGGGAACTCGATGGGCGAGCGCACCAGCGGGGAGAGCTGGAAGCCGAACTCCAGCAGGAAGGAGACGCCGATGGCGGTGATCAGCGCGGTGAGCCGGGCCTGGTGGCGCAGCGGCCGGTAGGCGAACCGCTCGATCAGGTAGCCGAGCAGGCCACAGATGATCATCGACCCCATGGTGACGATGGTGGCCTTGACGAAGGTCTCCCCCGCCCCCGGCGGCGGGTCGGCCCAGGGCGGCCGCACCCCCACCAGGTCGGAGAGGTAGTAGCCGGCGAAGGCCCCCACCATGTAGACGTCGCCGTGGGCGAAGTTGATGAGCTTCAGGACCCCGTAGACCATCGTGTAGCCGAGGGCCACCAGCGCGTAGATGGTCCCGACCGAGAGGCCGTTGACGAGGTGCTGGAGGAACTCGGTCACGCGGCCCTACGGGTTGATGGTGGTCACGTACCTGGCTTTGTTCTTCTCGATCTTCAGCACCACCGCCGACTTCACGGCGTTGTGGTCGGCGTCGATGGTGATGACCCCGGCCACGCCCGGGAAGTCCTTGGTGGCGGCGAGGGCCGCAGCAATGGCCGGTCCGGAGAGATCGGGGGCGCGGGCCATGGCGTCGAAGGCCACGTGGGCGGCGTCGTAGCCGAGGGCCGCCATCGAGTCTGGCGTCCCGCCGAACTTCTCGCGATAGCGCTTCACGAAGCTCTGGATGCGCGGGTCGGGGTTCTCGTCGCTGTAGTGGTTGGAGAAGTAGGAGCCGTCGAGCGCACCCTGGGCGATCTCGAAGAGCTTGGCCGAGTCCCAGCCGTCGCCGCCTCCGAGCGGCACCTTGATGCCGAGCTCGCGGGCCTGGCGGGCCAGCAGGGCCACGTCGGTGTAGTAGCCGGTGGTGTAGATCATCTCGGGCGACTTGCCCTTGATGGTGGTGAGCTGGGCCTTGAAATCCTGGTCGCCGCTCTTGAAGCTCTGGTCGCTGACGATGGTGCCGCCCAGCTCCTCGAACTTCTTGCTGAAGAAGTCGGCCAGCCCGACCGAGTAGTCGCTGCCGACGTCGCGGAGGATGGCCACCCGCTCCAGCTTGAGGCTCTCGCGGGCGAACTTGGCCATCACCGTCGCCTGGAACGCGTCGATGAAGCAGACGCGGAAGACGTAGGGCCGGGTCTTGTCGCCGTCCTTGGTGACGCGCGGGTTGGTCGAGGTCGGGCTGATCTGCGGCACCTGGTTGGCGTCGGCGATGGGGGCCATGGCCAGCGAGCGGCTCGAGGCCACCTCGCCGAGCAGGACCGTCACCTTGTCCTGGGTGATGAGCCGGGTGGCGGCCACCGCCGCCTCCTCCGGCTTGCCCTGGTCGTCGTAGGTCTTGGCGGCGACCCGCTTCCCCTTGATGCCCCCCTTGGCGTTGATGTCCTCGATGGCGAGCCGGATGCCGTTCTCGGTCGAAGTACCAAAGGAGGCCTCCGAGCCGGTCAGCGATCCGACATGGCCGATGAGGATGGTCTCGGCGACCGACGTCCTTTTCTCGCACGCGGCGGCGAGGATGGTCAGCGTCGTCAACGCGAGGGCACGGGAGAGGCGCATGGCAGGCTCCGGCGGTTCGGGATCGGGGGGACCGCGAGGCGCCATCAAAGCCCAGCGACGGGAATAAATCGAGTCGAAACGGACCCCTCGCTGCCTAGTGGTGGAAGGCCAGCAGGATCAGCGCGGCGGCCCCATCGTCCCCCCCAATTCGCCGCCCGTCCATGAGGCGCTTGGTCACCGTCCCCTCTAGTGAGGTCTCGGTGACCGCGAACCGCTCGAAGGCCTGGTCACGTGGCAGGACCTGCTCCAGCAACTCGCGCAGCGCGGGGAGGTCCCAGCGCCGGTCGGCCAGCTCGTAGACGTGCCTGCCGACGGTGCTCTCCGGGTGGGTGCCGAAGGTGGCGTGGAAGGCGCCGTAGGCCGAGACGACCCGCAGCGCCCCATCGAGCACCAGCAGCGGCTCCCGGGTGGCCTCGACGGTCCGCTTCGCCAGCTCGCGCTCCAGCCGGGCCGCCGCCTCGGCCTCGATCCGCTCGCTGATGTCGGTGAAGGTCATCACCACGCCGCGGATGGCGTTGTCGGTGGTCCGGTAGGGAAGCAGGCGCGCCAGGTACCAGGCCCCGTCGATGCTCTTCACCTGCCGCTCCACCGGGACAAGGTTGTCGAGGACCGCCTTGGCCTCGGCGAGCAGGTCCTGGCCCACCAGGTTGGACTTGATGTCGGCGAGCGGCCGGCCGGTGTCGGCCGGGCTGAGCCGGTAGATGCGGGCCGCCTCGCGCGTGAAGCGCTTGATGCGCAGCGTCTCGTCCAGGAAGACGGTGCCCACGTTGGTGGCGTCGAACAGGTTCTTCATGTCGTCCTGGATCCAGGTGAGCTGGTCCACCTTGGCCTGCAGCTCGGCGTTGACGGTGGTCAGCTCCTCGTTGACCGACTGCAACTCCTCCTTGGCGGTCTCCAGCTCCTCGTTGCTGGCCTGGTTCTCCTCGTTAATCGACTGCAACTCCTCGTTGGTCGACTGCAGCTCCTCCTGCGAGGTCTGCTGCTCCTCGATGTTGGCCTGCAGGCTCTCCCTGGAGTAGGCCAGCTCACGGGTCAGCTCCTTGACGCGGGTCGACTCGGCGGCGCGGGTCGGCTTCCCCCCTTTCCCTGCCTTCACCGCCCCGGCCGACGCCGGGGGCTCCCGGAAGGTGAGGAGCAGTAACCCCTTTGGCGCACCGGGCGAGGCCAACGGGCGGACCGACAGGTCGACGGGTCGAGACTGGCCCTGGCGAATGATCCGGGCGCCGGACAGGAGCACCGGCTTGCCCAAGGAGCGGGCCCGCTGAATGGCCTGCCGGATCGGCGCCTGCAGCCCCTCCCGGGCCATCTCGGCCACGTTGAGCGTCGGATTCCCCGGCGCCGGACGCAGGAAGAGGCCGGTCTCGCCGTGGACGTAGAGGAGGTTGCCGGCTGCGTCGACCAGCACCGAGGCCGGCGAGAGGAAGAGCGTCCCGCCCGGCTGCAGGGCGTAGTGGAAGAGCGCCAGGATGCGGAGCTGGAGCTCCGGCTCGAAGTAGATGAAGACGTTGCGGCAGCTCACCAGGTCGAGCCGGGTGAAGGGCGGGTCCTTGATCAGATCCTGCACCGCGAAGACCACCTGCTCACGGATCTCCTTGCGGATCCGGTAGCCGGCCTCCTCGCGGACGAAGAAGCGGCGCAGCCGCTCGGCCGAGATGTCATCGGCGACGCTGGCCGGGTAGACGCCGGCCCGGGCCACGGCGATCGCCTCATCGTCCAGATCGGTGCCGTAGATCTGCACCTTGACCTCGCGCGGGACCTGCTCGAGCATCTCGCGCAGCAGGATGGCGATCGAGTAGGCCTCCTCGCCGGAGGCGCAGCCGGCCACCCAGACCCGGATCGTCTCGCCCTCGGCCTTGCCCTCCGCCAGCGCCGCCAGCACGCCGGCCTGAAGGACGGCGAAAGCCTCGGGGTCCCGGAAGAAGCGGGTGACGTTGATGAGCAGCTCCTGGAAGAGCGTCTTCACCTCGGCCGGGTTCTCGCGCAGGAGGCGGGCGTAGGCCTCCACGTCGACGATGCCGAGGGAAAGCATGCGCCGCTGGACGCGGCGCTGCACCGAGCTGCGCTTGTACTGGGAGAAGTCCCGCCCGGTGGCGACGCGCAGCACGGTGAGGACGCGGAGCAGCCCAAGGTTGGGAGGTTCCACCGCCGCCGGCATGCCGTCGAACCTGGCCGAGGCCCGGTCCTGCACCAGGCAGAGGCCACCGGCGTCGTGGATCGCCTTGAGGCCGAGGGCGCCGTCGGAGCCGGTGCCGGAGAGGACCACGGCGATGGCGTCAGCGCCTCGCTCGTCGGCTAGCGACCGGAAGAAGGCGTCGATGGCCATGCGGCGGCCTCGCGGCGCCTTCGGCATGGTGAGCAGCAGCGAGCTGTCCAGGACCTCCATCTCGCGGTTGGGTGGGATGATGTAGACGGTGTCGGCCACCAGGGGCATCCCGTCCACCACCTCGACGACCGGGATGGCCGTGACCCGCTGGAGGAGCTCCGCGAGGACGCTGGCGTGCTCCGGGTCGAGGTGCTGCACCACCACCCAGGCCACGCCGGTGCCAGGCGTGACGTTCTTGAAGAACTGCTCGAGGGGCGGCCAGGCCGCCAGCCGAAGCGCCGAGCCCGACGATGCGCAGCGGTGCCTGCTGCTCCGGTGCGGCCACCGCCGTGGCTGGCACCATATCCACCTCGATGGCCGGCGGCCTCCTCGGCGCTCTCTGGCGCGGCTCCCTGGTCTTCATGTTCCCTCGTCGCAATCTCTGGCGCCTCGCGGAAGGCCGCGAGGCCGTGCCGAGGCCAGCGCACGCCCTAGCCTAGCTTGATCTCTCGGCCAGTTGAATCCCGGTCTCAATGCGCCTCGGGTGCCCATAGGTATCCAGGAGCGGCCAGACCGGCAATGAGCGCTGGCGCCACCCTCCATTCCCCCCGGGCACTCGTCCCGGAGCCTTAGGCCGCCTGGTGCTTCCCGCGACCCTTAGACCGATGCGGCTTCGCGCGCACCTCGGCGCGCTTCCGGAGCGCGTGCCAGAGGTCATGGTCGACTTGGAGCCCCATCCAGAACTCGGGCGAGGTGTTGAGCGTCTCCGACAGCAGGATGGCCGTCTCGGCCGTGATGCCGCGCTTCCCGTTGACGATGGTGTTGACCCGCTGGATCGGCACGCCCATGCGCGCCGCCAGCTCGACCTGGGTGAGGCTCCGCGGCTTGAGGTACTCCTCCAGCAGCATCTCGCCGGGCGGGGTCGGGGGGCGGTTCTTGGGCAGCATGGCGGCTCTCCTCAGTGGTAATCGACGATCTGAACTTCGCGGGCGTCACCGTTCTCGAATCGGAAGGCCAGAGCTCTTGCGGCAAGCACCGGCGGGCGGCCTTGCTCCTCGTCCCGTTGAAGATGTCCTCGGTGGCTTCATCGGCGAAGTCGAGGATCATGAGGCCTTATACTGCTTACACGGTTTCCGTGCAACCATGGTGGATGGTCGCACCACGCCAATACAGCTCCGCCGGGCCACATGTGGGGCACATGACGATTGGTGCGTGTCGCCCCTCTCAGTGGGTCGTGTCGTCGGTCAGCCCAAGTAGATCTTCATCACGTCGTGTAGCAGGTCGAGCGCCTCTGCCCTGGGTCGCTGGAAGGCGTTGCGCCCCATGATGGAGCCGAAGGCACCCCCCTCGGCGATCGCCTTCACCTCCGCAAGCACCTCCTTGGTGCCCTTGGACTCCCCGCCGGAGAAGATGACGATCCGCTTGCCAGCAAAGGCACTCTGCACGACGTGCCGCACCCGCTCCTGCAGCGTCTTGATGGGGATCTGGAGCTTTTGGTAGACCTTCTTGGCCTCGACGTTCTCCAGGACTTCCTTGGGCGGCTTCACCTTGATGATGTGCGAGCCCATCTGCGCCGCGATCTGGGCAGCGTAGGCGGCGATGTCCACAGCGGTCTCGCCGTCCTTGCTGATGCTGGTCCCGCGGGGGTAGCTCCAGGTGACCACCACCAGTCCGGCCGCCTTGGCCTCTTCGGTGAGGGCCCGAAGGTTCTCCAGTTGCTCGTTCCGGGCGTCGGAGCCCGGATAGATCGTGTAGCCAATGGCGGCACAACCGAGCCGTATCGCCGTCCTCACCGAACTGGTCACCGCAGAAATAGGTGCGCCACCCAGGTTGGTGAGGGAGTCCGAGTTGTTGACCTTGAGGATGAGCGGGATCTGGCCGGCGTATCTAGCAGCCACAGCCTCGATGAAGCCGAGCGGCGCCGCGTAGGCGCTGCAGCCTGCCTCGATGGCCAGGCTGACGTGGTACTCGGGATCATATCCAGCCGGGTTCTGCGCGAAGCAGCGGGCCGGGCCGTGCTCGAAGCCCTGATCGACAGGAAGGATAACCAGCTTGCCGGTGCCGGCGAGCGTTCCGGACATGAGCAGCCGATAGAGGTTAGCCCGGGTCCCGGGACTGTCGGACTCGTACCAGGAGAGGATTTCCTTCACTCGCGGGGTGATCTTCATCGTCGTGGCTCCTTGCCGTGGTGGTTGGGTGCGGACCTGAAGGCCGCCGATACGCCGGAACGGTCTCTCAGCGCTTCGAGGAACCGGGCAGCCGGTTGAGGAAGATGGGGAGCCCCAGCTTGTTGGCGTAGAGCGGCCGGTACCGTTCGGTGTTGTACATCGAGGCCACGTCGACCTTGCGCGCCCCCAGCCCCGGGTCGGGCAGCGGCACCAGTTGGTAGGTCCCCTCCACCAGCGCCGACATCACGCCGCTCTTGCCGGCCAGGATGGCGTCGAGGGCGAGCGTGCCGAAGGTGGAGGCGACCAGCTTGTCGAGGAAGTCCGGCTCGCCGGAGCGCAGGTCGTAGGTCAGGTCGGAGACGATGGTCTCCTCGGTGGTGCGCAGCCAGAACTCCTCGGCCAGCACCTCGGCCACGCTGGCCTTGCGCCGCCGCCCGTAGTCGTCGGGGGCGCCGTACTCCTGGACCTCGTGGCCGTGCCAGGTGGCCCCCTCGGAGAGGACCACGATCGCGTAGTTGCTCCGAAGACCCGGAAGATGCCGATGCGCTCGTGCGAGCCGACCGTGGTCCGCTGCCGCTCGATGGCGTCGGTAGCGCGGGTGATGGCCGTGGAGAAGCCGATGCAGTACTCGGTCCCCTGCACGTCGTTGTCCATGGTCTTGGGGATGCCGATCACCTTGACCCCGTGCGCCTGCAGCTGGGCGGCCGAGCGGAGCGTGCCGTCGCCGCCGATGCAGATCAGGCACTCGATGCCGAGCCGCTCGATGTTCTTGAGCACCTGCGGCGTCAGGTCCCAGGACGGTCCGTGGGCGCCGGGGAGCTCGGGGACCCCGGCGTTGACCAGGTGGGGCGGGAGCCTGCTCACCTTGGAGGGGCCGACCCGGCTGGTGTGGAGCATGGTGCCTCCCGACCGGTCGATGGTGCGGGTGGTCTCGCGGTCGAGCGGGACGATGTAGCGCGACTTGCTGTAGGGGTCGTCGAGGTCGACATGGGTGAGCCCCTCGAAGCCGCGGCGCATGCCGACCACCTCGAGGCCGTGCTCCCAGCCCCGCGAGACGACGCTCTTGATGACCGAGTTGAGGCCGGGGACGTCGCCGCCGCCGGTGAGGATGCCGATGCGCTTTCGCTTCGTGACCATCGATCGGCCCTCGCCCCGTGGACCATGCCAGGGCGCAAGGCCGCGCGCTTCCACGTTCTTGTCTGTGACTGTCTTGGCCTTGGCGGGCTGGCCAGCGCGCTCGCGCCGATCAGCCGGCCTGGAGCGCCGCGGCGAGCTGGTCGGCGTGGTCGCCGACGATGAGGTGGAACACGCCCGGCGAGACCTTCATGACGCCCAG
>JANYBC010000175.1 GCA_025360965.1 Anaeromyxobacter sp. | reverse complement strand
CGCAGCCCTAGCAGCCACTCCCGGTTCCCGGCCGGACCCTGGATCGGGCTCTCGACGTGGCCCATCACCTCGAAGCCGAGCTCCCGGGCGGCGGCCGAGACGGCCTCCAGCGCCGCCAGCCGCTTCGAGTCCTCGCGCACCACGCCGCCCTTCCCGACCTCCCCCTTGCCGACCTCGAACTGCGGCTTCACGAGCAGCAGCGCCCAGCCACCTGGCTCGAGGATGGCCTTGATGGCCGGGAGCACCAGCTTCAAGGAGATGAAGGAGAGATCGCCGACCACCAGCTCGACCCGGCCGCCGAGCGCCTCGGCCGTCAGGGCCCTGGCGTTCTCGCGCTCGTGCACCACCACCCGCGGGTCGGAGCGGATCCGGTCGTGGAGCTGCCCGTAGCCGACGTCGACGGCGTGGACGCGCGCGGCGCCGCGCTGCAGCAGCAGATCGGTGAAGCCGCCGGTCGAGGCCCCGAGATCGGCGCAGGTGAGGCCGGCCGGGTCGACCGGGAAGACCTCCAGCGCCTTCTCCAGCTTGAGCGCACCGCGCGAGACGTAGCGCTGCGGCCCGGCCCCCTCCTTGATGCGGAGCGGCAGAGCCTCGTCGACCTGCTGCCCGGGCTTGTCGACGCGGGCCTCGCCGGCCACCACGGCACCGGCCATCACCAGGGCCTGCGCCTGGGTGCGCGACTCGGCCAGGCCACGCTCCACCAGGAGCAGGTCGATGCGGCGCCTGGCCATGGTCAGTGCCCCGACACGGCCACTAGGCCACGCCGCGGGCCTTCTTCCCGCCGCAGAGCGCCCGGCAGGCGGCCACGATGGCCGGCGTGTCGATGCCGACCTCGGCGCGCTGGCGGGGCTGCTCGGCGTGGGTGATGAACCGGTCGGGGATGCCGAGGCGCCGCACCTGCACCCCGCTGGCCACCAGCCCGTGCCCCTCGAAGGCCTCCAGGCAGGCGCTCCCGAAGCCGCCGCTGAGCGCGTTCTCCTCCACCGTCACCACCCGGCGGATGGCGGCCGCCTCGCCGCAGAGGAGCACCTCGTCGAGCGGCTTCACGAAGCGGGGGTCGATGACCCGCGCCTCGATCCCGCCGCGGGACAGCTCCTCGGCCGCCGCCAGCGCCGGGGCCAGCGTGGCTCCGGCCGCGATCACCAGCACGTCGGGCTGGGCGCCTCCGGCGCGGACCACCCGCCCCTTGCCGATGGGGAGCACCGCCGCCGGGCGATCGAGCGCCACCCCGAGCCCGGCGCCGCGCGGGAAGCGGAAGGCGCAGGGGCCGGGGTGCTGCAGCGAGGTGTGGAGCATGTCGCGCAGCTCCGACTCGTCGGACGGCGCCATGACCGTGAGGTTGGGGATGCAGCGCAGGTAGGAGAGGTCGAAGGCCCCCTGGTGCGTCTTGCCGTCGGCCCCCACCAGCCCGCCGCGGTCGAGGGCGAAGGTGACCGGCAGCTGCTGGAGCGCCACGTCGTGGATGATCTGGTCGTAGGCGCGCTGCAGGAAGGTCGAGTAGACGGCCACCACCGGCCGCATCCCCTCGCAGGCCAGGCCGGCCGCGAAGGTGACGGCGTGCTGCTCGGCGATGCCGACGTCGTAGGTCCGCTCCGGGAAGGCCTTCTTGCACTTGATGAGGCCGGTCCCCTCCAGCATGGCGGCGGTGATGGCCACCACCCTGTCGTTGGCCTTCATCTCGGCGACGAGGGCCTCGGCGAAGTGGTCGGTGTAGGACGTGGGGGCCGGCTTCTTCACCGACTTGCCGGTGGCCACGTCGAAGAAGGAGAGGCCGTGGCCCCGGGTGGCCGGGTCGGACTCGGCCGGGTGGTAGCCCTTCCCCTTCTGCGTGATGACGTGGAAGAGCACCGGATCGCCGAAGGCAGCCAGCTTCTGGAAGGTCTCGACCAGCGCGCCCACGTCGTGCCCGTCGGCCGGGCCGACGTAGTGGAAGCCGAGCCCCTCGAACATCACGCCGGGCGTCACCAGCGCCTTGGCGGCCACGATGCCGTGGCGGATGGCGTCGATGGCCGCGTGCCCCTTGGGCAGCTTCTCGAGGAACTCCTTCACGCCCCTGCGCCAGCGGTTGTAGGTGCGCGAGGTGAACTTCTTGGAGAGCCACTCGCCCATGGCGCCGACGTTGGGCGAGATCGACATCTCGTTGTCGTTCAGCACCACGATCAGGTCGCGCTTCAGGTAGCCGGCCTGGTTGAGCCCCTCGAAGGCCTCGCCGCCGGTCATTGCCCCGTCGCCGAGCAGCGCCACCACCTTGCCGGGCTGGCCGGTCAGGTGCTTGGCCTCGACCATGCCGAGCGCCGCCGAGATGGCGGTGGAGGCGTGGCCCACGCCGAAGGCGTCGTGCTCCGACTCGTGCCGCTCCGGGAAGCCGGCCAGGCCGCCTTCGGTGCGGATGGTGCGGAAGCGATCGCGGCGGCCGGTCAGGAGCTTGTGGGCGTAGGCCTGGTGGCCGACGTCCCAGACCAGCTTGTCGGTCGGCGAGGAGAAGACGTAGTGGAGCGCCACGTTGAGCTCGACCGCGCCCAGCGAGGAGCCGAGGTGGCCGCCGTTGGCGGCGCAGGTCTCGATGATCTCGTCGCGGATCTCCGAGCAGAGCCGCGGCAGGTCGCCGACGGCGACCTTCTTGAGGTCGTCGGGTGAGTCGATCGCGTCGAGCAGGCGGCGCATGGGCGTCTCCTCCATCACTTCTTCCGTTCGATGACGTAACGAGCCAGCGCCCGAAGCGCCGCGGCGCGAGGCCCGAGGGGGGACAGGGCGGCCAGGGCCTCGGCCAGCAGCCCCTCGGCGCGGGCCCGGGTGGCCTCCGCGCCGAGCAGCGAGGGGAGCGTGGCCTTGCCGGCGGCGGCGTCCTTGCCGGCCCGCTTGCCGAGCGTGGCGGTGTCGGCGGTGAGATCCAGCAGGTCGTCGGCCATCTGGAAGGCGAGGCCGAGCTTGAGGCCGACCGGGTAGACCGCCGCGGCGTCGGCCCCGGCGCAGCGCGCCCCGCCGGTGACCGCGGCCGCCAGCAGCGCGCCGGTCTTGGTGACCATGAGCTGCAGCACCTCGGGCTCGGTCAGGGTCCGGTGCTCGGCCTCGATGTCCCGCTGCTGCCCCTCGACCATGAGCAGGGCGTTGTCGGCCAGCAGGCGGGCCAGCCCGGCCGCCCCCGGCTCGGGCGCGGCCAGCAGGTGGGCGAAGGCGAGCGACTGCAGGCCGTCGCCCACCAGCACCGCGGTGGCCTCGTCGAAGGCGACGTGGACGGTGGGCCGGCCCCGGCGCAGGTCGTCGTCGTCCATGGCCGGCAGGTCGTCGTGGACCAGCGAGTAGGTGTGGACGCACTCCATGCTGAGGGCGAAGCGCATCGCCAGGGAGGGGTCGGAGGCGTCGCCGCCGTGGGCCTCGCAGGAGGCCAGGATGAGCGCGGGGCGGAGCCGCTTCCCGCCGCCGAGCAGGGCGTACCTCATGGCGTCGACGAGCCGGGCCGGCGCCACGTCGCGGCGCGACTCCACCAGCCCCGTGAGGCCTGCCGCCACGCGCGCGGAGACCGATCGCAGGTAGGGCTCGATGGCGAACGGATCGCTCACGGTGGGGCCTTCTATCACGCCCGGCGGCCGGGTTCACCCCGCGCCGCGGGTGGCGGGTACCGCCTGTCCTGGCCCGGCCCGGCGAAACCGATACGGATCCCTGCGCCCTTGGGCTAACCTCCGGCCCCGGCGCCCCACCCATGATCTCCTTCATCGTCTGCTCCGTCCGCGCGGACCAGCAGGCCGCCCTCTCCGAAAACCTGGACGCCACCGTCGGCGTCGAGCACGAGGTGTTGGTCCACGACAACCGGCAGGCGGGCTGGGGTCTGGCCCGGGTCTACAATCACCTTGCCGGACGGGCCAGGCATCCCCTGCTCTGCTTCCTCCACGAGGACGTCCGGTTCCGCTCCGCTCCGGGATGGGGCAGGGAACTCACGACGTTCTACGCGGGCCATCCTGAGGCCGGCGTGGTGGGCTTCGCCGGATCCCAGGTCAAGAGCCGGACTGAATCGGGCTGGGGCACGCTGCTCAAGTACAACCGAGTCAACCTCCTGCAGCACGACCAGCATGGAGGATTGAACCAGGGACGTCTCGTCCAGCACAACCCGGATCAGCAGTCCTTCTCCCGCGTGGTGGTCCTCGACGGCCTCTGCCTCTTCGCCTCCCGGGAAGTATGGGGCTCCAACCGCTTCGACGAGGCCACCTACCCCGGCTTCCACCTCTACGACCTCGACTTCAGCACGCAGGTGGCGCAGACGCGGGCCAACTACGTCTGCCACACGGTCCTCCCCGAGCACTTCTCGGCCGGATCCTTCGGCGAGCCATGGCGGGTGGGTAGCAAGGCCTACCACCAAAAATGGAAGGAGCGGCTGCCGTTCGCCTGCCTCCCGCGCACGCCGGATCAGCTGAAGCAGTGTGAGTCCTACAACGCCTACCGCACCTTGCGAGACCTGCTGCGCGACCCGCTCGTGGTCCAGGACCGACTCGCCGACGCCTGGGCGGCCTACCGGGCCCACGCCACCACCCGGTACGACACGCGGCTCCTCCCGCACCGGCTGCGCGCCGCACTCCTCAGGAAGCGGTAGAGTCGGGAGACCCATGGCCAGCGAGCCAGATCCCTTCGCGTAGCCGATCGACGGACTCGCCGTCTGGCCCGCGCGCATCGCACGGCACCGGCGGCCCCACACGGGCTCGCCAGGGGGCCGCCACCGCATGCATCCGGGGCGGCCCGTCGTGCCACTGCGGCCACGCTTCCGGCAAGGCCGAGGGAGGCGCGCCGCCATGACACCTCCACTGGTCTCCGTGGTCATCCCCAACTTCGACTTCGGTCACTACGTGGGAGAGGCCATCGCCTCGGCGCTGGCGCCCGACTGCGCGAGCTCCACGCCGACGTCGCGATCCGCCACCCCCGCCTCTTCTGGTGGCACCTGCTGTTCCACCCGGGGCGGGCCCGCGCCGCCTCCGAGCGCCTCCGCCGGGCCGGGCCCTGGCCACCGCTCCG
>JANYBC010000158.1 GCA_025360965.1 Anaeromyxobacter sp. | reverse complement strand
GGCGGGCGCGGCGAGGTGCTGATCCCGCTGGCTCCCTATGTCGAGGTCGACTTGAAGGTGAAGCGTATCGTGGTGGACCCGCCGGACGGACTGCTCGACGGGTCAGGAGGAACGGAAGCACCCTGAAGACGAGGTGTGGGCGTGGCTAGCAAGCTGGAGGTCGAGATCCTGACGCTGTTCCCGCGCATGTGCACGGGGTACCTCGCGGAGAGCATCCTCGGGAAGGCGCAGGAGAGCGGGCTGCTGGCGGTGCGGGTGTCGGACATCCGCGAGCACGCCGAGGGCAAGCACCGGGTGGCCGACGACGCGCCGTACGGCGGCGGGGCCGGCATGGTGATGAAGCCCGAGCCGCTCACGGCCGCCATCGAGGCGGCCCGGGCGCGGCTCCCAAGGGCGCTGACGGTGCTCTTGAGCCCGCGCGGCGTCCGGTTCGACCAGGGGCAGGCGAGGCGGCTGGCCGGGCACGGGCAGCTGATCCTGGTCTGCGGGCGGTACGAAGGGGTCGACGAGCGGGTGGTGAGCTCGGTCGACCTGGAGGTGTCGGTCGGGGACTTCGTCCTGACCGGTGGTGAACTGGCGGCGCTCTGCGTGGTGGACGCCGCGGCACGGTTGGTCCCGGGCGTCCTCGGCAACGAGGCCTCGGCGGGCGAGGAGAGCTTCGCGGGCAAGGACGGGGTGCTGGAGCACCCCCACTACACCCGGCCCCCGGTGTTCCGGGGGCAGGCAGTGCCGGAGATCCTCCTGTCGGGGGACCACCGGAAGATCGAGCGGTGGCGGCGGCGCGAGGCGCTGCGCGTCACCCGGGAGCGGCGGCCGGACCTCCTGGAGAGGGCCGGGCTGACGGAGGAGGATAGACTCCTCCTCGACTCTGGCGACGGCGAGTTGTAGAAGAGCGGTTCCAAGGAGAAGGACAGGCCATGCTGCGAAACGCGATTGCCCACATCGAGGCGAAGTACACGAAGTCCAACGTCCCCGCGCTCCGCGCTGGGGACCAGGTCAAGGTCCACACCAAGATCAAGGAAGGCGACAAAGAGCGCATCCAGATCTTCGAGGGCGTGATCATCGCCAAGCGAGAGGGCGGCCCCCGCGGCAACTTCACGGTCCGCAAGGTCAGCTACGGCGTCGGCGTGGAGCGCATCTTCCCCACCCACAGCCCGCGCATCGACAAGATCGAGGTCGTCAATCACGGCGACGTCCGCCGCTCCCGCCTCTTCTACCTGCGCGACCTCAAGGGCAAGGCGGCTCGCCTGACCCACGACGAGGGCGCCGGCGTCGAGGCCGTCGTCCCCCCGCAGCCCTGAGAGCATCTTCGCCGCAGGCCCTCCTTCCACCCGGAGGGCGGCGGCGCTACCATCGGCCGACGTGCTCCTCCTCGAGTTCGCGGCCCAGGGTATCCGTGGCGTGGCGCCAGCAGGCGGCCGCGCCACGCTGCGTTCTGGCTACAACGTGGTGGCGGCCGATGGCGTGGCCCTCCACCGGTTGCTGCTGGCCCTGCTCCACCCCGGTCCGAACGACGCCGAGGCGCTGGCGCGAGCGCAGGGCGCCCCGGGCGGTGGCGGGCCGGTGCGCGCCGGGCTGACGCTGGTCGGCGACGATCGGATCACCTACCGGCTGGTGCGCGACTTCTCGGCCGGCTGTCAGCTCCACCGCTTCGACCCGGAGAAGCGGGCCTTCGTCCA
The DNA here is from genome assembly GCA_025360965.1 of Anaeromyxobacter sp. Taxonomy (GTDB): domain Bacteria; phylum Myxococcota; class Myxococcia; order Myxococcales; family Anaeromyxobacteraceae; genus JADKCZ01. Next base: position 17,743 of record JANYBC010000158.1, on the reverse strand, counting down.
GCTCTCGCAGGAGCTGGACGAGATCGCCGGACTGCTGCGCAGCCCCATCGGGGTCCCGAGCGTGGAGAAGATGGGGTCGCTCCTCTCGCTCTCGCTGGCCGAGCTCCCCTCGAAGAGCGGCGCCGGGCTGGCCACCACCCCGGCGTTGCCGCCCGCGACCCGGCCGGTCCTGAGTGGCGAGGCGGCCCGCAAGCGGCTCGAGGAGCTGCGCAGCGAGCTGGCGCGCTCCCAGGTGGCCGGGAGGCTCCAGGAGGAGCTCGACCATTCTCAGTCGCGGCTCTTCAAGCTGGAGGAGGCGCTCAAGAGCGGCCAGCGGGTGCAGGAGGCGGTGGCCAGCGCCGAGGCCGAGCGGGCGGCGCTCCAGGCGGTGGCCCAGGTGGCCGCGACGCTCGGCGACCTCCAGTCCCGCTTCGCCGGCTACGAGAGGTCGGCCGCCAAGCGGGCCGAGGCAGAGGCCCGCATCGGCGCGGAGCGCGAGGCCTTCCTCGAAGCGCAGGCCAGGGGCGCCCCGCAGCCGGCCTGGAAGGCCCCGCCGTTCCTGGCCGGCGTCCTCGGCGGGCTGGTGTTCCTGGTCATCGGGTTGCTGGCCGGCGAGTCCGATCTCCGCTACCTCTCCCTGCTCGACATCCCGGCGTTCGGCTGGTCGGCCTGGTTCATGCTCCGCCGGATCGACGCCGAGGCGGCCTGGGGGCGGATGGGGCGGCGCGGCCGGCTGGTCGACGACTGGGAGGCCAAGGTGCAGGCGCAGTTCGCCCGCGACGCCGGACCGGTCAACGACGCGCTCACGATCCTCGGGCTGGCCAAGGTGACCGAACTCAAGGAGGCCCTGGAGCGGCTGGCGGCCGCGGAGCAGGGCGTCGCCGGCGCCAGGCAGCAGCTGGCCGAGTGGCAGGCCGATGCCCAGACCACCGACGCCCTGGCCGAGCGCACCCGGGTCGAGGAGGAGATGAAGGCGATCGACGGGCGGCTCTCGGACCAGGCCGGGGGCTTCGTCCGCGAGGTCCAGGCGGTCGAGGCCGAGCTGGCCCGCGTCGAGGCCGAGGCCGAGGCGGCGCCGACTGACCAGGCCCCGGCGCCGGTCGCGGCACCGACCCCTGCCAGGCCCATGGCATCCACCGGCGGCGAGCCGCTGCGTGGGCTGCTGGAGCGGGCGGCGGCCGAGCTGGGGGGCAGCCCGGCGTCGGTGGCCCGCGGCCTCTCGACCAGGGCTTCCCAGGCGGTCGCGGCCTTCACCCTCAACCGGATCACCGGGGTCAGCGCCGATGACCGCGGCAACGTCCAGGTGGTGAGCGGCGGGCGGCCCACGCCAGCGCTGACGCTGCCCCCGGCCGAGCGCGACCTGGTCTACCTGGCGCTCAAGCTGGCGCTGCTCGAGCAGGCGGTCGCGGCCGGGAGGACGGTGGCCTTGATCGAGGACGCCTTCGCCGGTCTCTCCGACGGCGTCCGCCGCACGGCAGGACGGATGCTCAAGGCGCTGGCGAAGCCCGGGCAGGTGATCCACACCACCACCGACCCGGCCTTCCGCGAGGCGGCGGATCACCAGGCGTGAGGCGTGCGTGACGACCACTGAAGCCCGGGAGCGAGGTGAGCGTGGTCGCGCCGCGGAGGCGCTGGCGGAGCGCTACCTGGCCGGCCTCGGCTACCGCACCCTGGCGAGAAACCACGCCACCCGGCGCGGCGAGGTCGACCTGATCTGCCAGGATGGTGAGGTCATCTGCTTCGTCGAGGTCCGCAGCCGGAGCAGCGCCGCGCAGGGGTCCCCGCTCGAGACGGTCAGCCCCAGCAAGGCGCGCCGGGTGGTGGCGGCCGCGACCGACTGGGCGGCCCGCAACCAGGCCCTCGAGCAGCAGCTCCGCTTCGACGTGGTGGCGGTGCTGCTCGACGGCGCCGAGCCCCGCTTCGAGCTGGTGCGCGGCGCCTTCGACGCCAGCGGCCAGGCCTTACCGTGAACCGGCCGCGGGCCGGCGGGCCGGGGACGCTCTACGTGCTGGCCACCCCCATCGGCAACCTGGGTGACCTGGCGCCACGCACCGCCGAGGCGCTCCAGGCGGTAAGCGCGGTGGCGGCCGAGGACACCCGGCGCACCTCCAGGCTCTTTGCCCACCTCGGGGTGGACGTCCCGACGCTGCTCTCCCTGCCGGCCTTCGACGAGCGGGCCCGGCTCGAGCCGATCCTCGACCGGCTCCGGGCCGGGCAGGACGTGGCGCTCTGCACCGACGCGGGAACCCCCGGGGTTTCGGACCCCGGCGTGGCGCTGGTGGCGGCCGCCTGGGAGGCGGGCGCGCGGGTGGTGCCCATCCCCGGCCCATCGGCGGCCCTGACGGCGCTGAGCGGCTCGGGGCTGCCGGCCGACCAGTTCTTCTTCACCGGCTTCCTGCCGCGCAAGGGGGGCGGGCGGGCCGAGCGGCTGGCCCTGCTCAGGGACCTGCCGGCGACGCTGGTGCTCTACGAGGCCGGCAACCGGACCGGCGCCACCCTGGCCGACCTGGCCGAGGCGTTCGGCGATCGGCTGGCGGTGGTCGGGCGAGAGCTGACCAAGCTCCACGAGGAGCTGGCCCGGGGCCGGCTCTCGGAGCTGGCGGCCCGCTTCGCGGGCGAGGTGCGCGGGGAGGTGACCATCGTGGTGGCCGGGCGCGACGCGGCCCCGGCGCCGGTGTTCGAGGTGCCGCTGGAGGAGGAGCTGCGGCGGCGGCTGGCGGCTGGCGAGGCGCCCAGCGCGACGGCGCGCGAAGTTGCCAGGGACCGGGGCTTGAAGCGGGCCGAGGTCTACGACGCGCTGGAGCGGCTCAAGCGCGGCCCGCCTAGAAGTTGATGATGCCCGAGACCTGCATGTTGAGGCTGCCGGCGCTGGTGAGGCGGAAGCGGCGCCCCGGCGCGTCCCAGCGCCAGTCGAAGTTCGGGTTCTGATCCGGAGAGTTGTTGTCGCCGTTGGCGACGCCGAGCGGCTCGCCGGTCAGCAGGTGCGAGGTCTCGAAGGTGTAGCCGGCCTGCCCCTGCACCGCGACATAGCGTGAGGCCCGGAAGAGCATGGAGATCAGCCCGCCGACCTGCATGGAGCTCCCGGTCTGCAGCAGCTTGCCGGTGGCGTCGGTCAGCTCGTTGTACCAGCGGCTCTTCGAGGTGTATTCGGCGGTCAGGCGGGTGTCGATGACGATGCGCTGGCCCTCGACCTTGTCCTCGAGCGTGACGAACTCGACGCCGAAGGTGACCCCGGTGTTCCAGGGGAGCTGGGCCCCGGCGCTGTCCTTCCACTGGGCGGCGCCGCAGTTGGCCTTGGTGACGGCGGTGCCGGGCGGCGCGTTGGTGGCGTCGTTGACGTGATCACAGTTGGAGTAGGTCGAGGAGAAGTGGCGCGGCAGCGTCAGGTGGGCCTTGAAGTAGGGATCGATGGGGCCGATCCGCTTGGAGAGGGCGGTCTGGAGGTCGAACTTCCAGATCTTCTGGCCGACCCCGGCCACCTTGGTGGGGAGCATGTACGGGGAGATGAAGGTGTTCCCCGCCAGCTCCCGCCCCGCCCACGGGTCGTAGAGGGCCGAGGTCGGGAAGGTGATGTCGACGCCGACCAGCCAGTAGGGCTTGGTGTCGTCCTTGACGTCCGAGAAGATGCCCCAGGCGATCCCCGCCTTGAGGTCGCCGGTGACGCCGCCGTGGTAGACGGTGGTGCTCTGGGCCTGGGCGGCGAAGAGCGGGCAGTTGATGACGCCGCAGGCGCCGCCGTTGGCGTCGATGCCGTTGGTGCTGATGGAGCTGTCGGCGGCGACGGTCAGGCCCCTGGCGTACTTCCAGGAGACGTCCTGCCCGAGGTAGTAGGGCATCTCGAAGTGGAGCTCGACGTCCTGGTAGACGCCGAAGCCGATCCTCGGGACGATGGCGTTGGTGACCTCGCTGTAGCTCAGCTCGGGGACGTCCTCGACCCGGCCGAACGGCTCCGACGCGCTGGCCGCGGTGGCCTTCTCGCGGGTGATGGTGGCCTTCTTCTGCCTCCGCTCCCAGCGCACCGAGAGGTCGAGGTTGAAGGCGCTGTCAGGCTCGGCAGCGGTGGCGACGTGGGTCAGCTCGGCGGCCCGGGTGGGGGCGGCGAGCGCGAGCATCGAAGCGGCGGTGATGACGGCGGAAAGCCGGCCCATGAGGCTCCTCCAAGGGGGTGAATCGACGCTAGCAGCCGTTCAAGAGCTGGGTCAAGGCGCAGGTGCGGCGTGCCGCCGGTCAATCATCGGAGGCGCCGTTCTCCGCGTCGCGGAGCCCCAGCTCCTTCATCTTGACCTGGAGCGACTTCCGGCTGATCTGCAGCCGCTTGGCGGACCTGGTGACGTTGCCGCCGGTCTCCTCGAGGGCGCGCGAGATCAGTTCCTTCTCCAGCTCGGCCTGGGCCTGCCGGACGATCTCCTTCATCGAGGCGCCGCTCGGGGCGGCGATGGCGCCGAGCGGGCCGACCGCGGCGATGGGCGAGGGCGCTGGCGTCCCGGTCTCGCGCAGCGAGTCGGGGAGGGAGGTGGCGTGGATGGTCGGGCCGTCGGCGAAGAGCACCGAGCGCTCCATCAGGTTCTCCAGCTCCCGGATGTTGCCGGGCCAGCCGTAGGCGACGAGCTGCTTGAGCGCCTCCTCGTCGATCCGCTCCACCCGCTTTCCGAGCCGCCGGTTGTACTTCTCGATGAAGTGGCCGACCAGCAGCGGGATGTCCTCGCGCCGGTCCCGCAGGGGCGGCAGGGCGATGGGGACCACCGCCAGGCGGTAGTAGAGGTCCTCGCGGAAGCGCCCCTCGGCGATCAGCGACTTGAGGTCGCGGTTGGTCGCGGCGATGAGGCGCACGTCGACCTTGAGGGTGCGGATGCCGCCGACCCGCTCGAACTCGGACTCCTGCAAGGCGCGGAGCAGCTTGACCTGGGTCTCGACCGGGATCTCGCCGATCTCGTCGAGGAAGAGCGTGCCGCCGTCGGCCAGCTCGAAGCGGCCCGGCTTGTCGCCGACCGCGCCGGTGAAGGCGCCCTTCTGGTAGCCGAAGAGCTCGGACTCGACCAGGTCCCGGGGGATGGCGGCGCAGTTGACCTTGATGAGCGGTTTGTCGCGGCGGGTCGAGCCGCGGTGGAGCGCCTTGGCGATCAGCTCCTTGCCGGTGCCGCTCTCGCCGGTGATGAGCACGGTGGAGGGAGAGTCGGCCACCCGGGCCACCATGTCGTAGATGGTCCGCATGGCCGGCGACTGCCCCACCAGCGGCGGGCGGTCGCCCTCGGCGGTCCCCTCGTGCAGGCTGCGCCGCTCCAGGTCGTTGGCGCGGGCCGCCTTGGCGATCACCTTGCGCAGCTCCTCCTGCTCGAAGGGCTTGGTGACGTAGTCGAAGGCGCCGGCCTTGAGGGCGGCCACGGCGCTGTCGACGGTCCCGTGTGCGGTAATGAGGATGACCGGGATGTCGGGGTACTCGGCGCGGACGCGGGCCAGCAGCTCCATGCCGCCGAGGCGGGGCATGACCAGGTCGGTGACCACCACGTGAACCGGGGAGCGCTGCAGGACCGCCAGCCCCTGCTCGCCGTCTGCGGCGGTGGTGACCTCGTAGCCATCCCGCTTCAGCATCGCCGCGAGGACCCGGCGGATGTTCGGCTCGTCGTCGACGATGAGGACGTGCGCCACGGTGAAGGTGGTAGCACGGATCGGGCCCGGCGTGCAGGCCGCGAGCGCGCGCCTAGCCCTTGCGCCGCTTCAGCTTGCGCAGCCGGACCTCGGCGCGCGCGCGGCGCCGCTGCCGGGCCTGCAGCGCGTCGAGGGGGGCGGTCGGGCGCGGCTCGGGGCGCTCGTCCCGGAGGGCCGGCAGGGAGACGATGAACTCGGCGCCTCCGCCCGGGGGCGAGCGGACCAGCAGCGTCCCCTGGTGGGCGCGCACCAGCCGCAGGCAGATGGCGAGGCCCAGGCCGGTGCCCTTCTCCTTGGTGGTGTAGAAGGGGACGAAGATCCGCTCCCGCTCCTCCTCGGGGATGCCGGGGCCGGTGTCGCGGAAGCGCACCTCCACCTGGTCTGGCCGGCGCGACCCCTCCCGCCAGAAGGCCAGCTCGTCGCGGACCACCGAGGTGGAGACGGTGAGCGTGCCGCCCCCTGGCATGGCCTGGAAGGCGTTCTGGGCCAGGTTGATGAAGACCTGCTTGAGCTGCTCGGCGTCGCAGAGGACGCGCCGCGGCTCAGCGGAGAGCTCGATCACCAGCTCGATGCCGATGGGGACGGTGCTCTGCAGGAGCTTGAGCGTGCGCGAGATCACCTCGTTGAGGTCGGAGGGGGCGAGCGCCGGCTTGAGCGGACGGGAGTAGTCGAGGAACTGGGTCACCACGCCGTTGAGCCGGTTGACCTCGTCGACCACGACCTCGAGGAACTCGCGCTCCTCGCCTGGCAGCGTGGAGGGATCGAGGTACTGGATGGCCCCCTTGATGGCGGCCAGCGGGTTGCGGATCTCGTGCGCCAGGCCGGCCGACATCTCGCCGATGGCGGCGAGGCGGTCACGCTCCTTCATCTGCAGGTAGAGCTTCGAGTTCTCGATCACCAGCGCGCAGCGGTCGGCCACCTCGAGCAGGGCGGCGATCTCGTCGGAGGCGAAGGCCTCGGGGACCCGCTCGTCCCAGCAGGTGAAGAAGCCGACCGGCCGGTCGCCGGCGGCCAGCGGCATGCAGATGCCGGCCTTCATCGAGGTCATCACGGCGCGGGCGGCGGAGAGCCGCTTGAGCTCGGCCTCCACGGCGGCCAGGGCCATGCGGCCGGAGCGCGCCACCGCCTCGGCGGGGCCGGTGGGGAGGAGCCGCTGCAGCTCGCCCATGCGCCGGTCGAGGTTCTCCAGCAGCACCGCCTTCTGCCCGGCCGCCGCGGCCGCCATCAGGGCGCGCGCCGCGGCCGGCTCGAGGAAGGTGGCCGGGGCCGGTCCGCGCGAGTCGATGGGGCGGAACCCGGGGCGGTCCTCCGAGAGCAGCCAGATGGCGGCGTGGGTGACACGGCGGGTCTCGATGAGGCCGTCGAGCACGGTGACCGCCAACTCGGCGGGGTCGATGACGGAGGCGGCCCGGTCGCGGATCAGCTCGAGTTTGCGGACCAGTTCGTACCGTTCGGTGAACAGGGTGGCCACCACCCACTCCTCGATCCGGTGGCGCAGCGGCTCGAAGAGCGAGAGGATCACGAAGGAGGCGACCACGGTGTTGAAGTAGAAGAGCTCGCGGCGATCGCCGACCCACGAGACCAGGCCGCCGTAGACGACCACCAGCACCAGGCCGAGGGCCGTGACCACCACGATCTTCCCGAGGAACTCGTGCAGGTCGAGCAGGCGGTGGCGCAGCAGCGTCTGCGAGAGGAAGAACATGTAGATGGTCAGGGCGATGGAGCCGAGGCCCTCGACCGGGTAGTGGAAGTAGGGGGCCAGCACCACCTCGATGGCCGAGAGCACCATGGCGACCAGGGCGCCGACGAAGAGGTAGCGGAGGCGGGCGCGCTCGACCCGGGTGGCGGCGGCGCGCATCCGGTTGAGCAGGACCGAGACCACCACCGCGAGGCCGAAGATGACGTAGGCGGCGACCGCGACGCGGGCGAGCCGGACGTTGACGAGCGGGGAGACGGCCACCACCAGCCCGCCGACCGAGCCGGCCAGCATGGCGTTCCGGGCGCGGCGCGCCGGGCGGCGAGCCACGCCGAGGAACTCGAGGAAGAAGGCGAGCGCGGTCGAGGGGACCAGCGCTCCGGAGGCGACGGCGAGCCGGTTCCACCAGCTCTCGGCCAGCTGGAACTCGGGCCAGCGCAGGAAGCAGAGCGCCACCGAGAAGAGCGAGAGGTCGATGGCGAGGACCGCGAAGAGCGTGAAGACGCGCGAGCGGTTGTCCCGGAGCAGCGCGGCCACGGCCAGCGCCAGCGTGACGATGGCGGCGAGGAGGGCGGCCTGGGTCCGGATGTCCACGCCTCATCCTACCTCGACCCAGGGCAGGCTCGCGGGCGCTGGATGGCGCCCGGCCTGTTCCAGCGGGCCTGGAGGAGGGGGCGCCTGCTTGACCTGCGTCGAGGGCCGACGCAGTCTCGGTCGCCGATGCTCGTCGCCACCCTGATCGCCGGCCTGCTGGCCGCCAACGCGGGCCTGGCCGAACCGTTCACCGAGCGCGACCTGGCGCCCTCGCTCCAGGGCCGGCCGGGCGAGGCAGGTGCGCTGCTCTCGGCCGGGAAAGCCGGCGAAGCCCTGGAGGCGCTGGGAGAGACCAGGAGGCCAGAGGCGAGGTACCTCCGTGCCCTGGCCGAGGAGTCGACGGGAGACTGCGCCAAGGCCCTCAGGTCACTGAATGGTCTCGCCGCGCAGTTCCCCGAGCTCGAGGGCAGGATCCACGCGAGCCAGGGTCGTTGCCTCGCCAGGCTCGACCGGCACCTGGAAGCGGCCGCGGCCTTCGCGGCGGTCCCGCCTTCGTCGGTCGTCTCCGGCGACGCCACTATCGGGCGCGCCCGGTCGCTGGCGGCCGCTGCCAAGCAGCCCGAGGCGATCGCGGCGCTCGGCGCGCTCGCCGACCAGCCGGCGCCGGCAGACCCGGCTCGCCCCGACCCGGCCGCGACGGCCCTGCTGCTGGCCGGGGAGCTCCGGGCCCAGGCGAGTCCACCCGACTCCGCAGGGGCTCGTCGGGACCTCCTCCGATGCTGGGCTGACCACGCCATCTCTCCCGAAGCGACCGGCTGCCTCCGCCTCCTCAGGCAGCTTCCCGGCGAGTCCGGTGCCGAACCGGACGTCGAGACCACCGTCCGTCGGGCCGAGGCCCTGGTGGAGCGGAGCCGGAACGGCGACGCCATCGCCCTGCTCGAGCCACTGGCCGGGCCGGCGCCTGCCGCAGACCAGCCCGGGGCCTGTCGCATCCAGGCGGCGCTGGGGCGGGCGTTGAAGCGGGATCGCCAGAACGGACGCTCGGCCGGGGTGCTCCGGCCGGTGGTGGAGCGCTGCACCGACCCCGCCATCAGGACCCGGACGCTCTTCGTGCTGGCCACGGCCGTCCAGGCCCAGGGGGCCCGGGAGGAGGCGGTGCTCCTCTACCAGCGCTTCGCTCGCGAGCAGCCGGCCAGCTCGCTGGCCGACGACGCGCTGGTGGCGGCCTCCGAGCTGCTGGTCCGGGCGGGGCGCGGCCCCGAGGCCAGGCAGACCCTCGCCGAGGTGCTCCGCCGGCACCCCGACGGAGACAAGTACGACGAGGCCCGCTTCAAGCTGGCCTGGCTGTCACGCCGGGAAGGGGACGAGGAAGGGGCCATCGCCGCCCTGCTGGCGATCGAGGAGGATCGTCGCGAGGTCGATCCCTACGAGCATGCCAGGGCCTCCTACTGGCGGGCCGTGCTCCTCTGCAAGCGCGGCGAGGAGGGGAGGGCCGCTGCGGAGCGCATCTGGCGGGGGCTGGTGGTGGCGGCCCCGGCCGACTACTACGCGCTGCTCTCCCGGGCGCGCCTGGCCGGGAGGGGAGGGGTGCTCCTCCCGGAGCCGCTCCCGCCGGGGCCAGACGGCCCGTGGCCGCTCGATCCAGGGAGGCTCCGCGACGACCCCCACTTCCGGGCCGCGGTGCTGCTGCTCCGCCTCGGCCTGGCTCGCGCGGCCGACGACGAGCTGATGGCCATCGACCGGAGCCGGGCGGGAGGCGGCCGCGGGGAGCCGACAGAGCAGGCGCTCCTGCTGGCGGCCCTGCTCACGAGGGCCGGCGACTATCGGGAGGCCCACCAGCACCTGAGGACCGAGGCGCGGGCCATGCTGCGGCGCCCTCCCGAGGGGGCTGGGCGGGCAGTCTGGGAGCTGGCCTATCCGGCCGCCTACGCCCGGCTGGTGGGCCAGTCGGCCGCCAGCGCCGAGGTGCCCCCGGAGCTGCTGCAGGCCTTGATGCGTGAGGAGAGCGGGCTCGACCCGGAGGCGATCTCCGCCGCGGGGGCGATCGGCCTGACCCAGCTCATGCTCCCGACCGCGCAGCAAGTGGCCCGGCAGCTCAAGTTGCCTCGTCCCGATCGGGCCGCGCTCACCGACCCCGCCACCTCGATCCGGATCGGGGCGGCCTACCTTGGCCAGCTGCTCAGGCGCCAGGGTGGCGCACCTGTTCAGGCGCTGGCCGCTTACAACGCCGGTGAAGGTGCCGTCGGGAAGTGGCGCGCCGGAGGCCGGGACCTCGAGCTGGACGCGTGGGTCGAGGAGATCCCCTTCGACGAGACGAGGGGTTATGTGAAGCGCGTGATGCGTTCGTATGCGTCCTACCGGCTGCTGGCCAGCCGGACGCCGCCGGAGGGCCCCGGAGCCCATCCTCGAGATCGCGCCCCGGGGCAGCCAGGGGAGTAGGCCAAGGGAGCGCGGTTCTTGGACCTTCATCGGCCCCAGGCGTAGAATGACGGCTCATGGCAGAAGGCCCCATCCTCAAGCTGGTGAAGTCGGACGATGCGGCGGTCGCGCTCCCGAGCGGCGGATCGCGGCCACCATCGAGGACCCGGCGAATCACTCCGAGAGCCCGGCGCATCCTCTCGGTCGGCGGCGGCAAGGGCGGTATCGGCAAGAGCCTGATCTCCGCCAACCTCGCCATCGCCCTGGCGCGCCGCGGTCAGCGCGTGGTCCTGGTGGACGCCGATCTCGGTGGCGCCAACCTCCACACCACCCTCGGCCTCGACCTCCCGCGCCGGACCCTCTCGGACTTCATCGACCGGAAGGTCGAGCGGCTCGAGGACGTGGTCTCTCCCACCGGCATCCCGAATCTCGGCCTGGTCTCCGGCGCGCTCGACAACCTCGAGGCGGCCACGCCCAAGCACGCCCAGAAGATGCGGTTGCTGCGCCACATCCAGGCCATGGACGTCGACTACGCCATCCTCGATCTCGGCGCAGGGACCCACACCAACGTGCTCGACTTCTTCCTGGTCTCGGACCACGGGGTGCTGGTGCTGGTGCCGGAGCCGACCGCCGTCGAGAACGCCTACCGCTTCGTCAAGGCCGCCTTCTGGCGCCGGGTCCGGAACGTCTCGCAGGTCTTCGGCTACGAGGAGCTGCTCCACGACATCATGCAGGGGGCCAGCTTCCGCAGCCCCGTGGAGCTGGTGGCCACGGTGGTGGAGCGAGACCCGGAGGCTGGCGCCAACCTCGCCAACCACCTGGCCGCCTTCCGGCCGCGGCTGGTGGTGAACCAGGTGCGCACCGCCCAGGACGCCGAGATGGGCCACGCGGTGGTGGCGGCCTGGCGCAAGTACTTCGGGCTGGAGATGGATTACCTCGGCGCCATCGACTACGACGACGAGATGTGGCGCGCCGTCCGCGTCCGGAGGCCGCTGTTGCTGGACCGCCCCGGGGCGGCCGCCGCCCTGGGGTTCGAGCGGATCGCGGATCGATTGATCGCGGCTGACGAGTCGGGGCGGGCGGCGGACCGGGCGTGAAGCGGCTCTCGGACCAGACGCTCTACGAGATCATCGAGGTCTCGGCGGCGGCTGCGCCGGCGGAGATCGCGCGGGCCTGCGACCGCGCCGCCGCGACCTACGGGCCGGGCTCGCTGGCCACCTATACGCTCGCCTCGGCGGAGGAGACGGCGCTCCTCTCGAGCCGGATCGAGGAGGCGCGGGTGGTCCTCCTCGACGCCAGCGCCCGCTCCCGCTACGACGAGCGCATCGGCGTCCGCCCCCACGACGCGCCAGCTCCCGCCCCGGCCGCGACGCCCCTCGCGCTCACGCCCGCTCCGGTGGCGGCAGCGCCCGCGCCCCCCGCGTCGACGCCCGTCCCGTCGCCTCCTCCGCCACCGCATGGCGCAGGGGGCCGGGCCGGCCAGACATTCACGCCGCCGCCATGGCCGCCGCCCGAGGTGGAGGCGGTCTCCACCGAGGCGCGCCACAGCTCCCCGGGGCTCCCGGTGGTTTCTCAGCCCCCCCCGCAGGCCGCCGCCGAGCCGCCACCGGCCAGCGCCTCACCTCAACCCCACGCCGGCCCGCCGCTCGCTTCACTCCCGCCGCCCGCCCCGGTGCTGGCCAGCGGGGAGGAGGCCTCGGCGCAGCCTCCGGTCGCCCCGGCGCCGCTCGCCACGCGCCCCGGCGGGCCGCTCCCCACGCCTGCGCCGCCGGTCCCCATCGCGCTGACCCGCGCCGTGGCGCCCATCCTCCTCGAGAACGAGGTCGCGCCGCCGCGCCCCCTGCTGGTGCCGGACGGCGCCGTCTGGTCGGGCGAGATGCTGCGCAGGGTCCGCGAGTCGCGCGGGCTGACGGTCCAGCAGGTGGCCGAGCGGACGCGCATCACGCGCCACCACCTCGAGAACATCGAGCAGGACAAGTTCAAGGCGCTGCCGGCCCCGGTCTACCTGCGCGGCATCATCATGAGCCTGGCTCGCGAGCTGCGCCTCGACGGCCAGAAGGTGGCCCGCTCCTACCTCGACCGGATGGGTCCAGTGACCGACGCCGAGCCGAAGCGCTAGTCGCGTCCGGTTCGTTGACCGGGCCGTCGGCCTCTCGTACCATCAACCCCATGGCGCTGATCGAAGCCCCGGAGCAGGCGATGCGGCTGGCCCGGGCCATCTGCTCGGACATCTCCCTCTACAACGAGGAGAAGATCGTCAAGAGCATCCAGCAGGACACCTTCTTCGACGCGCTCAAGGACGAGCTGGCCGAGGGGCGTGACCACTACCGCTCCCGGGTCGCCCCCGACCTGTTCGGCCGCACCAACTTCTTCGATCGCGCCGTGGTCGACGTGATCTTGAAGTCGAAGGCGCGCATCCGCTCCAAGATCTGGTAGGGCGGCCCCGTGCCCGAGCGGCGCGAGCGCACCATCCCGGGGGAGTTCTCCGGCCTTCGCCTCGACCTGGCGCTGGTCCGGCTCTGGCCCGAGCTGAGCCGGGCCAAGGCCCAGCGGCTCATCGACGGAGGTCACGTCACCGTGTCGGGCCAGGCGGCGCGTGCTTCGGCGCGGGTGCGTGGCGGAGAGGCGGTGGCGCTGGAGCTCCCCGGGCCGGCCCCCTCCGGGCTCATCGCCCAGGACCTGCCGCTCTCGGTGCTCTACGAGGACGGTGACCTGCTGGTGCTCGACAAGGCGGCCGGCATGGTGGTCCACCCCGCGCGCGGCACGCCGTCGGGCACGGTCGTCAACGCCTTGCTGCACCGGCTGGGCGCCGGAGCGCCGGGCGGAGAGCGGCTCGGGCTGGTCCACCGGCTCGACAAGGAGACCTCCGGCTGCCTGGTGGTGGCCAAGCGCGAGGCAGCCCTGCTGGCGCTGCAGGCCGCCTTCAAGGCCCGCGCGGTGGAGAAGACCTACCTGGCGCTCTGCCACGGTGCCCCGCCCGACGAGGGCCACCTCGACACCCCCTACGGCCGCCACCCGCGGGATCGGACCCGCTACACCGGCCGGATCGCCAGCGGTCGCCGGGCCTCGACCGGGTGGCGCGTCGAGGAGCGGTTCGGCGGCGCCGCGGCCCTGCTCGCGGTGGCGCTGGAGACCGGTCGGACCCACCAGATCCGCGTCCACCTCACCGAGGCCGGCCACCCGCTGCTGGCCGACGCCGTCTACGGGGGCGTGCGGCGCGAGGCCCGGCTCGAGGAGGGTGACCCGGTCCGCAGGGCGGCCGCGGCCATGGGCCGGCAAGCGCTCCACGCCTGGCGCCTCGCCTTCGCTCATCCGAGGACGGGGAAGGCGCTGCGCTTCGAGGCGCCGCTGCCTCCCGACCTCGAGGCCGCGCTGGCCATCCTCCGCAAGGCGACGAAAGAGGCCGCCGCCGCCGCGGGCGCGAAGTCAGCGCCCGCCCGCCGGCGCTGAGGCGGGCGTTGGCGCCGGGGCGATGGGCGGTGGCAGCCGGCACTGCGCGCGGTACTTCCCGAGGCGCTCCTTGAGCGACTGGCGCGCCGCCTCGTTCGACTGCTCGGGCAGCACCTCGAGCGCCCGCTGCTGCGCGTCGATTCCTTGCGCGCACATCCCGAGGTCGATCAGCACCGCGGCGTAGCCGTCGAGGAGCGGGGGGCTCCACGGGGCACGCCGCACCGCCTCGCGCGCCACCGGGAGCGCCTCGCCGCTGCGCCCCTGGGCCAGCAGCTCCACCGCCAGGTTGTGGAGCGCGGCGGCGTTCCCCTCGGCCAGTTCCGCGGCGGTCCGGTAGGCGGCCAGCCGCTCGTCGGCGGCGGCCTCCCCCTGGAGCGCGCTGGCCAGGAAGCTCCAGGCGCGCGGATCGTCGGGGTGGGAGGCCACGGAGCGGCGGGCCAGCGGGAGCGGCGGCGCCGTGGTCAAGGCGGCCAGGTGCTGGAGCGCCAGGGGGTGGTCGGGGTCCTCGGAGAGGGTCTCGTCCACCTCCTGCCGCAGCGCGGCGGTCCCCTTGTTCGGCCCCTGGTTCCAGAGCGCGAGGCGCAGGGCGTGGACTTCGGCGGGCGGGATGAGGCGCACCAGCGGCGCTCGGGTCCAGCCCTCCGGGACCTGGCGGAATCGGGTCTGGGCCTCGGCGTTGATGTAGTTGGTCAGGGCGGCGTCCAGCCCCTCGAGGGCGCGCGGCCTGGCCGGGTCCCAGGCCGGGAAGGCGCCGCGCCAGGCCTCCTCGGGCGACTCGCCGCGCAGCAGCCGCCGCTGGAGCTCGGAGAAGCCGTCGGGGGTGCGGTAGGCGAGGAAGTGGACCAGCAGCCAGCTCGAGGCGTAGGAGTCGAGCGCCGGGTGGGCCGGCGTCGGGCCGCCCTCCCATGCCAGCAGCTCCCGGACCGGTACCCGGTTGCCCGGAATCCGCAGCCGGGCCAGCCGTCCCTGCGGGGCCATCCCGACCGTCAGGAGCGGCCCGTCGCCCTGGTCCCCGACCGGCTCCATCAGCGTGGCGAGCCCCTCGGAGAACCAGCGCGGCTGCCGGGGGAAGACGCTGGAGAGGTAGTGGTGTGTCAGCTCATGGGCCAGCATGGCGCGCTGCCGGCTGTCGAGCCGGCCCGCCACCACGATCCGGGGTGGTCCGCCGGCGGAGCGGAGGTAGTAGGCGTCGACGCCCGGTGGGGCGAAGGCCCGGTAGGTGGCCTCGGAGCGGAAGGCCACCACTTCGACGCCGGTGCGGGAGGCCGGGACCTCGTCGAAGAGCGCGGAGACCACCGCGGTGCGGAGCCGCTCCAGGCGGGAGAGCAGCCGGGTCGCGTCGTCGATCTCGAGGTCGGTGCGCAGCACGAAGTGAGCGCTGCCGACGTCGCGCCAGGCCGGCCCACCCCTGGCCGGGCAGAGGAAGGCTGCGCCCGAGGCGCACCCCACCAGCGCCACCACCGCGGCGGCCACCGTGCCCTTCGCGATCCGCATGTGGTGATGCTAGCCCTCAGCCGCGAGCAGGACCAGCGGCCGCCGCAGGGCTCAATCCCCCAGCGAGATGCCGAGATCGCGGCAGGTCTGGACCGTGTCAGAGTCGACCGGGACCAGCTTGGTCTTGCCGATCACCTCCGAGAGCGGCACCGCCTTCATGAGCGGCGGCTGCCAGGCCACCATGACGTTGCGCTCACCCTCGGCGATGAAGCGGACCGCGGCAGCCCCGAAGCGCAGGGAGAGCAGCCGGTCCCAGGTGGTCGGCGAGCCCCCACGCTGCAGGTGGCCGAGCACCAGCGAGCGGGTCTCCTTGCCGGTGCGCCGGGCGATCTCCTTGGCGACCCACTCGGCCACGCCCCCCAGCACCACCTCCTCGCGCCGCTCGTCGGTCTTCTCCCGGGTGACCAGCTGGCCGCCCACCTTGGCCCCTTCGGCCACCACCACGATGCCGTGGCGCTTGCCCCGCACCTCGTTCTCCATGATCCGGTCGCAGACCTTGTCGATGTCGAACGGGATCTCGGGGATGAGGATGACGTCGGAGTCGCCGGAGAGCCCGCTGTGCAGCGCGATCCAGCCGGCGTAGCGCCCCATCACCTCCACCACCATGACCCGCTCGTGGGCCTCGGCGGTGGAGTGCAGCTTGTCGATGGCCTCGGTGGCGGTGCTGACGGCGGTGTCGAAGCCGAAGGTCTGCTGTGTGGCCGCGAGGTCGTTGTCGATGGTCTTGGGGACGCAGACCACCCGCAGCCCCTTCTCGGAGAGCCGGTGGGCCAGCTGCAGCGAGCCGTCGCCGCCGACCGCCACCAGCACGTCGAAGCCGAGCCGCCTGAAGTTCTCCACCAGCCTGTCCGACTCGTCGCGAAACTCGATGGTGCCGTCGGGCCGCTCATGGGGGCGGCGGAAGGGATCGCCCTTGTTGGTGGTGCCGAGGATGGTCCCGCCGTGGGCCATGATCCCGGCCACCCGCTCCGGCGTCAGCTGGATGATCTTGGAGGTGTCGAAGAGGCCGGCGTAGCCCTGCTGGATGCCGTGCACCTCCCAGCCGCGCCCGTGCGCGGCCATGGTGACGGCGTAGATCACGGCGTTGAGCCCCGGGGCGTCGCCGCCCCCGGTGTTGATGGCGATCCTGAACCTGTGGGCCATGTGGTCGGCGTCCTCGCTGTCCTGATGGTCAAGGTGAAGTTGGCATGGAGCGAGGTCTCCGTCGGACTTGCCTCTGCCGCCCCCGCCGTGAGAGTCTGCGCGCCCTCGCGTCCCCGGTCCATCTCGGCCAGGGCGCCTCCAGACCGACGGTCGGGCCCACCACGGCGCCGTCCATTCCCAAGGGTGACACCATGACTGAGCTCAAGGACCTGACCGGGCTCGCCGCCCAGGTGCAGGGGCTGCTGAACGGATACCTCAAGCTTCGCGATGAGAAGGTCCAGCTCGAGGCCGAGCTCGCCACCCGCCGCGAGGACATCCGCCGCCTCGAGAAGCTGGTGGCCTCGCAGAACGCCGAGATCGACAAGCTCAAGACCAAGTAATCCGCTCCCGGGTCGAGTGGCCAGCGCCACATGACGGCCTCGGGCCAGATTGATCGCTTCTCTTGATCCAGCGCAAGCGGTCACCCCCCTCCGTGGAGGTAGGCTGCACCCTCGACTGGAGGACGCATGCGCCCCACCTGGCATCCCCGCGGAACGAGCCGCTCCACCCAGGCCACGCTGGTCGCCTTGGCGCTGCTGATCGGCGCCTCGGCGGCTGCCACCGAGCCGAAGCCGACCAGGGCGCCCAACGCCACCTCGGCCCGGCGGCCGGCGCCGGGCGGCGATCAGGTCCAGGCCATGAGCCCCCCGTTCACCGAGGGGATCTACCCGTGCAGCGGCTGCCACGACGGGAAGGAGAAGGTGAACACGGCACGCCGCGAACTCGGCTTCCACGACGAGCAGGCCCTGGTCTTCGACCACGACGCCGAGCACCGCTGGTGCCTCGACTGCCACGACGCCCAGAAGCGCGACCAGCTCCACCTCACCAACGGCGACCTGGTCCCCTTCACCGAGTCCTACCGGCTCTGCGGCCAGTGCCACGGCGACAAGCTCCGCGACTGGCGCGTCGGCGTGCACGGCAAGCGCGTCGGCAACTGGGACGGGAAGAAGACCTACTTCCTCTGCGTCAACTGCCACAACCCGCACACGCCGCTCTTCAAGGGCGTCAAGGAGACCGTGGTGGACGGCAAGCTGCTGGTGATGCCTACGCTGGAGAGGATCAAGCCGGAGCCCCGACCCCGCCGCCCTGAGGAGGCCCGCCCGTGAGCCCGCGCCTGCCGCTGCCCGTCCTGCCCGAGCCACCGATCGACCTGGCGCCCGACCTCAGGGAGGAGGGGATCGACCCGGAGCGTCGGGCCTTCCTGCGCACCGCCGCCGCCGGCGCGGCGCTGGCCTCGCTGGCCGGCTGCCAGGGGCTCACCATGGAGGACTTCTTCCGGCGCCACTTCAAGGAGCTGACCGGGCCGGAGCTGAAGCGGGCGCTGCAGAAGGCCGAGGCTCGCAA
>JANYBC010000199.1 GCA_025360965.1 Anaeromyxobacter sp. | reverse complement strand
CTTCGGGGACGGGGCCATGGCCTGGTTCCCGGCCCTCTTCGGCGCCCTGCTGGCGGTGGTGCTGCTGCTCGACTCCCGGCCCAGGCGCGGGCCGTGGACTGCGACCTCGCTGCTGGCCACCGCGGCGGTGATGGTCCCGCTGCTCGCCTTCGGCCGCTACCGCGCCTTCGCCCGGCCCGAGCTGCTGGCCACCGTGCTGCTGGCGGTGGTGATGCTGGCCATCCGGCGCTTCGAGGAGGGGAAGCCACGGCTGCTCTACGGCCTGCCGCTGCTGGCGATCCTCTGGACCAACCTCCACCCCTCGGTGCCGGTGGCGGTGGTCCCCATCGGCGCCATGGTCGGGATCGGGCTGCTCGGCCACGCCCTGCGCCGCCTCTCCGGGCGCGAGCTGATCGTCTCACCGGCCCTGCGCCCGCTCGGGCTGGCCGCCGTCGCCGGCGCGCTGACGCTGCTGGCGGCCCTGATCACCCCGGCCCCCTTCAACCCCCTCGTCACCACCCTGCGCTTCGCCCTCTCCAGCCTCGGCTTCGAGAACCTCGGCCCGCCGGGCCAGGAGTCGATGGAGCGGATGATGGGGTTCGTCAAGCGCATGGTGCTGGAGATGCAGCCGCTCAACCTGGGTGCGCTCAACGACACCTTCGGCGTGGTCTGCGGCATCACCGTGCTCGGCTTCCTGCTCAACCTGCGGCGCCTCCGGCTGCGCGAGCTGGCGACGGTGGCCGCCTTCGCCTACCTGGCCTTCTCGGCCGGCCGCTTCGCCGTGATGCTGGCGGTGGTGGCCGCGCCCATCACGGCCCGCAACCTCGGCGAGGCGCTCGAGCGGCTCCCCGACCGCTGGCTGGCCGGCTGGGCCGGCCCGGCCGGCGCCGCCCTGCTGCTGGTGGCCACCACGGCCGGCTGCGCCTGGTTCCCGGTGCCGAGCGTGGTCCGCTTCGGGACCGGCCTGCGCGCCTACGCCTACCCGATCCGGGCCGTCGACTACCTGATCGCCAACCGCATCGAGGGGCCCTGGTTCAACACCTTCCACTTCGGCGGCTACCTCGAGTGGCGCACCAACCGGATGACCTTCCAGGACGGCCGCGGGCTGCTCGCCCCGGGCGACGAGGACGCCTCGGTGAGCGGGCCGCAGAACTACGCCCTCTTCCAGCGCCTCGATCGGAAGTACCGCTTCGAGGCGCTGGTCGTGAACTACCCCCTGCCCGACCCGGGCACCGCCGCCTCGCTGGCCGCCTCCAACCCCGACGCCGACTGGGGCGCCGATCGGCGCCTCTGGGCGCTGGTGGCCTTCGACGACGGTGGCCTGCTCTACCTGCGGCGGGGCGGCCGCTACGCCGCCCTCATCGAGCGCGACGAGTTCCGGCTGGTCCGGCCCGCCAACAGCTACCTGAGCGTCCCGCGCGACCAGGCCAGCCAGTTCCTCGGCGAGCTGCGCCGCAGCGTGGCCGCCGCCCCGGCCTGCGTCCGCTGCCGGCAGCTGCTCGGCGCCACCGCCATCTCCATCGAGGCCTGGGACGAGGCCTGGAACGCCGTCAAGCCCCTCCTCGGGGAGCCGGTGCTGGAGCGCGCCGGGGCGATGCTGGTCGGTGCCATGGCGGCCGAGGGGCTCGGACAGCTCGACGACGCCGCCACCATCTACCGGCAGCTGATGGCCCTCGGTCAGGAGGTCCCGAGCTCGCGCCGCGCCCTGGCCAGGCTGGCCTTCCGCAGGAACGACGTCAACGGCGCCCTCGGACTGCTGGCGCCGGCGCTCCATGACGGAGTCGTCGATCCGGCCGACGTGGCCCTGGCCATCGAGCTGCTGCGGGCCGCCAACCGCCTCGACGAGGCGGCCACCTGGACCAGGCGCCAGCAGCAGCTCCAGGTCCAGCAGACGGCGGTCCAGTACTTCGAGAAGGGCATGGCGGCCGCCAACCAGGGCAACCTGCAGGTCGCCATCACCTGGTATGAGGCGGCGCTCTCGGTCCACGAGACCGCCGAGGTCCGCGCCAACATCGGCCACGCCTACCTCGACCTGGGCCGGCCCGCCGACGCCGAGACCCAGTACCGCCGCGCCATCGCCATCGCCCCGGCCTTCGGGCCGGGCTGGTACGGGCTGGGCGAGGCGCTCGACGCCAGGGGTGATCGGTCCGGGGCGGCGACCGCCTACCGGCGCTACATGGAGATCGAACCCTCTGGGTACTGGGCGGCCAAGGCCAAGCAGGCCGTCGACCGGCTGGAGCGCCGCTGACCGCCATGGACCAGGAGCGCCACGCCAGCCCCCTCCAGGGGCCGCTCGATCGCCGCTGGCTGGTGGGGGCCGCGGCGCTCTTCGCTGCGCTCGGCTTCGTGGCCTACCTGACCGAGGTGCGCGACCCAGACATGTTCCACCACATGGCCTACGGGCGGGACATCGCCTTGCGCGGCCTGCGGGCCGACGAGCCCTTCCTCTTCCCGCTGCGCGGCTTCCAGGACGGGCCTCCACCCTACTGGCTGGGGAGCCTCGTCATCTACCTCTGGGCCTCGGTCTTCGGGGACGGGGCCATGGCCTGGTTCCCGGCCCTCTTCGGCGCCCTGCTGGCGGTGGTGCTGCTGCTCGACTCCCGGCCCAGGCGCGGGCCGTGGACTGCGACCTCGCTGCTGGCCACCGCGGCGGTGATGGTCCCGCT
>JANYBC010000132.1 GCA_025360965.1 Anaeromyxobacter sp. | reverse complement strand
CAACATCAAGCTCTCGGCCTGGGGCAAGTACCTCGGCGACGCCACCCTCGCAGCTGCCGTCCTCGACCGGCTCTCAGCCACCTCCACCCACCTCGACATCGATGGCCCCAGCTACCGCCAGTTCCTCGCCCTCAAGCGGGCAAAGGACCACGGCCTGCTGCCGTTGCCGGCCGGGCGGGTAGACGACGAGCCATGATCCCCGCCGACCCGCTCGACGACGTCTGGGTGCCCACCTCGCCCCAGATCCTGATGGCCTCCGAGCGCGCC
Source organism: Anaeromyxobacter sp. (assembly GCA_025360965.1). Lineage (GTDB taxonomy): Bacteria > Myxococcota > Myxococcia > Myxococcales > Anaeromyxobacteraceae > JADKCZ01. The sequence continues at coordinate 4,314 of JANYBC010000132.1, read as the reverse complement.
ATCCTGGCCACCCTCGACCTCACCCTGCTGCTCGCCGCTCGCACCCTCGAGGCCGAGCACACCGACCTCGGGAAGCGGCCCCACGAGGAGCCCAGCCCCCCACACCTCGCCCTCGCCGAGTCGATCCTCATCATCGCGGCCACCCTCCGCGAACTCATCGCCAGCTACCGCGCCGTCACCGACCGCCTGCTTCGTGACGGCTGACCCCTCACGGCTTCCCCCCGGCCCCATCCCGGCCGTCACCAGGGATGCCCCCCCCCCAGCCTCAGCCTCGCTGGAGCCGCGCTTGCGCGACCTCCGCGGCGACCGGACCAGCGCACCTCGCAGGCGCTGCCAGCCTCATCCCCAGCAACCGCGACTGGATCCCACAAACCGCCGGTAGTGGATCCGATCCTGGCCGCCGCCGAAGGAACAGGGCGGTCGGGGGCCGGGTCATCTAGGCAGCGAGGGCCAACTCTTCCCAGGCAACGTCCTGGGTAGGGGGCACGGCGCCGAACGGGCTGGGGCCAACGCCAACAGAAACCGGGGACACGTCCAAGCCAAGCAAGTTGACCGCGCGAAGTCCAAGAAGGCGCTCGAGAACGTCACCGTAGACATTGAGGACCAGCGCGTTGAGCTGCGAGAGACGACCGACGGTGCGCACGAAGGTTCCGTCCAGCCTTGCGCCTTCAAGCGCCGAGGGGGCGGGACCTTACCAAGCTCACGAAATGGAATCCAACGACTCAGCAGCCGCGCCAGGCCGGTTGCTTCTCAGGCGAGAAGCGAGCCCGCGACATCCGATCTTGGATGAGACCACGGTCGGTGGGGACCTCGGCCTCCGTCCCTATTCGGGCCAGCGCGTTGATCCTCCTGTCGGCGGCTGTATTGAGCACGGAGTGGGTTGCCACAGGGTCAAGCGGAGCCCCCTGGCCCTCCAGCGAGTTTGGCGCGGGGCCAAGCGGCGTGCTCTGCGCGGGCACCTGTTATCACGCGTGACAACATTCCGCCGCGGCGAAGCCCCCTCAGGATCCCGGCGCGTACGCCTTCGCCGACCGCACGATCGCCTCGTTGACCGGCACCGTCGGCGCGTACCCCAGCAGCCTCCGCGCCCGCGAGGTGTCGGCCAGCGAGTGGCGGATGTCGCCATCGCGGAACGGCCGGTGGGTCAGCGTCAGCCCCGCCGCAGCCGGAGCAGGGGAAGTGACGGAGGCGCCAGTCCCTACGCCGCGCCGCCCAGGCTGGCATAGGCCTCGATCAGGTCGTCCCTGACTGTCGCCGACGACAGCAAGCCCTTGTTGAAGAGCTGGTGGGCAGCGGTCTGGGCCCCCACGCCGTACTTGTTCATGAGCGACTCGAAGACCTCCGGAGCTGCGGCCGCGTCGAGCTCCTCGTTGGTCTCGTGCGCGATGGCCGTCCCGGGAAGCAGCAGCTCCGCGGCGAAGGCGCCAGCCCGGCGGCGACGCTTGTCTGTCGTGTACCAGCTGCCGGCGGCACCGACCGCTCCGCCTCGAGCCGCATCGGTGAGCAGGTGACCGAGGGGTCGAGGCCGCCGACCACCTCCTGCAGCAGCGCTGGAAGCCGGCGTGGGAGCAAGGGAAGTGATGGAGCCAGGGAGTGCGAACGAATACGCCGACCGAGGCGTCGTATCGGCCGCCGGGATCGGGTAGGTGACGGCAGCTTTGGACCCGCCGGTCCCGGGTGGAGGGCGCTGAGAGGGAGCGGCCCGGACGCGACCGCGGGGACCCGAGCAGGAGCGCGGGGAGGGTGAACGCGATGCGGTGCCTCAGGGACCGGCGCGGAGCCGGCGCGAGCGGATCGCCACCTCGGGCAGCGAGCGCACCGCCGCCACCGCCTCGACCAGCGTCGCCCTCTCGTCGCTCGACAGGGTGGCGAGGTCCCCGTCAGCGAAGAAGACCAGGGCCTTCAAGCTCTCGCTCGGCTGGAAACCCTCTCCGAACAGCTCGCGCGCGGCGCCGAGCCCGCTGGCCAGGCTGACGCCGGCCCTGACCATGGTCGCGACATCGCGGTAGTCCTTGGCCTCCGCGCGCTGCAGGACCACCTTCACCTTGGTCGCCATCAGGTCGGCCAGCGACGCGACCTGCAGGATCCCGTCCTCGGTTCGCTCCGGCTCTCCAACCCGGCCAAAGCCGATGGTCCCGAAGAAGGAGACCTTGACGTGCGAGTGCTCCCCGCCGGTTCCCGGCACCAGCAGGCTCCAGGCCTCTGGCTGGTCCTGGACCACCGTCGCCCGGGCCAGGAACGGCAGCGCCGCCCGGATCGCATCACGGTCGAGCGACGCCTCCGTGAAGAAATCGAAGTCCACCGAGGGCCTGTGCCCGAGCCGCAGGGCGATGGCGGTCCCGCCGTAAAGGACCAGGCCGAGCCCCGCGGTCGGCCCGAGCGCTGGCCAGAGCTTCCGCTGCTCAGGTGGGAGGATCTCCAGGCGGGGCCGGAAAGAGCTCATCACGTGAAGCGCCGCACCGGGAGCGGCGGAACCTCGCCCACCTTGGCGAGTCCGAGCCGGTAGTGCCAGTAGGTCCAGGAGCGAGCGCTGAACTGGCCAGCCTCCCCGCGCCGGAGCACGTCCCGCAAGGCGTCGTCCCCGACCTGCGCCGCGAGCGCCGCCACATCGGCGAAGTCGCCGATGTCCATGACCTGGGCGATCAGCCGCTCGGGGTAGGCGACCGCCTCGTCCGGCGTCTTCCACCAGAGGTACTTGCGAGCCAGCGGCTTCAGGGTGGCGGGAGCTACGGCGGCCATGCGTTGATTCTATCAGCCGGCGCGCAGCATCACACGGCACGGCCGGCGGCCTGGGCGCGGCGCGGGCGGGCGGGGCGGACCGCCCTGGCGCTATCCCTGATGGGTCGGCACCACGATACATCTGTTCAGTCATGACGAACAGTGCTATCGGTTGAATGCATGCACGCTCCGCTCTCATTGGCGGCAGACGCAGAACTCCAGGCGCTCTCCAGCGTCGCCTGCACGCTCGAGCCGACGCCGGACAACGAGCGCAAGTGGCTGCTGCGCGACGAGGCCGCCTTCCTCCTCGACGGCCTGCTGGTCCGCGTCGCCCGGGGTCGCGGCGCGCTCGATCTCGCGGTGGGCGCCGGCCTGGCCACGCTCCTGGTCGGCGACCGGCTGCTGCGCCTCGGCTTCTCCTGCCTCGGCGACTACGCCCGCGAGCGGCTCGGCATCGCCGGCAGCACCGCCGAGAAGCTGGCCCGCCTCGCCCGCCACCTCGCCGATCGGCCGCTGCTGCGCGACGCCGTCTGCTCCGGCGCCGTCACCCCTCGCAAGGCCGAGACCATCGTCGCCCTCGCCCGCGGCGCCGACGAGGCCGCCTGGGTGGAGAAGGCGCGTGTCGAGACGGTCCGCGCCCTGGCCGCCGAGGTCCGCGCGGTGGTCGGCGAGGGGGCCGACGAGGAGGACGAGCCCTGGGAGCGGGTCGGGCTCATGCTCGAGCCGGTGGCGCGGGAGAAGCTGGGCGAGGCCCTCGCCATGGCCGGAAAGCTGCTCCCCCCCGGCGCGCCCCCCTGGCAGCGCTTCGAGGTCATCTGCCAGGAGTACCTCGGCGCCCACCCGGCCCCGCCCGAGCCCGCTCCGCCCTTCGGCCGCATCGAGAACTTGGTCCCGCCCGTGGGCCCCGCCGCGGAGCGGGAGGCGCTCAAGGCCTGGCTCGAGCAGGAGTATCAGCGCTGGTCCTTCCTCACCCAGTTCGATCCGGCGCCGCGGCCGGAGCAGCCGGCGGCGGGTGAGGGCTCGGTGGCGGGCGGTGGCCTGGCCGAGGCTGGGGCGCCCGTGGACCTCGTCCGTCTCGACGCCGACCTGCGCCGCCTCCGCGATCTGCGCGCCAGCTGGGACGACCTCCTCGGCCACCTCGCCATGCTGCTGCTCCAGTGCGGCCTCTGGCGCGACATGCAGTTCCTCAGCTTCGGCCACTACTGCGCGGAGCGGTTGGGCCTCTCCGAGCGGGCCATCCGCCAGCGCGTCGCCCTCGAGCGCCGCCTCTACAGCCTGCCCGAGCTGCGTGTCGCCATGCGCAGCGGCCGCGTCAGCTACGAGAAGGCCCGCATCGTCGCCCGCCACGCCACCGAGCAGACGCTCGAGGCCTGGCTGCAGCGCGCCGAACAGACCACCTGCATCGCGCTGCTCCGCGAGACCGAGGCCGAGGCCGAGGAGGAGGAGCAGATGTGCGCGGCGGGCGAGCTGCGCCTGCGCCTCCCCGTCCGGGTCGCCTCACTGCTGGAGGAGGCGCTCCGCGCGGCTCGCGAGGCGGTCGGCCGCTTCATCTCCCCCGCCGAGGCGCTCCAGCTCATCGCTGAGCACTTCATCGAC
>JANYBC010000070.1 GCA_025360965.1 Anaeromyxobacter sp. | reverse complement strand
GATTTCGACCAGTGGGCCGGGGGTGGCGAGGCCTTCGTGAAAAAATATCTTAGCACCGCACAGCAAAAGCAAGTAGCCGCTGCGGGCGGCAAAATCCGCTTCGAATACGACGATTACGACTGGAAACTCAACGATTGGAAGCGTTGAGCGGCGCGGCACCACGCTTCGACTCAGAATTCCCATGTACGGCCAGCCGCTTTCACTGAAATCCCTGTGGCGCATCGTGCGCCATCCCGTGGATGCCGAGAAACTCGCCATCCTTGATGCGCGTTGGCGGGAAATTCCGCAGGTGCTGCGCGACTATCCCATGCAGGGCTTTGGCCGGCAATCCACCGGCTGCGGCGCCACCATCGGCATCAACCCGCGCTGCGATTTTTCCTGCACCGGCTGCTATCTCGGTAAAGAGGCCAACCAGATTCCCAACATGCCGCTGGCCGGCGTGCTGGCCCAGCTCGACGCGCTGCGCGCACACCTGGGCCCCAAAGCCAATGTGCAGATCACCGACGGCGAGGTCACCCTGCGGCCGGTCGAGGAGCTCACCGCCATCCTGCGCTACGCCCGGCAGATCGGCGTCATCCCGATGGTGATGACGCACGGCGACCGCTTCCGACTGGAGCCCGGCCTGCTCGAGACGCTGATGGTCAAGGGCGGGCTGACGGAAATCTCCATCCATATCGACATCACCATGCGCGGGCGCGACGGCTATCCCGTGCCGAAATCTGAATTGGAGTTGATGCCGCTGCGCGACGATTTCGCGGCGCTCATCCGCACCGCCCGCAAGCGCACCGGCCTGCCGCTGCGCGCCGCCACCACGATGACCCCAGCGGGAATCGAACCCGCCGTGCAAGCTTGAAAGGCTCGCGTCCTGACCGATCGACGATGGGGCCTGAAACCAGTGACCCCACAGGGATTCGAACCGCTGGTTTCCGCCTCGAGAAAGGCGGCGTCCTGGGCCTCTAGACGATGGGGTCGGGGGCGTTCCTACCCAATGGCCGGGCCGGTGTCAAAGACGGCTCACCGCCGACGGCCTGCCTGCGAAGCGATCGCTTGCCCGTTTCCCCGTCACAGATCGTCACCGAGACGTCCCATGGAGATCTCGTGACCGGCGGGATACAAGGGGAGTCCACACCCTGGGGCGGCATGAGGTGGCCCGCGGCGAAGTGTGAGAATCTGGCGGGCCGGGCGTAGCAAATGGATCGTGGACACGTCTCCGAGGTAACGGGCAGCGCATGGACCAGGGATCGCTGATCGTCTACTCCTCCCTCGCGGTGGCGCTGCTTGGCGGCGCGCTCGGCTACATCCGCCGCGGCCGGCGACAGCGACGGGACGCCGAGGTCTTCGAGCAGAAGGTGGCCAAGAAGCAGCACCTGGCCCGCTCGCTCCACCCCATCATCGACCCGGATGTCTGCATCGGCAGCCTCTCCTGCCTCAAGGCCTGCCCGGAGGGCGACATCCTCGGCATCATCGACCACGCCGCCAGGCTGATCCACGCCGACCACTGCATCGGCCACGGCCGCTGCGCCGCCGAGTGCCCAGTCAACGCCATCAAGCTGGTCTTCGGCTCGCTGGAGCGAGGCATCGACCTGCCCGAGGTCGACCAGTACTTCGAGTCCTCTCGCGCCGGGGTCCATGTCATCGGCGAGCTGGGCGGCATGGGCCTCATCAAGAACGCCGTGACCCAGGGGCTCCAGGCCGCCGACCACCTGGCCGAGATCACGCCCAAGGGCTCCACGGTGGTGGTGGTCGGGGCCGGCCCGGCCGGGCTGGCCACCGCGCTGGCGCTCAAGGCCCACGGCGTGGAGCACCGGCTGCTCGAGCAGGGGACGGTGGGCGGCACCGTGGCCCACTACCCGCGGCGCAAGGTGGCCATGACCGAGCCGGTCGACCTCCCGCTGGTCGGCAAGTTCGGCAAGGCGCTCATCACCAAGGAGGAGCTGCTGGCCGGCTGGCAGAAGATCATCGACAAGGCCGGGCTCACCGTGGAGCAGGGAGTGAAGATGACCGGGCTCGAGGGGGCCGACGGCCGCTTCACGGTCAAGACCAGCGCCGGCCCCATCAGCGCCGCCAAGGTGGTGCTGGCCATCGGGCGTCGCGGCACGCCCCGCAAGATGGGGGTCCCGGGCGAGGAGAGCGAGAAGGTGGTCTACGCGCTCACCGAGCCGGAGCAGTACAACGGGGCCAAGGTGCTGGTGGTCGGCGGCGGCGACTCGGCCGTCGAGGCGGCCATGCAGCTGGCCACCGAGTCGAATGCCGCCGTGAGCATCTCCTACCGGAACGCCGAGTTCGCCAGCTGCCGCGAGGCCAACCGCACCAGGATCGCCGCGCTCATCGGCGCCGGGAAGATCACGGCCTTCCTCCCTTCCCAGGTGAAAGCCGTCGACGACGGCTCGGTGCACCTCGACGCCGGCGGCAAGGCGGTGCGCCTCCCCAACGACTTCGTCATCGTCAACATCGGCGGCGAGTTGCCGGTCGAGTTCCTCGCCAGCGTCGGCGTCTCCATGCGGCGCTTCCACGGAGAGGCGCTCCACGCCCAGACGCCCGCCTACGGGCCCGCCATCATCGGGGAGCCGGGCAGGCGGCCCCGCGCCTCCAGGAACAGGCAGGAGCGGCGGCGGCTCCTCGCCCTGCGCATCCTCTACGCGGTGGCCGGGATCTCGGTGCTGGCCTACCTGGCCTGGAAGGGCTGGGAGTACTACCCGCTGGCGCGCCCGGAGCGGAAGCTCTCGGCCCTCCACAAGTCGCTGCGCTCGGCGGGCAGCTGGGGGCACGGCGTCGGCATCGTCGCCACCGCCTTCATGCTCTCCAACTTCTTCTATGCGGTCCGCAAGCGGAGCCGCGCGCTCACCGGCTGGGGCCACATCAAGGGCTGGCTCGACTTCCACACCTTCGTCGGCTTCATGAGCCCGCTGGTGATCGCCTTCCACGCCGCCTTCCAGATGAACAACCAGTTGGCCAGCGGCACCTACGCGGCGCTGGCGGTGGTGGTCTCCACCGGCCTCATCGGCCGCTACATCTACGGCCTGGTCCCGGCCCACGGCGACGAGGCCGAGGAGCTGGAGGACCTGACCGGCAACTTCGAGCGGCTGCGGGCCTTCGCGGCGCCCGAGCTGGAGGGGGCCAGCGGCGGCGCGGCCCTGCTGGATCGCCTCACCGCGCCGGTCGGGACACTCGTTCCTGATGCTCTTCCTCCGCTTCCCCTTCGAGGTGGCGGCGACCCGGCTGCGGCTCTTCGCCCTGAGACGGCGCCTCCAGCACCCTCACGTCTACCCCGACCTGCAGGCGGCGCTCATCAAGCTGACCCGGCTGCGCTGGCAGCTCCGCTTCTACGGCTCGCTCAAACGGCTGCTGCGCAGCTGGCGGCTCTTCCACGCCACCCTGGCGGTCTTCCTGGTGCTGGCCCTCACGGCCCATATCCTCGTCGCCCTCTATCTGGGGTACGGTCTCCACTGATGATGCGCACCCCCTATCGGGCCGCGGCCTCCCTGCTCATCCTCTGGGCCACCGGCGCGGGCGCCGACGTCTTCTCGCCTGGCGATCTCTCCCGGCCGCACGCCACGCTGGAGGGGCTGTCCAACTGCACCAGGTGCCACGCCGCCGGCGAGCAGCTCAGCCCCGACAACTGCCTCGCCTGCCACAAGGACGTGCAGGCCAGGATGAAGGCCGGCAAGGGGCTCCACGGGCGGCTCAAGCCCGAGGAGCGGAGCTGCCAGGCCTGCCACCACGAGCACACCGGCCGCGACACCAAGCTGGTCGACTGGGGCCCGGGAGGGAAGAAGGGCTTCGACCATGGCCGCACCGGCTTCGCGCTGGAGGGGAAGCACCGCAAGCCCGACTGCGCCAAATGCCACGACGCCCGCCACATCGCCGATCCGGAGGTGATCCAGGCCATCGCCAAGGGGCGCGACAGCCTGCTGGGCGCGCCGTCGGCCTGCGCCGCCTGCCACTTCGACGAGCACCGCGGCCAGCTCGGCGCCGACTGCCAGAGGTGCCACGGCGCCGAGACCTGGAAGCTCCCCCGCTTCGATCACGCCAGGACCGCCTACAAGCTCGACGGGAAGCACCTCAAGGTCACCTGCCTCAAGTGCCACGCCGACCAGCCGGCCCCTCCGCCCGGTGAGCTCGGCGCGCGCACCCCGCCGGTCCGCCCGGCCCTCTTCGCGAAGTACAAGCCGATCCCCTTCCAGACCTGCGCCGGCTGTCACAAGGACCCGCACCTCGGCCGCTTCGGCCCCGACTGCCAGTCCTGCCATGGGACCGGGGACTGGAAGAAGCTCCGCGGCTCCGCCAAGGAGAAGGCCTTCCACGAGAAGACCAGGTACCCGCTGCGCGGCGCCCACCTGGCGGCCAGATGCGAGGCCTGCCACGGGCCGTGGGGCAAGGAGAAGGCGGTCTTCAAGGCGATGAAGTTCGAGCGCTGCAGCGACTGCCACCTCGATGCCCACCTCGGGCAGATCGCCTACCCGGCAGCAGCCCCGCCCGCAGGGGCGGCCGCACCGACCCGCACCTGCGAGCGCTGCCACGGGATTGAGGGCTTCACGCCGGTCCGCTTCGAGCTCGAAGATCACGACAAGCTCCCCTACAGGCTGGAGGGGGCGCACCGCGCCGTGGCCTGCGCCGCCTGCCACCCCAAGGACCCGCGGCTGGAGGCCAGGGTGCCGGCGGTGGTCAAGGCGCGGCTCGAGGTCCAGAAGCGGCCCATCAAGCCGAGCCTGGCGCTGCTCAAGATCCCCCGCGCCAGCGACTGCCGAACCTGCCACCGCGACCTGCATGGCGGTCAGTTCAAGGCGCGCACCGACGCCGAGGGCTGCACCGCCTGCCACGGTCTCGAGTCCTGGAAGAAGGTCCGCTTCGATCACGCCAAGGACAGCCGCTTCGCGCTGGCCGGCAAGCACGCCAGGGCCGCCTGCGCCTCGTGCCACAGGCCGGGCCCGAGCGGCGCGATGGTCTACAAGCCGCTCGCCGTCACCTGCGCCGGCTGCCACGCCGACGTGCACGCCGGCCAGCTGGCGCTGCCCGGGAAGGGGACCGACTGCGCCCGCTGCCATGACGCCGTCAGCTGGAAGGAGAAGGAGAACCTGCGCTTCGATCACCAGCGCGACTCCCGCTTCAAGCTGGAGGGGAAGCACAAGCCGCTGGCCTGCGAGAAGTGCCACCTGCCGGTCACGGTGGGGAAGGGCCTGACGGTGAAGCGCTACAAGCCGCTGCCGCTCACCTGCGAGGGGTGCCACGCCGACTTCCACCGCGGCTCCTTCAAGGGGTACCAGCCGTGACCGCGACGCTCCTGGCCCTCCTGCTGGCGGCCCAGTCCGCCCAGGCTGCCGCGACGGCCAGGCCGACGCCGGCCCCGGCCGCCACCAACGCCATCGATCTCGCCCCTCGCCCCGGCAGCCACGCCGGCGCCGAGACCCGCTGCGGCGCCTGCCACACCGCCGCGGACTGGAAGCAGGTCACCTTCGCCCACGACCGGACCGGCTTCCCGCTCACCGGCCGCCACCTCGCGGTCACCTGCCAGTCGTGCCACCTGGGCGGACGCTTCGACCAGCCGGTGGCCAAGGCCTGCTCGGCCTGCCACCGCGACGTCCACGCCCGCCGCATGGGGGCCCGCTGCGATCGGTGCCATGACACCGGCTCGTGGAAGGAGGCCAGCTTCGGCCCCGAGGCCCACCGCCGGACCAGCTTCCCGCTCACCGGCCGGCACGCCGTCATCCCCTGCGAGCAGTGCCACGGCGACCGGCGCGACCGGGCCTTCTCCCGCCCCACCACCGCCTGCATCGCCTGCCACCAGGCCAACTACGACGGGACCGCCACCGCCGCCGTCCCGCACACCGGCAACTTCGGCACCGACTGCCGGGGCTGCCACTCCACCTGGCGCTTCACGCCGGGCACCTGGAAGGCCCACGACGCCTGCTTCCAGATCAGCTCGGGCAAGCACGCCGGGATCTCCTGCAAGACCTGCCACGCCTCCGGCGTGCCGCCCATCCCGGCCGGACCGCTCACCTGCACGGCCACGCCGGCCGCCAGTTGCACCGGGTGCCACAACCCCGCGGAGCACCCGTCCGTCCCGGGCTTCGCGCCGAGCAACGATCGTTGCTACTCGTGTCACAGCTTCTCAACCGGCGCGCCGAGGCTGGCGCCGCTGGGTAGGGGTGTCAGATGAAGCTCCAGCTCCCGTCGATCGCCGCCGCCTCACTGCTCCTCGCCGCCTGTGGCGGTACGTCCTGGCAAGCGCCCTGGCTGACCATGCCGGACGCGGTCGCCCACGCGAAGCACTTCCCCATCGCCGTGGGTGACACCCACGGTCCCCAGGCGGGTCAGGCCCTGGCCGACTGCAACGCCTGCCACGCCGTCAAGACCTCGGCCACCACGTCGGTCCCCTCCGACTCCTTCAAGGTCTTCACCTGCACCAACTGCCATGCGGTGACGCTCAAGAGCGGCGTCCAGCATGACGGCACCCTGGCCGGATTCAGCGCCTGGCACAACGCCAACGGCGTCACCGGGAGCAACGGGTTCGACGCCACCGTGGCCAACGCCAACACCCTCGGCTACGCCGCCGGCGTCACCAGCCTCGACGCCGCCTGCCACCACTGCCACCAGAACGGCATCGGGGTCGACCACGCCGCCCGCCTGGTGCTGCCGCACCAGAACGCGGCCGGCACCATCGTGGCCAGGTGCGCCGACTGCCACGTCGTCGCCGGCGATCGCACGCAGCTCGGCTGCTCATCCTGCCACCCGCACAGCGACGCGCCGACCGACGCGGCCCACGCCGGCAAGGTGCCCGACTACGTCAGGAACGGCACCACCCCGGCCGCCGTCCAGGCCTCGTCGCTGCTCTGCGCGCGCTGCCACGAGGACGGCAAGGTCCTGGTCCGGGTGGCGGCCCACGCCACCGGCGCCAGCGGGTTCACGGTGGGCAGCGGGGCGCACTCCGGCGCGGCCGGCGGCGCCTGCCTCACCTGCCACGACCAGAACAAGACCACGCCGCCCAGGACCTTCGTCGCCGACTTCAAGGCCACCACCTGCGTCGGCTGCCATGACGTGGTGGTGGGGGCGGTGGCAGGCGTCAACGCCATCCACGGCAGCGCCGCGTCGCTGGCGCCGCTCCACACCTCGGTGGCAGGCTTCAACGCCCTCTGGGCCGGGCCGCAGCTCTCCGACAGCTGCCTGGTCTGCCACAAGGACGGGGCAAGCGGGGCGCCGGCCAACCACGAGCTGCTCTTCCCCCGCGCCTCCGGCACCAAGCACGCCGGGCTCTCCTGCGCCCAGTGCCACGGCACCGGGGTGAGGACCGACCTCACGTCGCTGCAGTGCGCCACCTGCCACAACGCCATCGCCGGGTTCAGCACCAGGCACGGCCCCGTCGGCGGCATCGCCATCCTCAACCTCTACGCCGGCCACGCGCTCACCGGCACCGTGCCGCTGACCAGCCCCAACTGCCTCAAGTGCCACGCCGACTCGCAGGTGAACAGGGTCGCCGCCCATTCCCGAGGTGACTCCGGCTATGGCCGCATCGACCACTACCCGGCCGGCTGCATCAGCTGCCACGCCACCACCAGGCCGGCGTCCGAGAAGCCCTATCCGGCGGTCAACTTCACCTTCCCGTCGCCGCCGATTCGCAGCACCGCCAGCTGCGCAACCAGCTGCCACAACGCCATCCCCAACAACTAGACATGCTCTCCTCGCTCCTCGCCCTGGCGCTCGCCGCCACCACCCCGGCCAGTCCGCTCGAGACGCCGCCGCCGGCGCAGGTCCGGACCCCAGGGCTGGCCCACGTGGTCCAGGCGACGGGGACGCGGGCCTACCTCGACGCCGGGGCCGACCAGGGGCTGGAGGTGGGCCAGGTGTTGTCGCTCGTGCGCGGCGGCGCCGAGGCCGTGCTCTGCGCGGTCGAGTCGGTCTCCTCCAGCCACGCCACCTGCTATGGCGTCGGCGCCCACCCCGGGGACAGCGTCCAGCTGACCCGGGTGGCCGCCGCCGAGGTCAAGGTGGTGACGCTCCCGCCGCTCCCGAGCGACGAGGAGCTTGCCCAGCGCGCCGAGCGGGTCGCCAGCGCCGAGGTGGCGCTGGTGGAGGCCAAGGCCAAGCCGGTGGCGCTCCGGCCGCTCGAGGCGCCGCGCGACGGCTTCGGCGAGTTCGTCTTCTCGGACGTCAGCTGGTGGAGCAGCGGCCTCGGCGCCTACCACACCGATCGCGTCGACGCCGCCCTGCACGGCGCCCCGCTCGGTCCCTTCACAGCCGACGTCGACCTGCGGGCCGAGTACTGGTCGGCGCAGCCGGCCGGGGCCGTCTTCCTGCCCGCCGACAAGGCCCGCATCGTGGTCTGGCAGGCGCAGCTCACCTGGGCGCCGGAGAGCCGTCCCATCTCCATCTCGGCGGGACGCGTGCTGGCCTGGAACGTCCCGGGCGCCACCTCGATGGACGGCGCCACGGTGAGCTGGCGCCGCGGCGCCTTCACGGCTGGCCTGCTCGGCGGCCTGGTGCCGCAGCCCGACACCAGCTCCCCCACCACCACGCGCGGCACCGCCGGCGGCTTCTGGGGCTGGGACGGCAAGCTGGGGCAGGGGGTGCTGGTCCACCAGGAGGGGCGGCTGGCGCTGGTCCGTTCACCCGAGCTGGGTGATCGCGTCGAGATGCAGGCGGGCGGCTCGGCCCACTCCGGGGCCTGGCTCGACCTCTTCGCCGACGCCCGCTTCGGCTTCGGCGGCACGATCCACTCGCCGGGCGGGCTCGACGGGGCGCGGCTGGAGGCGGCCTTCCGGCCGGTGGCCCGCCTCTCCATCTCCGGCGCCTTCGACTACAGCGAGCTGCTCACCCCACAGACCTTCACGCCGCTCGCCTGGGCCGGCCGCTCCCGCCACGCCGACGTCAACGCCTCCTGGGATTTCGGCCTGGTGCGCGCCGGGATCTCCGGCGGCGGTGCCCGCGACGTGGCCTCCGGGCTGGAGCGAGGCTGGGCCGGTCCGGAGGTGAGCGTGCCACGCTTCTTCACGCCCAGGGTCTCGCTCTCGGCCGGCTACCAGGAGGAGCTCGGCTGGCTCACCGGCCGCGCCGCCTGGCTGCAGGCGGTGGCCCGCCCGGTCGAGTCGGTGCGGCTCATCGGCCGGCTCAGCTGGAACCAGCAGGCCAACCTCGGGGCCGACAAGGACGAGTTCAGCCTCTACGTCTCGGGCTCGAAGGAGCTGACCCGCCACCTCGGCCTGCGCCTCTCGCTGCTGACGAGGAGCGCCATCGACGTCAGCGGCGGCGGTGGCGGCTCGATCCCGATCGGCGTCAACGCACTGGTCTCGGTCTACTCGCTCTACTGATCGTTCGCTTGGGGCTGGGCCGTCGCTTGCACCACCCGGGCGGATGCGCACCCTCGCCCTCCTGTTCCTGCCCCTCTGCGGCTGCGGGCCGTCCGCGGTGCGGACCCCCGGCGCTTCCGCGGACCCTCCGGCGTTGCTGCGCGTGGTGACCTGGAACGTCCATGACCTCTTCGACGAGGTGGCCGATCCGGGCGACAGCGCGCCGGCGATCCCGGCCGGCAAGGTCGAGGCCCGGCTCGAGGCGGCGGCGAGGGTGCTGCGGCAACTCGACGCCGACGTGGTCCTGCTGCAGGAGGTCGAGCACCTCGGGCTGCTGCGCCGCCTGGCCGACAGGACCGGTCACCTCGAGGCCAGGCTGCTGGAGGGGAACGACCCGCGTGGCATCGAGGTGGGGCTCCTGTCGCGCTGGCCGGTGACCCGCTACCTGGGCCACTCCGGCGAGTTGGCCCCCGATGGTCGCCGGCTCTGGCCGCGCGACGCCGTGGAGGCGGCGGTGGAGCCGGGGGGAGCGCGCCTCATCCTGCTGGCGACGCACCTCTCGTCGCACCTCTCCGACCCGACCGGGGAGCGACGGCGGGTGCAGGCGGCGAGGCTGCGCCAGCTGGCCGAGGCGGCGGTCGCGGCCGAGCCCGGGGCGCTGGTGCTGGTGGGGGGCGACCTGAACGACGGGGCCGACGCGGCGGCGCTCGAGCCGCTCTTCGGCGACGGCGCCTGGCTCGACTGCGCTGGGGGCGCGGCGGGGACGGCGTGGCGGACCGGTCCCGCGGCCTGGACCTGGAGCGACGGGCGGCGGCACGAGGCGCTCGACCACTTGGCGCTGCGGGCCGGGCAGCGTGAGGCCAGGGTGGCCGGCTGGGTGGCCGACGGCCCCGACGTGGCGGCCGCCTCGGACCACCGCCCGGTGGTCCTCGATCTGCGGCGCTGGTGAGCCGGTGCCGGCGCGGCGGGAAAGAGTGAGGCGCGTGGGACTCGAACCCACAGCCACTGGCTTAAAAGGCCAATGCTCTACCATTGAGCTAGCGCCTCGAGCCGGCCGCAGGTCGCGGTCGCTAGATACCACGCCTCGTCGATCCGGTGGAGCCGGCCTTGGCGCTGCTGCTATCGTGCAGGCCACCAGCCCGAGACCAGGAGCACGCCGTGATCGACGCGCAGGTGAAGCAGGTCGTGAAGGCCTACCAGGAGCGGCTCGAGCACGCCGCCTGGATGTGCTCCGAGATCCAGCAGGCGCTCGACCTCGGCGAGCGCGAGCGGGCCATGCGCTGGTTCGGCTTCACCCAGGGGGTCCTCTGGGCCCACGGCATCTACGCCGTCAACGAGCTGCGCGAGCAGAACCGGGCCGTGGTCCGCGGCTGAGCCAAGGCCCGTGCCCGGCGAGGACCACTGGAGGGTGGAGACGCCGGAGCAGGTGGCGCTCTCGCTGCCGCTCTCCGGGGTCGGGGCCCGTGGGCTGGCGACGCTGCTCGATCTCCTCGCCGTCTTCCTCTGCTGGATGATCGGTCTGTTCGTCTACTCGATCTGGGGCGACCTGCTGGGGCAGGTGCAGGGGCTCTCCTGGGTGGGCCAGCTGCTGCTGGTCGCGGCGGTGCTGGCGGCCGGGTGGGGCTGGGACGTGGCCTGGGAGGTGGCCTGGGACGGCCAGACCCCGGGCAAGCGGGCCCTCGGGCTGCGGGTGGTCCGGCTCGACGGGGCCCCGGTCGGCCTGGGCGAGTCGCTGGTCCGCAACGCGCTGCGCGTGGTGGAGCTGCCGCTCGGCTATGCGCCTGCGGTGCTGGCGGTGGCGCTCGGCTCCCGCCGGCAGCGGCTCGGCGACCTGGTGGCCGGGACGCTGGTGGTGCAGGAGCGGCACTTCGACCTCTCGCGCTACGGTGCGGCGCCTGCCGTCGAGGCGCGCTGGAGGGTGCTGAAGGGGAGGGCACCGGACCTGCTGGCGCCGGCCGACTTCGAGCGGCTGCTCGACTTCCTGCGGCGACGCGCCGGGTTCGAGGCGGCGCCGCGCGCCCGCCTGGCGGAGCGGCTGGCGGCCACGCTGTCGGCCCGGGCCGGCCTCGGCCCACCACCCCCTGGAGAGGCCGAGCCCTTCCTCGAGGCGCTCCACGCCTTCGCTGCGGAGGAGGCGTGAGCGACCCCGCCCCGGGACGGGGGGGCGCGAGCCGCCCGCGCAGCGTCGCCGGCTTCGTCCGGGCCCGGCGGGCTGGCTGGGAGCGGCTGGGCGCGCTGGTGGAGCAGGTCGGCGCCGGCCGCCTCACCGTGGCCGAGGTGGAGGAGCTGGACCGGCAGTACCGGCGGGTCCTCGGCGACCTCTCGCTGGCTCGCACCAGCTTCCCCGGCACCGACGCCGAGGGCTACCTGGCGCAGCTGGCGGCCCGCTCCTTCGCCGCGCTCTACCGGAGGCGGCGCGGCGGCTGGGACCGGGCCGTGGCGCTGCTGCGCAGCGAGGGGCCGGCCGAGGTGGTCGGTCACCGCGGCGCGCTGGCGCTGGCCGCCGGGTTGATGCTGGGCGGGCTGCTGCTCGGTGCGCTGGCGACCGCGCTCGACCCGGAGGGCTTCGCCTGGCTGGTCCCGGCCGGCGTGCGCGAGGCGCTGGCGGCCAGGCGGCTCTGGACCGACGACCTGCTCACCGCCGCGCCCGGGCTGGCCGGCGGGGCCATCGCCCGCAACAACCTCTCGGTGGCCGCCCTCTGCTTCGCCCTCGGGCTGACCGGCGGCGTCGGGACGGCGCTGCTGCTCATCGGGAACGGCGCGCTGCTCGGCGCCGTGCTGGTGGCCGCCTGGCGAGCCGGGCTCGGTCCCGGCCTGGCCGGCTTCGTGGCCGCCCACGGGCCGGTCGAGCTGAGCGCCCTGGTGCTGGCCGGGCAGGCCGGCTTCGTGCTCGCCGCCGGCCTGGTGACCCCTGGAGAGTGGCCGCGCCGGGAGGCGCTGGCGCGGCGTGGCCGGGAGGCGGCCCGGATCCTGGCGCTGGTGGCGCCGCTCCTGCTGCTGGTGGCGGCCGTGGAGGCGACCGTCTCGCCGGCCGGCCGCTTCCCGCTGCCGGCCCGGGTCGGGCTCGGCCTCGGCCTGGCGGTGGCCGCGTGGACCTACCTCTGGCGGGCCGGGCGGGCGGCGGCGAGCGCCCGCGCCGAAGGGGCCGGGCGCGGCTCGAGCCGCTGAGGCGGCCGGGCCTGAGGGAGGGCGCGGGCCACCAGCCGCTCGTCGGCCTCGACCCGATCGAACCAGCGCGCGGCCCTGGCCCGGACCATGGCCCAGCGCTGGACCTCGAGGCTGGCCATCGGCAGGGTGGTCGGCGCCGCCTGCTGGACAGGCACGCCGATGCGGCGAGCCCCGGCGCGGGCCCGGAAGACCTCGTCGTACTGTGAGCAATAGGTCCGGGTGCAGAGCGGGCACTGGAAGTAGCTGACCCGGCTTCCCGCCGTGGACCAGCTGGTCATGGTCACCTGACAGTGCGTGCACTCGACCGCTTCCATGCCGCTGGTGATATCACCCGATCGATCCCGGTCAAGAAAGCTGCCGTGATCATTCGGGGATCTCCACATGGGGGTTTCGGCCGGACCTGGGTGACGGAGCCGCGCGCTACGGTGATGCCGAATGGCATCGCCTTCGAGTCACGGCTCCACCGGCCGTCGCTGGACCCTCACGCTGCTCATCGCCGCTGCCTTGGCCGGCGCCGCTGCCTTGGCCGGCGCCGCGCCAGACTCGGCCGCCCGGGCCACGCCCGAGCCGACCTCGACCCCGCCCGCTCCCGCTCCTGCGGCAGCCGTCGAGCCCTCGCTCCCCGCGCCGCTCCCGCCGCCGACGCCGCCACCCGATCCAACGCCCGATGCAACGCCGCCGCCCGCCGCCTCCAGCGGCGGCGACCTGCTCGACCTGCTCTGGGGTCACCGCCTCGAGTTCGGCGCCGGTGGCCAGCCGCTGGTCACCATCCGGCTCATGGAGGGGCAGGAGCAGCTGGTGGTCCGGACCATCGGGCGGGCGCGGCTGGTCCTGCGGGCCGGCCCGAGCGTCGAGCTGCCGGCCGGGACGCGGCTGGTGGTGCGGCTCCGCGAGGCGACTCCCGCGAAGCTCGAGTACGCGCCGCTGCTGGCCGACGAGGCCTGGGCCGACCGGGCCTCCATCGAGGCGGCGCGCGCCGACTGGAGCGGGCGCCAGGTGCCGGTCCGGGTCAGGACCATCGGCGGGGTCTACGGCATCGCCGGGCGTGTCGTCGACACCCGCCGCCAGAAGCTGCTGGCCGATGGGGACCGGAGCGAGCGGGGTGCGCAGGCCCAGGCCGAGGCGCTGCGGGCACGCACCGGGCAGCGGCCGGGGCTCGAGGTCGAGGCGGTGGTGCGCCCGCGGGGCAGGCTCGACGTCGCCAGCGAGGCCGGTCCGCTCGGCACCGGCGACTCGGCCGCCTCGATCGAGCCGATCGGAGAGGGTGGGCTGGCGGTCGAGTCGGTGGCGCACGCCCTCGACGGCAAGGTGGCGCGCGAGGAGCGGCGCTACCGCTCGCGCCTGGTGGCCACCCTCGACGCCGGCGGCCGGCTGGCGCTGGTGGCGGTGGTGCCGCTCGAGGAGCTGCTGCGCGGGCTGGTGCCGGCCGAGATGCCGGCGCGCTCCCACCTCGAGGCCCTCAAGGCGCAGGCGGTGACGGCCCGCTCCAACGTGCTGGCCCAGCTCGGCACCCGCCACCTGTCCGACCCGTACGTCATCTGCGCGGAGGTTCACTGCCAGGCCTACCGCGGCGCCGGGGCCGAGCACCCGCGCACCGACGAGGCCATCCGCGCCACCGCCGGCGAGGCCCTCTTCGGCAAGGCCGACCGGACCCTGGTCGACGGCGTCTACTCGGCCCTCTGCGGCGGCCACGGCGAGGACAACGACCGGGTCTGGCCGGTCACGCCGAGCGCCAGCCTGCGGGGCCAGCCCGACCTCGTGAAGGGCGGCGAGGCCTGGGCCGGGAAGCTGCGCGACGACTCGGCCCTGCGCCGCTTTCTGGCCGCCCCGGTCGACGCCTGGTGCAAGCGGCCGGCCGCGGCCAGCAAGGACCGGTTCCGCTGGGAGCGCCGCTTCTCGCCGACCGATCTCGAGCTGCTGGCCGAGCCGCTCGGCCTCGGCGAGGTGCGCGGGCTCACCGTGGTGTCGCGCGGGGTCTCGGGGCGGGCCACGGTCATCCGCGTCGAGGGGGCGGCCGGCGCCGCCGACGTCACCGGCGAGCTGAACATCCGTCGGCTGCTGCGCAACCTCCCCTCGGCGATGTTCGTCGTCGATCGCGAGGGCGACGAGCTGGTGCTGCACGGCGGCGGCTGGGGTCACGGCGCAGGGATGTGCCAGTGGGGCGCGGTGGGCCGGGCCGAGGCCGGGCAGGGGTACCGCCAGATCCTGCGGGCCTACTTCTCCGGCGCCGAGGTGGCGCGGATCTACTGACCGGGCCGGCCGGCGCCGTCACCGGGCGGCGGATCGACCAGCCCGAGCCGGTGACGGGCCCGGCGCCGCCGCAGGGCGAGGCTGGCGGCCACCGCAACGCCGAGCGCCAGCAGCGCCAGCAGCAGCTCGATGGCGGCGACCCGCTGGAGCAGCAGCGCGTCCCCCGGCGCCAGCCCGGCCACCCGGGCCGCCAGCGCCGTCTCCCAGGCCCGCCAGCTCATGAAGCCGGCGCCGACCAGCAGCAGCACCAGTCGGAGCAGGACGCGAGGGCGGGAGAGGCGCACCGGCGCTTCATGCCACGCCCGCGGTATCATCGTCCAACCATGAAACGGCTCTGCGTCTTCTGCGGCTCGTCCCCCGGCAACGACCCGCGCTACCTGGAGGCCGCCCGGACCATGGGACGCACCCTGGCCGCCCGCGGCCTCGGCCTGGTCTACGGCGGCGGCTCGGTCGGGCTGATGGGGGCGGTCGCCGACGCTGCGCTGGGCGCCGGCGGCGAGGTCATCGGCGTCATCCCGGAGGTCCTCCAGATCCGCGAGCTGGCCCACCGCTCGCTCACCAACCTCCACGTGGTCGGCTCGATGCACGAGCGCAAGGCGCTGATGGCCGAGCTCTCGGACGGCTTCGTGGCGCTGCCCGGCGGCATGGGGACGCTCGAGGAGCTGAGCGAGGTGCTCACCTGGGCCCAGCTCGGACTCCACGCGCGGCCCATCGGCCTGCTCGACGTGGCCGGCTACTACCGGCCGCTGGCCACCTTCTTCGACCAGGCGGTGAGCGCCGGCTTCCTGCGCCCGGTCCATCGCCGGCTGCTGCTGGTTGGCGAGGAGCCGGCGGCGCTGCTCGACGCGCTCGAGGCCTGGCGCGGGCCGGCGCTGGAGCAGGTCATCGACAAGGCCAGCGCCTAGCGCGCTACAGCCTGACGGAGCGCAGCCTGAGCGCGTTCCCGATCACCGTCACCGAGCTGAAGCTCATGGCGGCGCTGGCGATCATCGGCGAGAGCACCAGGCCGGTGAACGGGAAGAGCAGCCCGGCCGCCAGCGGCACGCCGGCGGCGTTGTAGGCGAAGGCCCAGAAGAGGTTCTGCCGGATGTTGCGCATGGTGGCGCGGGAGAGGCGGCGGGCCCGGACGATGCCGGCGAGATCCCCCTTCACCAGCGTCAGCCCGGCGCTCTCGATGGCGACGTCGGCGCCGGTCCCCATGGCGATGCCGACGTCGGCGGCGGCCAGCGCCGGGGCGTCGTTGATCCCGTCGCCGGCCATGGCGACGGTGAGGCCGCGGGCCTGGTGACGCTTCACGACCGCCGCCTTGTCTGCGGGCCGCACCTCGGCCTCCACCTGGGTGATGCCGAGCTTGGCGGCCACCGCCAGCGCCGTGGTGCGGGCGTCGCCGGTCACCATCACCACCTCCAGCCCCTCGGCGCGCAGCGCGGCGAGGGCCTCGGCGGCGCCCGGCTTGATGGGATCGGCCGCCGTGAGCAGCCCGGCCAACCGCCCCTCGACGGCCAGGAACATGGCGGTGGCCCCCTCGGCGCGGGCCTGCTCGGCGGCGGCCGCCAACGGGCCGGCGTCGACGCCCTGCTCGGCGAGGAAGGCCGGGGTGCCGAGCAGGGCGGCGCGACCCTCGACGCTGGCGCGGACGCCGCGGCCGGGGATGGCCTCGAAGCCCGTGGCCTCGGCAGGGTCCAGGCCCCGGGCGGCGGCGGCGGCCACCACCGCGGCGGCCAGCGGGTGCTCCGAGCCGCGCTCCAGCGCCGCGGCCAGGCGCAGCACCTCGGCCTCGGTGAAGGGCGCGACCGGCACCACCGCCGACAGCGCCGGCCTGCCGGCGGTGAGCGTCCCGGTCTTGTCGACCAGCAGCACGCGCACCTTCTCCAGCCGCTCCAGGGCCTCGGCGCTCTTCACGAGCACGCCGGCGCTGGCTCCCCGGCCGGTGCCGACCATGATGGCCATGGGGGTGGCCAGGCCGAGCGCGCAGGGGCAGGCGATGATCAGCACCGCCACCGCGGCCACCAGCCCGTGGGCCAGCGCCGGCTCGGGGCCGAAGAGCGCCCAGAGCGCGAAGGCGACCACCGCCGAGAGGACCACCGCCGGCACGAACCAGCCGGAGACCACGTCGGCCAGCCGCTGGATGGGGGCGCGGGTCCGCTGCGCGTCCATCACCATCCGGACGATCTGCGAGAGCAGTGTGTCGCCGCCGACCCGCTCGGCCCGCATCACGAAGCCGCCGGTGCCGTTGACGGTGGCGCCGGTGACCGGGTCCCCCTCCCGCTTCTCCACCGGGATCGGCTCGCCGGTCACCATCGCCTCGTCGACGCTCGAGGCGCCGGAGACCACCCGCCCGTCCACCGGGATCTTCTCGCCGGGGCGCACCCGCAGCAGGTCGCCGACCTGCAGCGCGGTCACCTCCACGTCGGCCTCGCTCCCGTCGGCGGCGAGCCGCCGGGCCGTCTTCGGCGCCAGCCGCAGCAGGGCCCGGATGGCGCCGGAGACGCGGCTCCTGGCCCGCAGCTCCAGCATCTGGCCGAGACAGACCAGCTCGATGATGACCGCGGCCGACTCGAAGTAGATGGGGGGCGAGCCATGCTCCAGGTAGGCGGCCGGGAAGAATTCGGCCGGCAGCACCGTGGCCACGCCGCTGAAGAGGAAGGCGGCGGCGGTGCCGATCCCGATCAGCGTGAACATGTTGAGCTTCCAGGTGCGCAGCGAGAGCCAGGCCCGCTCGAAGAAGGGCCAGCCGCCGACCAGCACCACCGGCGCCGAGAGGGCCAGCTGCAGCAGCGCGAAGGCGCGGAAGCCGAGGGCGTGCTGCAGCCTCATCCCGGCGGCCATGTCGCCCATGGCCAGCCCGAGCAGCGCCAGCGTCGGCAGCAGCCCCCACCAGAAGCGCCGGGTCATGCTGGCCAGCTCGGGGTTGGCCGGCTCCTCGGCGCTCGGCATCCCGCCCACCACCAGCGGCTCGAGCCCCATGCCGCAGATGGGACAGGGGATCGGGGACTTCTCGCGGACCTCCGGGTCCATGGGGCAGACCCAGACCACCTCGGCGCCGGGCGGCGCGGCCGGTGGCGCTGCCATGGCGGCCTCACCCGGCTTGCGGGAGAGCACGCCGTCCGGGTCGGCCTGGAACTTCGCCAGGCACTTCATGCTGCAGAAGTACCAGGTGGTACCCCGGTGATCGTGCTGGCCGCCCTTGGGGGCCTTCGGGTTGACCTCCATGCCGCAGACCGGGTCGCGCGCCGGGGGGGCGGGAGGTGCGGCGGTGATCGGGGCTGAACTGTCGGGCATCGGAGCCATCATAACCCCGCGAAGAGCATCCCCTTGCGGAGGATCACCAGGCCGAAGCCGATCAGCAGCAGCCCCGAGCCCCAGCGCACCAGCAGCGGCCGGGAGTTGATGGCGCGGATGCGGCGCCGCAGCGCCTGCGAGCCGTAGCCGACCGCCAGCATGGGGACGGCGAAGCCGGCCGAGTAGACCAGCAGCAGCAGGAAGCCGGCGCCGAGCCCCCCGTCGGTGGCCACGGTGGCCAGCACCGCCGATAGCAGCGGGCCGACGCAGGGGATCCAGACCAGCCCGAGGCTGGCGCCCAGCAGCAGCGCCGACCAGCGGCTCCCGCCCGCCACCTGGACCCGCTGCAGCCAGGTGAGCCGCTTGAAGAGGTTGACGTCGAGCAGCAGCAGCAGGCCGAAGGCGATCACCAAGGCGGCGAAGACCTTCTCCAGCCCGGGCATGAGCGGCCCCACCGTGGCTCCGAAGAGGGCCATGAGGATCCCCATGGCGATGAAGCTGGCCGACAGGCCGATGACCACCAGCGCAGGTCGCCAGCGGTGCTCGTCGTCGGTCCCGGTGATGATGAGCGGGACCACCGGCAGGACGCACGGGCTCAGGACGCTGGCGAGGCCGGCGCCGAAGGCGAGCGCCGTCGATGAGAGGCTCAGCTCCACGGTCGCCTCAGCGGGAGAGGAGCTGCTGGACCTGCGCGGCGTCGAGGATGCCGGGGGTGGCCCGGCGCAGCTCGCGCCCGGCGGCGTCGGTCACCACCAGCTGGGGAAGCGAGCGGATGCCAAACCGCTCGAACACGGCGAGGTCGTCGGGGGTGGTGGTGCGGAAGCGGACGATCTCGGCGCGCCCCTGGAGCGATGGAGCGAGCTGTTCGAGGACCTGGTCCTGCAGCTGGCAGGGGCGGCCGTTCGGGTTCATGAAGAAGACCAGCTTCGGCAGCGAGGTGGTCGGCGTCGCGCCGGCGGGCGCCGGGGCGGCCTGGACCGGCGGGGCGGTGGCGGGGCGGGCTCGCTCCGTGAGCAGGCGGCGGTGCCGAGGCCGAGCGAGGTGACGAGGGCGATCAGGGTCCGGGTCCGGGACATGGGCACTCCGTGGCGGGTGGTCACCTCTTGGAGCGCCCCGCGGCCAGGAGGGTTCAGCGTCTCGGCGCAGGAGCCGCCGACGCGACGCGGCGCGGCAGGCGGCCAGGCGCCGTGCTACAAAGCCGCTCGTGAGCGCGGAGATCCTCATCGTGGCCGGCGAGGCCAGCGCGGACCTCCACGCGGCGCGCGCGCTGCTCGCGCTGCAGGCACTCCTGCCGGGGGTCAAGGCCTTCGGTGTCGGCGGTCCGGCCCTGCGCGCCGCCGGCCTGGAGGCGCTCTACCCGGCCGAGGAGATCAGCGTCATGGGGCTGGTCGAGGTGCTGCCGCGCCTGCCGCGCATCCTCGCCATCCTCAACGGGGTGGCGAGGGCCGCCGAGACCCGGCGCCCGGTGGTGGCCCTGCTGGTCGACCTCCCCGACTTCAACCTGCGCCTGGCGGCCAGGCTCAAGAAGCTCGGCATCAAGGTGGTCTACTACATCTCGCCGACCATCTGGGCCTGGCGCCCCGGGCGCGCCTTCACGATCGCCAAGGTGGTCGACCGGATGCTCTGCATCCTCCCCTTCGAGCCCGAGGCCTACCGCGGCTCGGGAGTGAACGCCCGCTTCGTCGGACACCCGTTCGCCGAGCGGCCGCTCCCGGCGCCGCCGCCGACCTACCGGCAGGCGCTCGGGCTGCCGCTCGATCGGACCATCATCGGGCTGGTCCCGGGGAGCCGGCCCGGGGAGATCGGCCGGCTGCTGCCCCCCATGCTCGACGCGGCCGAGCGGCTCCGCGCCAAGCACCCCGACGCCCTGTTCGTGCTGCCGGTGGCCCCCACCCTCGACCGCGCCCTGCTGGCGCACCACCTGGCCGCCCACCCGGGGCTCGAGGTCCGGCTGGTGGACGGCCGGACCGAGGAGGTGGTCGGCGCCAGCGACGGGGCCCTCGTGAAGAGCGGCACCTCGGCCCTGGAGGCCGGGCTGATGCACCGGCCCATGGTGGTGACCTACAAGGTCTCCGGGCTCACCTACGTCATCGGCAAGCTGCTCGTGAAGGTGGCCCACTACTCGCTCGTCAACCTGCTGGTGGGACGCGAGGTGGTGCGCGAGCTGATCCAGGGCGCCGCCACCGGGCCGCGGCTGGCCGCAGAGCTGGAGCGGGTGATGGCCGACGGGCCGGCCCGGACCGAGCAGCTGGCCGGGCTGCTCGAGGTGCGCGCCAGGCTGGGCGAGCCCGGGGCGCCGGAGCGGGTGGCGCAGCAGCTGGTGGAGGTGATCGCGACATGACGACCGGGCGCCGAGCGCTGCTCTGCCTTCCAACCTACGACGAGCGGGAGAACCTCGGGCCCATGGTCGAGGCCATCCTGGCGGCGGTCCCCGGACTCGACATCCTCATCATCGACGACAACTCTCCCGACGGCACCGGCCAGCTGGCCGACCAGATCGCGGCCCGCGACCCGCGGGTCCAGGTGCTCCACCGGGCCGGCAAGGAGGGGCTGGGGCGGGCCTACCTGGCCGGCTTCGCTTGGGCGCTGGCCCGCGACTACGGCCTGATCCTGGAGATGGACTGCGACTTCTCACATGACCCCGGGTACCTGCCCGGCATGCTGGCGGCCGCCGGGCAGGCCGACCTGGTGCTCGGCTCCCGATACGTCGCGGGCGGCGGCACCGTCAACTGGGGGCGGCTGCGCAAGCTCATCTCGAGAGGAGGCAGCCTCTACGCACGCACCATCCTCGGCCTCACGGTGCGCGACCTGACCGGCGGCTTCAAGTGCTTCCGGCGCGAGGTGCTGGAGGCAATCGATCTTCCCAGCGTCGAGTGCACCGGCTACGCCTTCCAGATCGAGCTGACCTACCGGGCGGCGCGGCGCGGCTTCCGGGTCCTCGAGATCCCCATCGTCTTCGCCGACCGGCGCGTTGGCCACTCCAAGATGTCCCGCCGCATCGTCCTCGAGGCCATCCGCAAGGTCTGGTCGATCCGCCTGAGCGGCTGGTAGCGACGCCGGCCGCGTTCCCGGGTATCTTCGGCTCCGTGAACGAGGTCCTCGCCACCTTCCTGGTCTCCTTCTCGGCCATCTTCTTCGTGGTCGACCCGCTCTCGGCGGTGCCGATGTTCCTCGCCATGACCAGGAGCGACTCGGTCGAGAAGCGGCGCGAGACGGCGCTGCGCGCCTCGGTGACCGCGGCGCTGATCCTCTCGGCCTTCGCCCTGGGCGGCGCCTGGATCTTCAAGCTCCTCGGCATCGGCCTGCCGGCCTTCAAGGTGGCTGGCGGCGTGGTGCTGCTGCTGCTGGCGCTCGACATGCTCCGCACCCAGCCCTCGAAGACGCGCATCACCGAGGGCGAGGTGGAGGAGGGGGCCGGCAAGGACGACATCGCCATCGTGCCCCTGGCCATGCCGCTCCTGGCGGGCCCCGGCTCGATCGCCACCGCCATCGTGCTCATGGCCAGGGCCCGGACCGGCCCCTGGTGGCACGCCGCGGCGGTGCTGCTGGCCATCACACTCACCTGCGCGGCGGCCTGGCTCATCCTGGCCGGGGCCGCCCGGACCGAGCGGATGCTCGGCAAGACCACCCTCGCCATCCTGGAGCGGGCCGCCGGCCTGCTGCTGGTCGCCATCGCCATCCAGTTCATGATGGACGGCCTGGGCGAGGGGCTGCCCGGGCTGGCCGGGCCGCGAGGGTTCTTCCCGCAGAGCTGAGCGCACCGCCACCGAGGAGACCGACATGTCCTCCACCGAGATCTTCCGCCGCGCCCGCGACTTCCTGATCCAGCACCGCACCGACTACGCCACCGCCTACCGGGACTTCACCTGGCCGGTGCTGGACCGGTTCAACTGGGCGCTCGACTGGTTCGACGTCATCGCCGAGGGGAACGAGCGCACCGCGGTCCACCTCGTCGAGGAGGACGGGAGCGAGGTGAAGGTCAGCTACGCGCAGCTGGCCGACCGCTCCAACCGCGTCGCCATGTACCTGCGCCACCACGGCGTGAAGCGGGGCGACCGGGTGCTGATGATGCTCCCCAACTGCATCCAGATCTGGGAGGTGATGCTTGCCACCATGAAGATGGGGGTGGCGGTGATCCCGGCCTCGTCGCTGCTGACGCCCGAGGACCTGGCCGACCGGATCGAGCGGGGCCGGGTCGGCCACGTCATCACCGACAAGGCCGGCAGCGAGAAGTTCAGCGGGCTGGCGGGGACCTGGCAGCGCCACGTGGTCGGGGGGCCGGCGCCGGGCTGGTCCAGCTTCGAGCAGGCCTACGGCGAGTGGCCCGCCTTCATTCCCCACGGCGACTCGCTCCCGGCCGAGCCCATCCTGCTCTACTTCACGAGCGGCACCACCCGGAAGCCGAAGCTGGTGATCCACACCCAGCTCAGCTACCCGGTCGGCCACCTCTCGACCATGTACTGGCTCGGCCTCATGGAGGGCGACGTCCACATGAACGTCTCCTCGCCGGGCTGGGCCAAGCATGCCTGGTCCAACTTCTTCGCCCCGTTCAACGCCGGCGCCACCGTCTTCCTCTACAACTACGCCCGCTTCAACGGCGGCAAGCTGATGGAGGTGCTGTCCACCCACCGGGTGACGACCCTCTGCGCCCCTCCCACCGTCTGGCGGATGCTGATCCTCGAGGACCTGACGAAGTACCCGGTGAAGCTCCGCGAGGTCCTCAGCGCCGGCGAGCCGCTCAACCCCGAGGTGATCGAGAAGGTGAGGGCGGCCTGGGGGGTGACCATCCGCGACGGCTACGGCCAGACCGAGACCACCGCCCAGGTCGGCAACTCGCCGGGGCAGCTGCTCAAGCCCGGTTCGATGGGGCGCCCGCTGCCCGGCTACCAGGTGGCGCTGCTCGACGAGGAGGGCCACTCGGCGCCCGAGGAGGGGGAGATCTGCATCTCGCTCTCGCCGCGCCCGACCGGGATCATGGCCGGCTACGACGGCGACGACAACCTCAACGACTTCGTCACGCGTCACGGCTACTTCCACACCGGCGACGTCGCCACCCGCGACGCCGAGGGGTACATCACCTACGTGGGCCGGGCCGACGACGTCTTCAAGAGCTCCGACTACCGCATCTCGCCCTTCGAGCTGGAGAGCGCCCTCATCGAGCACGAGGCGGTGGCCGAGGCGGCCATCGTCCCCAGCCCCGACGACGTCAAGGGGCTGGTCCCCAAGGCCTTCATCATCCTCAAGCCGGGGCTGGCGCCGACCCGCGCCCTGGCGCTCGAGATCTTCCGCTTCCTGCGGCTGCGGCTGGCGCCCTACAAGCGAGTGCGCCGGCTGGAGTTCTCCGACCTGCCCAAGACGGTGTCGGGCAAGATCAAGCGCGTCGAGCTGCGCAAGCGGGAGTTGCAGCGGGGCCCTTCAGGGGCGCGCCGGGAGCTCGAGTTCTGGCAGGACGACTTCGGGGAGCTCAAGTAGACTCGAGCGAAGGTTCCAGAGCGCCCCGCGCAGCGCGGTGGCAGGAGGCAGCGAGACCATGGCCACGCCCCGGGTGATTCGCACCTTCTCGATGGTGGGCGCCGATGGCGCAGGCAAGACCGCCCTGGTGGAGGCGCTGCTCCGGCTCGCCGATCCCCGCCACGCCAGCCCCGACGGCTCCTCGGCCAGGCTCGACGCCGAGCCCGAGGAGAAGAAGCGCAACTTCACGCTCAGCCTCCACCCCGAGTCCTTCGACGAGGGAGGGCGCAGCTTCCATGTCCTCGACTGCCCTGGCTTCGCCGCCTTCCTCACCGAGGTCGAGTGGGCGCTGCAGGTCACCGACGGCGCCGTGATGGCCATCTCGGCGGCCGACGGGTGCCACAACCGCTCCGAGCGGACCTACGACGTGCTGGCCGACTCGGGCCTCCCCGCGCTCGGGATCATCACCCGCGTCGACCATGAGCAGGCCAACTTCCAGAAGGCCCTGGCCGACATCGAGACCTCGCTCAAGGTGAAGCCGGTGCCGCTCCAGTTCCCCATCGGGGAGGGGCCCGGCTGCAAGGGGCTGGTCGACCTCATCAGCATGAAGGCCCACCTCCCGGATCCCAAGGTCTTCGGGGCCTTCCGCGAGGCCGAGGTGCCGGCCGGGCTCCAGGCCGAGGCGACGGCGCTGCGCACCGGCATGCTGGAGGCCGCGGCCGAGGCCGACGACGAGCTGCTGGGCCACTACCTCGACGCCGGGACGCTCACCGAGGCCGAGCTGCGGCGCGGGCTGGCGGCCGGGGCCCGGGCCGGGCGGTTCCTGCCGGTGGCCCTAACGGCGGCCAAGACCGGGCTCGGCGTCCGGCAGCTGCTGGAGCTGGCGGTGCTGCTCTTCCCGTCGCCCGCCGAGCGGGTGGTGGCCGGCGTCGACCTGGCGGGCAAGGAGGTGCTCTGGGCCGGCGACGCCAACGCCCCGTTCTGCGCCCAGGTCTTCAAGACCACCATCGACCACTTCACCGGTCGGGTCGACTACCTGCGCGTCGTCTCCGGCACCCTGCGGCCCGAGACCTCGCTGATGAACCCGCGGACCCGCACCGAGGAGCGGGTCTCCCACTTCTTCCGCACCGACGGTGCCCAGACCGCCGAGGTGGCCGAGGCCGGCCCCGGCGAGTTCGTGGTGCTCGTGAAGCTGAAGGACGCCCACACCGGCGACACCCTCTGTGATCGGGAGGCGCCCATCCTGCTACCGGCCTTCAGGCAGCACACCCGACCGGTGGCCTACGCGGTCCACGCCAAGGGCGGCGACGACAAGGCGGCGGCCGCGCTCCACAAGCTCATCGAGGAGGACCCCTCGCTGGAGTTGGTCCGCTCGCCGGAGACCGGCGAGATGTTGCTGCAGGGGATGGGGCAGGCCCACATCGAGGTCACGGTGGAGCGGGTCAAGCGCAAGCACGGCATCGAGATCACGCTCTCGCCGCCGTCACCGGCCTACCTGGAGACCATCACCGCCACCGCCAAGGCCCAGGGAAAGTTCAGGCGGCAGACCGGAGGCCACGGCGCCTTCGGCGACGCCCACGTCGAGCTCTCGCCGCTGCCGCGCGGGGCCGGCTTCGAGTTCGAGGACGCCATCGTGGGCGGCTCGGTGCCGCGCCAGTTCATCCCCTCGGTGGAGAAGGGGATCCGCGGGTCGCTCGGCAATGGACCGCTGGCCGGCTACCAGGTGGTCGACTTCAAGGCCAAGCTGGTCTTCGGCAGCTACCACGACGTCGACAGCTCCGACATGGCCTTCCAGGTGGCCGGTTCGATGGCCTTCAAGAAGGCCATGGCCGAGGCCCGGCCCATCCTGCTCGAGCCGGTCATGCAGCTCGAGGTGCGGGTTCCAGAGGAGTACGTCGGCCCGGTCATGGGAGACCTCAACTCCCGCCGCGCCCGGGTGCAGGGGCTGGAGCCGGCCGCCCGCGGCGTCACCATCCGCGCCACCTGCCCGCACGCCGAGGCCATGACCTACGACGCCGACCTCCGCTCGCTCACCCAGGGTCTCGGCTACTTCACGATGGCTCCGGCCCACTACGACCCGGTCCCGCCGCCGCTGGCCCAGAAGATCATCGAGCGGCGCCGCGCCGAGGGGAAGGTGAAGGGGGTCGAGGAGGAGAAGTAGCCGCTCCCCGGGAAGCAGGGCGGCCCGGTTCGATTGGCGTTAGGATGCACGCGCCGTGGACACCTATCTCCGCCTGCTCCGCTTCGTCGCCCCGTACCGTGCCCGGTTCGCCTTCGCGATCCTCTGCATGGTCGTCTTCGCCGCGACCAGCGCCGCCTATGCGACCATGATGGGACCGCTGCTCGCCTTCCTCTTCACCGGCGAGGGTGTTTCGTTCATCTCGCTGGAGAAGTTCATCCCCTCGGGCCTCGGCCTCTCCGGGTCGCTGGCGGCCGCCGATCGGGGCCAGATCCTGGCCGTGCTCCCGCTGGTGATCGTGGGCGTATCGCTGGTCAAGGGCGCCGCCGCCTTCGGCCAGTTCTACCTGATGGGGATGCTCGGCCAGCGGGTGGTGGTCGACCTGCGCACGTCGCTCTTCGACCACCTGCTGGTGCTCTCCCCCGCCTTCTTCTCCCGGCGGCACTCCGGCGATCTGATGTCCCGCTTCGCCGCCGACATCGGCGCCATCGAGGTCGCCATCACCAACTCCGTCGCCAGCTACCTCCGCGACGGGCTGACGGTGGTGGTGATGCTGGCGACGCTCTTCTACCTGGACTGGCAGATGTCGCTGGTGGTCTTCGGCGTCATTCCCATCACGCTCTTCCCGGTGATCCGGCTCGGCAAGCGGCTCAAGAAGGCCACGCAGCTGGGCCAGGCCTCGATCGGCCAGATCTCGGAGATGGTGCAGGAGACGGTCAGCGGGATCCGGGTGGTGCAGGCCTTCGGGATGGAGCGATGGGAGTCGGAGCGGTTCGGCGCGGCCAACCGCAGGTGGCTCAAGATCCAGAAGCGCAGCTTCCTGGTGCGGGCCTTCTCCTCGCCGCTCATGGAGGTGATGGCGGCGGTGGGGCTGGCGGCGGTCATCGCCTGGGTGGGGCCGAAGATCGTCTCCGGCGCGCTGCCGGCGGCCAAGCTCCTCTCCTTCATCGCCGCGGTGATCCAGCTCTACCAGCCGGTCAAGCAGCTCGGTCGGGTCAGCCAGATGGCGCTGCAGGGGGCGGCGGCCGGCGAGCGGGTCTTCGAGATCCTCGACACCCCGACCGCCGTGCCCGACAGCGGGGCCGGCACGCTGGCCCCCTTCACGACCGCCATCCGCTACCAGGGGGTCGACTTCACCTACGGCGAGGCCGGCGTGCTCCATGACCTCTCGCTCGAGATCAAGAAGGGCGAGGTGGTGGCGCTGGTGGGCGGCTCGGGCGGCGGCAAGACCACCGTGGCCAACCTGCTGCCGCGCTTCTGGGACCCGACCGGCGGCCGCATCACCATCGACGGACGGGACGTCCGCGAGGTGACGCTGCGCAGCCTGCGCGCCCAGTTGGCCCTGGTGACCCAGGACACCGTGCTCTTCAGCGATACCATCCGGAACAACATCGCCTACGGCGTCCCGGGCCTGGCCCAGGCCAGCCTGGAGCGGGCCGCCCGCATGGCGCAGGCCCACGACTTCATCATGGCGCTGCCGAAGGGCTACGACACCGAGGTCGGCGAGAAGGGGACGCTGCTCTCCGGCGGGCAGCGGCAGCGCCTGGCCATCGCCCGCGCCTTCCTCAAGGACGCACCCATCCTGATCCTCGACGAGGCCACCAGCGCCCTCGACGCCGAGAGCGAGCGCGAGGTGCAGCGCGCCCTCGAGCAGCTCATGGGGCTCGGCTCGGCGGGTCACCGCACCACCCTGGTGATCGCCCACCGGCTCTCCACCATCCGCAACGCCGATCGGATCGTGGTGCTCTCGCAGGGGCGGGTGGTCGAGGAGGGGCGCCACGCCGAGCTGCTGGCCCGGGGCGGGGAGTACGCCCGGCTCCACGCCATCTACGAGGGGGAGGGGCGGGGCGTCGCGTCGGCGGTCCCGTCGGTATGACGGCCATCGATCGGAGCCGCGGCGGTGCCGGCCCCAGGGTGCTGCTTGCGCTCGGTGTGGGGCTGCTGGTCTGGCTCGCCTGGGGGCTGGCGGTGGTCCGCCCGGCCCGGGCGCCTCGGCCTGCGCCTCCGGCCGGAGAGCTGCGCGGCGCCTGGCACGTCCACACCACCCGCAGCGACGGCCTCGGCACCCTCGACGAGGTGCTCAAGGCGGCCCGCGCCGCCGGCCTCCAGTTCGTGGTGGTGACCGACCACAACGTGCTCGCCCCCGAGGACGCCGGGTGGCATGACGGCGTGCTGGTCATCGAGGCCTCGGAGGCCTCCACGCGCTTCGGCCACGTGGTGGCGGTTGGCCTCCCCCGGGTGCTGACGCTCGAGGAGCGCGGCGGCGAGCCTCTCGAGGCCATCGCCGCGCTGGGCGGCGAGTCAGTGCTGGCGCACCCTTTCCACGCCCGGCGCCCCTGGAGCGGGTGGGAGCGGGGTCCCTGGCGCGGCCTCGAGGTGGTCTCCAACGACACCTCCTGGGGCGAGATCACCGTGGGCCGCGGCTGGGGGAGGGTCCTCCCCGGGCTGCTGGTGCTCCCCTTCGACGCCGCCCGGACCGTCGTCGGCCTGGTGCCCGAGACGCACCGGGAGGAGGCGGTGCTCGACGCCGCCCAGCGCCCGGACCTACCGCGGGCGCGGCGCCAGGACGGCTCCCCGGCCCCCCCGCGGGTGCTGCTCTGCTCGGCCGACGCCCACGGCTACCCGAGCTACCAGGCGGCCTTCGAGGCCTTCAGCATGCACGTCCCGGTGCGCGCCAGCGGTGAGGCCGCCGCCGACGCCCGCGCGGTGCTGGCGGCGCTGCTCGACGGCCGGGCCTCCTGCGTCTTCGACGGCGTGGCGCCGGCCTCCAACCTGCGGCTCGCCCAGACCCCCGGCGGCAGGCTGCGCCTCACCGGCGACGGAGCCTTCGAGGGCGCCGAGGCCATTCTCTGGCGCGGCGGGGCGGTGGTGGGCAGCGCGCGGGGGGAGGCCGGCGGCTTCGGCTTCGACTGCGGCGGCGGCTGCGGCCCGGGGATCTACCGGGCGGTGGCGACGCGAGCCGGCCGGCCCTGGCTCTTCACCAACCCCGTGGTGATCGAGTAGAAGTCCACCCCCCCCGTGCACCTCCTCTACGCCATCGCCAGCGTCGCGCTCTTCCTGCTGGCCCTGCCGGTGCTGCTGACGCACCCCAAGCTGCGCCACGGCATCCCGCAGCGGCTCGGCTTCTACCGGCGCGCGCTCGACCTCGGCACCGGGCGGCCCCGCATCTGGCTGCACGGCGCCAGCGCCGGCGACCTGCTCTCGCTCCAGCCCATGATGAAGGAGCTCAAGGCGCGGGTCCCGGGCTGCTGCATCGTGGTCAGCACCATCACCAACAGCGGCCAGCAGATGGCGCGCAGCAAGCTGGCCGAGGCCGACGTGGTGGTCTACGCTCCGTACGACCTGCCGGGCGCCACCTCGCGGGCCATGCGGGCGCTGCGCCCCGACCTGCTGGTGCTGGAGTACACCGAGATCTGGCCTGGCCTGATCCGGGCCGCGCATCGGGCCGGGGCCCGCATCGCCCTGACCAACGGCCGCTTCAACCCGGCCAAGCTGGCCAGCTACAGGCTGCTCTTCAGGGTGGTCGGCAACCCGCTGCGCGCCATCGACTGCTTCCTGATGCGCTCCGACGAGGAGGCCGAGCGGGCGCTGCTGCTGGGGGCGGCGCCAGATCGGGTCTGGGCCACCGGCAACACCAAGTTCGACGCCCTGGTCTTCGAGCCGCCGCCGGGCCGGGAGCAGGCGCTGCGCGTCGAGATGGGGCTCGACCCCCGGGCGCCGCTCTTCATGGTCGGCTCCACCCACGAGGGCGAGGAGGAGCTGCTCATCGAGGTCTACCGCCGCCTCGCCGAGCGCCACGCCGGGCTGCAGCTGGTGGTGGCGCCGCGCTACGTGGAGCGGGCCGGGAAGATCATGGCGCTGGCGGCCGGGGCCGGGCTGGGCGTCCGCCTGCGCAGCGCCGGGGCAGCGGCCGGGCACGCCCCGGTGGTGGTGCTCGACACCATCGGCGAGCTGGCGGCCGCCTACCGGCTGGCCTCGCTGGTCTTCGTGGGCGGCAGCTTCGTCACCCGCGGTGGCCAGAACGTGCTGGAGCCGGCGGCGCAGGGCAAGCCGGTCCTCTTCGGACCGCACATGGAGAACTTCAAGGACTCGGTGCAGGTGCTGCAGGGGCGCGGCGGGCTCCAGGTGCGGAGCCCGGAGCAGCTCTTCACCGTCGCCGACCAGCTGCTCTCCCGCCCCGACCAGCTGGCCGAGCTCGGCGTGCTGGCGCGGCGGGCCGTCACCGC
This sequence comes from Anaeromyxobacter sp., assembly GCA_025360965.1. Taxonomy (GTDB): domain Bacteria; phylum Myxococcota; class Myxococcia; order Myxococcales; family Anaeromyxobacteraceae; genus JADKCZ01. The sequence continues at coordinate 4,305 of JANYBC010000070.1, read as the reverse complement.
CATCCGCGGCGCCAGCGCCCGCAACGTCGACCACATGCTGGCGGCGCTACCGCGCCAGAGCCTGGCGCCAGGGGCCCGGCGGCCATGAGCGTCGAGCGACTCCTCGTCATCCGCTACTCGGCGCTCGGCGACGTGGTGCTGGCCACCAGCGTCATCGAGCCGCTGCGGCGACGCTTCCCCGGGGCCCGCATCGAGTGGGTCACCTCGCATGCGGCGGCGCCGCTGCTGGAGGGGCTCCCCGGCATCGCGGCGGTGCACCGGCTCGGCAGGTCCGGGGAGGACGGCCCGCGTGCCCTGGCGCGCCGCCTGCGAGGCCGCTTCGACGTCGCCATCGACCTGCAGGAGAAGGTGAAGAGCCGCTACCTGGCGCTGGTGGCGGCGCCGCGCCGGCTCCTCTACCGCCGGCGAACCCGCTGGCAGGCGCTCTGTGCGCTCTTCGGGCGGGATCTCCCGCTGCAGCGCGCCCACGCCACCGCCCTCTACGCCGAGGTGCTGCGGCCGCTCGGCGTCGAGAAGCCCGGCCGGCCGGCGATCGCCATCCCGGCGGCAGCCCGGGATCGGGCCCGCGCGCTGCTGGCCGGTTCGAGTCGGCCCCTGGTCGGCGTGGCGCCGGGGGCCACCTGGGCCACCAAGCGCTGGGCCCCCGAGCGGTTCGCCGCGGTCGCCGACGCGCTCCACGAGGCCGGCCACGGGCTGGTGCTGGTGGCCGGGCCAGGTGACGCCGCGACGGTGGCCGCCTTCCGGGCGGCGCTCCGCTCGCCGCTGCACGCCGACCTGACGCCGCTCCCGGTCGACGCCCTGGCGGCCGCGCTGGCCGAGCTGAAGCTGCTCATCGCCTGCGATTCGGGGCCGGTCCACCTCGCGTCCGCCCAGGGCATCCCGGCGCTGGTGCTCTTCGGCCCCACCAGCACGGTTCGCTGGGCCCCGCCGCCGCCGGGCCGCGCCCTGAGCCTCGGGCTCGCCTGCCAGCCCTGCTCCAACCACGGCGGCGAGCGCTGCCCCCTCGGCCACCACGACTGCCTGCAGCACCTCGAGGTCGAGGCGGTGCTGGTCGCGGCCCGGGAGCTGCTGGCATGAGCGCGCTGGAGCAGGCCTGGTGGACCCACTCAACCAGCCTCGGCCAGCGGCTCGCGCTGGCGCCGCTCCTCCCCTTCGAGCTGGCCTTCCGCGGCGTGGTGGCGCTGCGCGGCCTGGCGTTCGACCGCCGCTGGCTCGGAGTGTCCGAGTCCAGCGCGGCGGTCATCTCGGTCGGCAACCTGGCAGTGGGTGGCGCCGGCAAGACCCCGGTGACGCTGGCCATCGCCACCCGGCTTGCGGCCCGGGGCCGGCGGGTGGCGGTGCTCTCGCGCGGGTACGGCGCCACCCGCGCCGACGCGCGCCTGGTGGCCGATGGCGAGCGGGTCCTGCTCACGGCGGAGCAGGGCGGCGACGAGCCGGTGCTGCTGGCGCGGCGACTCCCCGGCGTGCTGGTGCTCTGCGGGCCGCGGCGCGCCGAGCTGGCGGCGACGGCCACCAGCCGCCACGGCGCCAACGCGCTGCTGCTCGACGACGGCTTCCAGCACCGGGCCCTGGCCCGAGATCTCGACGTGGTGGTGCTCGACGCGGCCAACCCCTTCGGTAACGGCCACCTGCTGCCGGTCGGGCCGAACCGCGAGCCGCACTCCGCGCTCGGCCGCGCCGGGCTGGTCTGGCTCTCCCGCGTCGACCAGGCCGACCCGGGCCGGCTGGAGCGGCTCCGCGCCCTGGCCCTCGACTGCACCGGGAAGCAGCCGGTCGAGTCCCGCCACGCCCCGCTCGACCTGCTCGACGGGACCCTGACCGGCTCGCGCGGGCTGGCCGCGGCGCGCGGCAAGCGGGTGCTGCTGCTCTCGGGCCTGGCGCGCCCGGGGGCCTTCCGGCGCACCGTGGAGGGGCTGGGCGCCGAGGTGGTGGCCGAGCGCCGCCACCCGGATCACCACCGCTTCACCGCCGCCGACCTCGACGACGCCCGCGCCGCCGCCGACCAGGCGCGGGCCGACCTGATCTTGACCACCGAGAAGGACGCCGTGAAGCTCCCGCCGGAGGTGGCCGCCGAGCCGCGCCTGGCGGTGGTACGGATCGAGGCCGAGATCCTGGCGGGAGAAGCGGCGCTGGAGGCGGCGCTGGGCGCCGCGCTGTTCGCCGGAGATCGACGGAGAGCGGGGAACCCACATTGAACTTCGTGCTCGACCTGCTGGGGCGGATCCCGCGCCCGGTACTCGCCGCCATTGGCCGCTTCCTCGGCTGGCTCATCTGGACCCTGCGGATCCGCCGACGGGTGGCCCTCGACAACCTGCGGCTCGCCTTCCCTGAGAAGAGCGAGGCGGAGCGGGTGGCGATCGCCCGCGCCAACTACGACCACCTCGGCCAGATGATCCCCGACTTCCTCCGGGTCCCGACCCTGCCGCCCGAGGAGCTGGACCGGATCTTCGTCTACGAGGGGTGGGAGAACTACCAGCGGGCCGCGGCGGCCGGGAAGGGCGTGGTGGCCTGCACGGCACACTTCGGCAACTTCGACCTGCTGGCGTCGGCCCACACCCGGCGCGGTGTCCCCATCACCCAGCTCTCGCGCGAGATGGGCGACAACTTCTTCAACCGCCTGCTGCACCAGGCCCGGCAGCGCTCCGGGGTCCAGGACCTGATCATCTCCCGGGGCAACACGCTGCGGGCCCTGCTGCGGGCGCTCAAGGAGCAGCGGGTGCTCGGGTTCGTCTACGACCAGAACGAGGTGGGCCACCCCATCTTCCCGACCTTCTTCGGCGTCCCGGCCGCCACCACCTCGACGCCGGCCTTCCTGGCCCGCCGCGCCGGGGCCGCGGTGGTCTTCGTGCTCTCGGTCCCGCTCGGCGACGGCCGCCACCGGGTGGTGATCGAGGGTCCGCTGGCGCCCCTTGACAGCGGCGACCCCGAGGCCGACGACCTGGCCTTCATGCAGCTGCTCAACGACAAGCTGGAGGCCTGGGTGCGGCGCCATCCGGACCGCTGGTACTGGCTGCACCGGCGCTGGAAGACCAGGCCGCCGGCCGCCCCGGCCGACGCCGCGGAGGCCCCCACCGCCCCCGCTCGCCCGAATTGACGCCCCACCGACAGCGAGGTAGGGAACCCCGGTGCCCGCGCTTCGCCCGCCCACGCTGAACGAGGTCGCCGCGCTCCTGCCAGCCTTCCCCTCGAGCGAGGTGGTGGTGGTGGGCGACTTCGTGGCGGACGAGTACGTCTTCGGCGAGACCGAGCGGATCAGCCGCGAGGCGCCGGTCCTGATCGTCCGCTACGAGTCCTCGGAGCTGAAGGCGGGAGGCGCCGGAAACGCCGCGCAGAACCTGGCCGCCCTCGGCGTCAAGGTGCGGGCCCTCGGCGTGGTGGGCGACGACGCCCTCGGCACCGCCCTGCTCGACGAGCTGGAGGGCGGGGGCATCGACGTGGGCGGCATCCTGCGGGTCAAGGGACGCGCCACCGAGGCCAAGACCCGCATCCTGGCCGGCGGCCGCTCCACCCGGCGCCAGCAGATGATCCGGCTCGATCGGGCCTCCCGCGAGCCGCTGCCGGCCGCGGTGGTCCGCACGCTGGCCTCCCGGGCCGCCAGCCTGGGGCGCCGCGCCGGGTCGGTGCTGGCCAGCGACTACGGCTCGGGAGTGACCGGCCCCGAGGTGATCGAGGCCCTGCGGCGCGTCCACCACGGCGGGGTCCCGGTCTGCGTTGACTCGCGCTACGCGCTGACGCAGTTCAAGGGGCTCACCATGGTGAAGCCAAACGAGGTCGAGCTCGAGGCGGCCACCGGCCTGTCGCTGGCCGCCCCCCGCGGCCTGGAGCGCGCCGCCCGCGCGCTGCTGCGCAAGGTGGCCTGCGAGGTGCTGCTGGTGACCCGGGGGCGTCACGGGATGTCGGTCTTCCGTCCGGGGCAGCCAGCGGTCCACCTCGCCGCCCACGGCGGGCATGACGCCGTCGACGTGACCGGGGCCGGGGACACCGTGGCGGCGGCCTTCGCGGCCGGCCTGGCCGCCGGCGGGGACGCCCTGGCGGCGGCGCGGCTCGCCAACGTGGCCGGGGCGCTCCAGGTGCAGAAGCCGGGCACCGCCACGGTCTCGCGGGCCGAGCTCGCCGTCGAGATGCAGGGGCCCTGAGGAGATGGCCAGGCGCATCACGATCGAGGAGCTGCCGGCCCTGCGGGGCGAGGCCAGCGCGGCCGGCAAGACCCTGGCGCTGGCCAACGGGATCTTCGACCTCTTCCACGTCGGCCACCTGCGCTACCTGCAAGGGGCCAGGGCCGAGGCCGACCTGCTGCTGGTGGCG
>JANYBC010000065.1 GCA_025360965.1 Anaeromyxobacter sp. | reverse complement strand
GGCGCTTGCCGTATCACTGGAGCATCTGGCGGCTACCTTTAAAAACGAAAAGGCTCAGCTTCTGGCAGATACCCTTGATCAAGCCAACACCAAGTTCCTGGATAACAACAGGAACCCGGCCCGCAAGGTTGGTCAGATTGACAACAGGGGCAGCCACTTCTATCTCGCCATGTACTGGGCTGAGGCCTTGGCCGAGCAGACCCAGGACAAGGATCTTGCGGCACGTTTCGCCAAGGTAGCGCAGCAGTTCAAGGAAAATGAGGCAAAGATCAATGAAGAGCTGATCGGAGCACAGGGCAAACCGGTCGATATGGGCGGGTATTATCATCCGGATTCCGCAAAAGTTGAAAAAGCAATGCGTCCCAGCGCAACCTTGAATGCAATAGTAAACGCTATTGCATGAGGCATAGGAAATAAAAAATAGAATCTATTCAAGGAGGAGAAACGATGGCAAGAAAGAAGATTTCGTTAATCGGTGGTGGTCAGATTGGTGGCGTCCTTGCTCAGCTTTGCGCTCTGCGGGAACTTGGTGACGTTGTTCTGTTCGATATCGTCGAAGGGCTTCCCCAGGGAAAGTGCCTCGATATCGCCGAAGCCTCTCCGGTGGACGGTTTCGATGTCTGCCTCAAGGGGACCAACGACTACAAGGACATTGCAGGTTCCGACATCGTCATCGTCACCGCGGGCCTTCCCCGGAAGCCGGGCATGAGCCGTGACGACCTGATCGCCACCAACTCCAAGATCATGACGGCCGTCGCCGAGGGCATCAAGGCCAACGCGCCCAACGCCTTCGTCATCGTCATCTCCAACCCGCTCGACGCCATGGTGACGCTCTGCCAGCGCATCACCGGCTTCCCGCACCACCGGGTGGTGGGTCAGGCCGGCGTGCTCGACTCGGCCCGCTTCGCCGCCTTCATCGCCTGGGAGCTCGGGGTCTCGGTCCGCGACGTCACCGCCGTCACCCTCGGCGGCCACGGCGACGACATGGTGCCGCTGGTCCGCTACACCAGCGTCTGCGGCGTCCCGGTCATGGAGCTGCTGGAGCAGAAGTACGGCGCAGCCAAGGCGGCCGAGGTCATGGCCGCCATGGTCAAGCGCACCCGCGGCGCCGGCGGCGAGGTGGTCGCCCTCCTCAAGACCGGCTCGGCTTTCTACTCCCCGGCCTCCTCGGCCATCGCCATGGCCGAGTCGTTCCTCAAGGACTCGAAGCGGGTCCTGCCGACCTGCGTCTACCTGAACGGCGAGTTCGGCGTGAAGGGGCTCTACGTCGGCGTGCCTGTGGTGATCGGCGCCGGCGGCGCCGAGAAGATCCTCCAGCTCAAGCTCAACGCCGAGGAGCAGGCCATGATGGACAAGTCGGTCGCCGCGGTTCGCGACCTGGTGGCCACGCTCAAGTAGCCTCGGCTCGCCGAGCCGGCAGTCCGGGGGCCCCGGTCGCGAGCGCGGCCGGGGCCTCGCTGCGTCCGGTCGAGGAGGCCCGGGGGGAGCCCCATCTCGCCGCGCCGGCCAGGGCCCCGATCCGGCCGGCGGCGGGCTAGAGTCACGCCATGTCCGCCTCGAAGGAAGCCCCGATCCTGGTGGTGGGAGCCGGCGTCTCCGGCCTCTCCTGCGCACGCGCCCTGGCGGCCGCCGGCCGGGCCGTCCTGGTGCTGGAGCGGGCCCGGGGTGTCGGCGGGCGCTGCGCCACCCGCCGGCTCGAGGAGCAGGCCGTCGACCACGGCGTGGCCTTCCTCCACGGCCGGGATCCGGCCTTCCTGGCCGAGTTGGAGAAGGTGCCGGGCACGCCGATCCCGGGCTGGCCGGCCGCCGTGAGCGGCGTAGGGCAGCCCTGCCAGCCCGAGGCGTTCACCCCCGGTGAGCAGAGGCTGGCCTTCGCCGAGGGCGTGGTCGCCTTTCCCCGCCACCTCGCCACCGGCCTCGACGTCCGCCTCGAGGTGGCGGTCTCGGGGCTCGAGCCGATCCCGGGTGGCCTGCTCCTCCGGACCGAGGCGGGGGAGCCCATCCATGCTTCCGAGGTGGTGCTGGCGCTGGCGGCCGAGCAGGTCTCCAGGCTGCTCTCGACCCTGGCGCCGGCCCCACCCGAGGTCGCCTCGGCGGTGGCGCTGCTCGGCTTCTCGCGGAGCCAGGCTTGCCTCGCGCTCCTTGCCCTCTACCCCGACGAGGCCCCGCGCCCTGCCTGGCAGGTCTGCTACCCGGAGCGCTCCAGGCTGCTCCAGCTGATCTCCCACGACTCCTCGAAGCGCACCCCGCCGGGGCGCCTGGCGCTGCTCCTGCAAGCGCGCCCGGCCTGGTCGCGGACCCACCTCGATGATCCGGGCTGGCCGGCGGCGATGCTCGCCGAGGCGGCCCGGCTGCTGGGCCCGTGGGCCGGGAGTCCGACCGCCAGCCACCCCCATCGCTGGAGCTTCGCCCGCTCGGATCGGGCGGCCGAGCTCTCCGGTCCCATGCTCATCTCCCTTCCGGACGGCGGGCGGCTCGGGATCTGCGGCGATCGCTTCGCCCCGGGTGGTGGCGTCGAGGCGGCGTGGCGCTCGGGGCGGACGCTGGCGGAGCGGCTGCTCAACGAAGGAGGACCACGGTGATGGCCGAGGATACGCTGCGCGAGCTGGTGGCGAGGGATCAGGACCACGAGTGCGATGGCTTCGGATCGGCCAGGGTCTGCGTCCGGGTGGTGGCTGTGGCCGAGCTCCCCACCCGCTTCGGGCCGTTCAAGCTGGTCGGCTTCTGGAACAACCGGGACGGCAAGGAGCACGTGGCCCTGGTGCTCGGCGACGTGGTCGGCCTCGAGGAGGTGCCGGTCCGGCTCCACTCCGAGTGCCTGACGGGCGACGTCATGGGGTCGCTCCGCTGTGACTGCCGCGACCAGCTCACCGGCGGGCTCGAGGCCATCCAGCGCCTGGGGCGGGGGGTGCTGCTCTATCTCCGGCAGGAGGGCCGCGGCATCGGCCTGATCAACAAGATCCGGGCCTACGCACTGCAGGAGCAGGGACTCGACACCGTGGAGGCCAACCTGGCCCTCGGCTTCCGGGACGATGAGCGGGACTACGCCGTGGCCGCCCACATGCTGCACAGCCTCGGGCTCGGCTCGGTGAAGCTCATCACCAACAACCCGGAGAAGATGCGCCAGTTGACGCAGCACCGGGTGAAGGTGGCCGGGCGCATCCCCCACGTCATCCAGCCAAACCAGTACAACCGCTTCTACTTGGAGACCAAGGCCCGCCGCAGCGGCCACTTCATCGACTTCTCCGGCAAGGCCCGGCTCGGCGAGCAGAGCGACCCGGTCCGGGTCGAGGGGATGCCAGAGAGCGAGCTGGAGGGCTAGCGCCCCGGCAGCTTCGGCGGCCCCCGGCCTTCGGACTGCAGCGCCACACCCATCTCGCAGGGGCCACCGATCTTCCGGCCGCTGGTCTTCATGTTCATGGTGCCGCGCGAGGTGGTCATGGTCATGGTCCCGCGGTAGGTGTCGCCGTCACGGGTCATGGTGCCCAGGCCGGTCATCTTCTGCTCCCCGTCACAGGACATCTTCCAGGTGGTGGTCTTCCCCGACTGCTTGAAGTCGCTCACCTTGCACTTCGAGTCCTTGGGCTGGGTGGCGGGTGGCTCCTTCCACTCCCCCTCCGGCGCGCAGTGACGGATGGTCGTCGGCGGCATCGCCATGCCCGGCATCTCCATCGTGCTGGTGGTCTCCCAGACGGTTCCCTTGGCGCCGGCCGGGGCCTCCGCGGCGGCGATCACGGCGGTGAGCCCCAGGGCCAGGGCAGTGGCGAGGCGGTAGGACCGGTTCGGCGTCGTCATGATCGGTTCCTCGGTGCGCCAGCTCCACCTTGGCGGCGTCGCGGCGCGGGCTGGGTTGGGTGCAGGGAGCCTAACCCGCCAGCCCGGGGCAGGCACGCCTTCGCGCCGACACACCTCCCGCGCCTCAGGCCGGCTCGACCTCGGCGACCGCTGCCCCAGCGGCTGCCCCAGCGGCTGCCCTGGGCGGATCCCCGTGGTGCGCCCCGCCGGCAGGCAAGTCGTCGCCGAAGATCGGCAGCACCCGGTTGAAGAGCCAGAGCAGGACGAAGGGCAGGATCACCAGGACGATGGCCATCAGCACGCCCTCCCGTCCGAAGACCTCCGGGCTGTAGGGCGAGCGCAGGCCGCGGAACGACTTGGAGAGCAGCTGCCCGCCGATGACGATGTTCCAGCGCATCGAGAAGACCTGGATGAGCAGGAGGATCGAGGAGGCGATGCAGAGCGTGTTGCGGATCCGCTCGTGGAGGTACTTGTCCATCAGCACCACGACGCCGAGCAGGATGAGCGGGATCAGCCCGCCCACCACCATCTGGATGGTGATGAAGGAGAACTCCAGCCGGGTTGTGAGCAGCTGGGAGATGATGTGCCAGGCCTCCGACTTCTCGTAGGCCAGCATGATGATCTCGAGCAGCTCGAGCGTGATGGTGAGGATCAGGAAGAACCAGAGCCAGCGCGCCAGCGCGGCCACGGTCCGGCCTTCGATGACCCGCCGGTTCAGCTTGGCCACCACCTGGTAGAGGATGGAGAGCAGCGCGATGCCGGAGACGGCCGCCGAGAGCAGGAAGATCACCGGCATGAGCGGCGTCGACCACCAGGGGTTGGCCTTGATGCCGCCGAAGATGAAGCCGACGTAGCCGTGGAGCATGCAGGCGCCGGGCAGGCCGATGGCGGCCAGCAGGGTGGCGGCGCGGTGGTCGACGGCGACCGCCTCGGGCGACTGGTCGTAGGTCCCGAGGGCCAGCGCCGCGTAGAAGGTCCGCTTCAGGCCGCGGCTCTGCCTAGCGTACTTGATGATCTCCTGGCGCCAGACGAACCAGACCTCGAGCACCAGGATCAGCAGGTAGCCCGAGTAGAGCATGCCGAAGCCGGCCATGGCCGAGGAGAGGTTGGGCGTCACCATCACCAGCCAGCTCCGCTCGGGGTGGCCGAGGTGGAGGTTGAGCGGGAGCGTGGCCACGGCCATGAAGCAGAGCGAGGTGGCCATGGCCAGCCGGGCCACCGGCCGGAACTCCTCGCGGCCGAAGACGTGGAAGAGCGCCGAGACGATGAAGGCGCCGGCCACGAAGCCGGTGATGTACGGGTACATCACGATCATCAGCGACCAGTGGATGTGGATGTCGTTGGGGAAGGCGTACCCCGTGATCTCAGGCATCACCGCACCTCCATGTCGAGGTGGAGGTAGAAGCACTGCGGCTCGGTGAGCAGGTGTCCCTGCATGATCGAGACGCGCTCATGGTCGATGATCTGTCTCACCGGTTCGTCCTCCCGCAGCATGTTTCCGAAGATTCGCGTCGAGGTCGGGCAGACCTCCACGCAGGCCGGCTTCAGCCCCTTGGTGATGCGGTGGTAGCACCAGGTGCACTTCTCGGCGGTGTGGGTCACGGGGTTGAGGTAGCGGCTCCCGTAGGGGCAGGCCTGCACGCAGTAGCCGCAGCCGATGCAGGACTTCCCGTCGACCATCACCACGCCGTCCTTGGTCCGGTAGGAGGCACCCACCGGGCAGACCTGCACGCACGGCGTCTCCTTGCAGTGGTTGCACATCTTCGGCACGAAGAAGGCCTTGGTTGGCGTGAAGGCGGTCGGCACCGGCGGGAAGCCCTCCAGCCCGCCCTTGGGCGAGTCGACGTAAGAGCCGCCCGGGCCGCTGATGTAGCGCTCCACCCAGGTGCGGACGAAGCCCTCGGGCACCTCGTTCTCGGCCTTGCAGGCCCGCACGCAGGAGCCGCAGCCGATGCACTTGGAGGTGTCGATGACGTAGGCCCAGCGGTGCTCCTCCCAGTTGTAGGCGTCACCGCCGGGCGGCGGGGCGTGGGTCTCGGTGTTGGCCGCGGCGTCGAGCCCGGCCAGCAGGGCCACCGCGCCGCCGGTGATCTTGAGGAAGCCGCGGCGCTCGGCGTCGGCCGGGGCGTCGCAGGGGGGAGGTGGCGCGGTCGGTGCCGGGGTGCAAGGCGCGTGGTCCATGTCGGCTCCTAGAGCTTGGGCGAGTGGGGGTCGTGGCACTCGAGGCAGACCGCACCCTCGAGCTTGGTGGTGACGTGCTGCTCCAGCACCACCTGCGGGAATTTCTCGGGGCGCCCCTGGATCTTCCGGTGGCAGCGGGCGCAGGCGGTGAAGGCCTTGTCGACGGGCATCGGCCCGGTCACCTTGCCCTCGGCCACGTGGCGCAGCAGCGGAGCGTGGCAGACCTCGCAGCTCACCGTCTTGTGGCTGCCGGCGGCGCGGGTCTCGGCCTTGCCCTTGTGGCAAGGCGTGCAGCTGGCCGCGCCCTGGTGCGCCGGGAGGCGCGCCTTCATCTGCTCGGCGACGTTATCGGCGCGGTAGGCGCCGAAGATGCCGTGCGACTTCGGCACCAGGAAGCCCCGGCCGATGAGGATCGCGGCGAGCCCCACGATGACCACCAGGACCACTCGAAACACATGCCGTGCATGCTCCATCCGTCTCCTCCTGTGCGGCGTTCGTCAGTCGTCGAGCTGTTCGGGCTTGGTGAGGAAGGCGATCCAGTTGGTGCGGCGGCGCGGCGCCGGCGCCGGGTCGGCGCCGAGCTGCTCCGGCCTGAAGATGACCGAGAGGAGCCCGGGACGGACGGCGGCCCGCGGCTCGGGATCGGCGCCGAGCTGCTCGCGGGCGAAGAGCTGCTCCAGGACGCCGGGGTGCCCCCGGGCGACGGCCCCGGTGGGAGGTGGGTCGGGGAGCCGCTCGCGCCGGAGCGCGCCGCGGAGCCCTTCCAGGAGCGACGATAGCAGGTCAGCCATGGTTGGCCTCTGGCCGTACCGTGGCCGTGGCCGCGGCCACCTTGCCGGCGCGCGGGCGCAGGCGCGGCACCAGCAGGAGCGCGGCGCCGTAGAGCCCCAAGGAGACCATCAACGTCGCCGGCCTCCCGGTGGGGAGGTCCTCGAAGACGAACTTCACGCCAGTGGCCACCAGCACCGGGTAGGCGAGCCAGCCGGCCTCGCGCCAGGCCTCGCGGCGTCCCGCCCAGGCCAGCAAGAGCGTCCCTGTGACCAGAACGGCGGTCCGCACCGTGGCGACCGCGCCGCGGCTCAGCTCGGTGCCGGGCACGCCGGCCAGCAGCGGGACCAGCCTGGAGGTGAGGAGCCCGGCGGCCCCGGCGGCGGCCAGGGAGACCAGGGCCAGCTGCGGCAGCCGGGCGCTCGCGGTGGGCGGCGGGCCGGCGGCGCCCGGGCGCGAACCGAACCAGGCGCAGGCCACCGCGGCGACCAGCGCCACCAGCGTGGCGCTGCCGGGGGCGGCCCAGGCCCGGGTCGCCGAGGCGAGCAGGGCGTCGGAGGTGACCGCCAGCAGATCGGAGGCGATGGCGGCGCCGATGGCATAGCCGACGGCGTGGACCGCCAGCGTGCGCCGGCCCAGCCGCCCGGAGAGCTCTGCCGAGATCACCGCCAGCAGGCTCCAGACCAGCGCCAGCCAGGAGCCGCCGAGCAGCAGGACGGTCCCCGAGAGGACCATCAGCACGCCGACCGAGGTGTAGAACGGGAAGTTGACGAGGTCCTGTGGGCGCCGGCCGCGGAAGAAGAAGGCCACCACGTAGGCGCCCAGCCCGAAGAGCGTCGCGGCCACCCCGAAGAGCGCGGCGCTGGCGTCGCTGGCGCGCGCCGCCACGAAGGCGGCACCACCCAGCCCGGCGGCCACGGCGCCGATGGTCTGGAAGACCTCGAAGGCGACCACCCCCCGGTTCATGAGCAGGGTGCGGATGCCGAAGCTGGCGATGAAGGCCGCCAGCAGCACCGCCTGCACCAGGTTGGCCGAGGCCGGCCCGTCCAGCGACCCGGGCCCCACCGCCCGCACCGAGAGGGCCAGCACGGCCAGGTCGGCGATCACCGCCGTGGGCCAGCGGATGGCGTACCAGTCGAGGACGTAGGCGAGCCAGAGGCTCTCGACGCCGAGCAGGACCAGAAAGAGCGTGCCGGGGACCATGCGCCCACCGAGCACCATGAGCGCGATGACGGTGATGACGCTGCCGAGCGCGGCGACCCAGGCGAGGGCCAGGAGCCGGCGCCGGGCCGCCACGCCGAGGAGCGCGGTGGTGACCAGCGCCAGGGCGACGACCGCCGCGGTCGGGCTGAGCAGCTTGAACCTGGCCGCCGCCTCGAAGAGGAGCGGGAAGGCGATGAGCAGCGCGGCGAAGCCGTGGACCCCGGCGCTCACGCCGGCCCCGGCGCGAGCGGCCCGATCGGCGAGGCCGATCCAGGTGGCGGCGTAGGCAAAGCCGAGCGCCACGCCGAGCCAGCCCGGGATGGTCCCGGTGTCGGTCAAGGCGCGCAGCACGAAGGCGCCGGCCAGCACCAGCAGCGTGCGCCCACCGTATGAGAGACCGGCCCCGATCAGGCCGGCGTCCAGGTCGCCCCCCGCGGCGCGCGGCGCGGCCTCCTCGCCCTCCGCGAGGCGGACCCGTTTGGGGGCCCGCGCCACCTGCGCCGCCGGACCGGCCTCGAGCGCGGCGAGCCGGTCGCCGAGCCGGGCGACCTGCTCGCTCAGTTGCGCGACCTTCCATTCGAGGTCAGCCGTGCGATCGGACACGAAAACCCTCCAGGCGGCGGGGCGAGACACCTTCTGGTGCGGCACCAGAGCACACGCGACCGGATGACGCATCGGCGATCTTCCTGAGCGTGAAGTCGAGCGGTTACCGCGCTGCTTCGGCCCCGGCCCGGCGCGGCGCCATCCTCCCGACTTTCCATGAAAAGTGGCGCTGGAAGGCAATGTGGAGTGGCCCGGTCGGCGGGAGCAAACAATTATCGGCGGCGCAGCGCGGCAATTGATCGGCGTCAGGTGCCGTGCGATCCCCTGCCCCTTCCCGGGGCCGGAGTCGTCATGCAGCTACTGCATCTACTCGGGGTGAAAGGATGCCGGGCGTGACACGGAGTGCGACCAGCCCTCCGCCGACCCGCTCATTTCCCGCCACCGAGGATCCCCTTGAGCAGCTTCCTGCCGTCCTCCTCCAGCTTCTTCCTGGCCGCGTCGGCCTCCTCCTTGGCCCGCCTCGTGGCCGCCGCCGCCTCGTCAGCGGCCGGCTCGGTGACGGTGTCCGGCTTCCCCTCGCCAGGCTTTCCAGGGTCGGCCGGGCCGGCCGCCGGCCTCAGCCCGAGCGCCCTGCCGAGCTGCTGCAGCGCCACCGTCTCCGCAACCACCCGCACGGCCGGCTTCACGTCCAGCCCGGTGACCCTGGGGCTCCAGGCCTTCCCCTCCAGCTTGAAGGCGAAGGGGAGCGGCCGGTCGAGGCGGACCTTGCCTGCCGTCGCCTCGGCCACCACCGCCGGCGCCAGCGCCAGCGTGGTGGGCAGGTCGAGCTCGCCGTCGAACCCGAAGGCCCCCTGCACCGTCGTGGTCGAGCCGCGGTCGGAGATCTCGAGCGGCCGCTGAAGCCGCGCCTGGCCCCCCTGGATCCTGAGCGAGAACGGGAGCACCTTCCCGAGCGAGGTGGTCCCGCCGCGGCTCACGCTCCCCTTGAGCGAGGGGACCGCCTTCACGACCGGCTCGAGCACCTCGGCCACCAGGTCCTTGCCGAAGAAGACCCCGTCGAGGAGCTTCCCTTCGACCGTGCCGTCGAGGGCCTTCATGATGGCGGCGCTCCCCTCCCCCTTCCCGGAGAGCTGGACCTCGGCGTCGAGCCTGGCCTCGGCCACCTTCTTGTCGGTGAAGGCGGCCAGGAGCGAGCCGAGCTGGACCTGCCCGGCGCGGGCCTTGAGCTGGAACGGGCGATCGGCCGGGGCCAGGCGAGCCTGGGTGCCGGCCAGGTCGACCGTCCCCGACCAGATCCCGAAGCGACCCTCCTCGAAGCTGACCTCATCCTCCTTCAGCTTGAGCCGGGCGCTCACCCCGGTGATCTTCTGCTTCATCGAGCTGGCCTCGCCGATGCGAAGGGCCAGGGCGCCGCTCAGCCCGTCCCAGGGAGAAGGGCCCGCGCGACCGGGCGCAGGCGCCCGGGGCGGCGCGGCGGCGGGAGCGGGCGCTGGAGGCGACTTCAGGAGCAGCCGGTCGGCGTCGACGCGATCGATCTCGGCGACCAGGTCGAAGCGGGTCCGCCCCGGCGCCTGCTCGACGGTGCCGGTGGCCTTCACGTTCATCTCCAGCAGACCCAGCGTGAAGCGGCCCAGCTCCAGCCGGCTCCCCGAACCGGCCGTGGTCCGGGTGCCGGACATGGCCAGCTTGAGCCGGTCGCCCGGCCGCTTGTCGAGCGAGCCGCCGGGTCGCAGGTCGAGACCGCCGAGATCGAGCTCCAGCTCGAAGCGGAGCGCCCCGCCGCCGGCGCCCCGGAGGCGAGCCAGCAGCGACAGGGCGCCGCCGGCCGCCTTCTCGAAGCGCCCGGCGAAGGCGAGCCGGACCGGCGCCAGGTCGGCGCGGAGCTCGATGATCGGCTCGGTTCCGGTCCCGGCCGCCTGCACCGACAGGCCGATGGGGCCCGACACCTGGCCACCGAGCAGCCCCGGGAGCGGCGGATAGAACGGGGCGAGGGAGGCGAGGTCGAGCTCGCGGGCGACCAGCCGCAGCCCCTCCACCCTGGGGCTCCCGGAGAGCAGGCCGCTCACCTTCCCCTTCCCCTCGATGGAAGCCGGCCCGAAGGCGAGGAGGAGCCGGGCGATGTCCAGGTCGCCCTTGAGCGTGTCGGCCACCAGGTCGGCGTCGAGCGTGACGTCGAGCGCCCGGCCACCCTGCTGGCCGGTGAAGCGGAGCCCGAGGGCCTTGAAGCCTCCGCGCAGCGAGGTCGGTCCGGCGCCGCCAGCGACCGCGCCGCCCAACGCCAGATCGAGGTCGGCGGAGAAGCTGCCGCCCAGGAAGCCCGAGGCGGTCGGCGCGAAGGGGGCCAGCGGCGTGAGGTCGACCTGCGCCACCTTGAGCCTCAGGCGGTCGGGGACCGGGACCAGCGTGGCCGGCAGCGGCGGCGCGTGGACCTCGAGCACCAGGTTCTGGGCCGTCGAGAGCAGCCCGGCCTTGAGGACCAGCTCGAGCGGCTGCCCGGCGGCCAGGCCGTTGACGACCAGGTCGATCTTCTCGACGAAGAGCTCGGGGCCGCCCCTGGCCTCGTCCAGGAAGGCGATGCGGCCGTCGAGCAACGCGGCGTGGTCGACCCGCACCTTCGACAGGTCGGCCCTGGTCCCCTCGCCCCCGGCCGGAGCGGCGGCGGGTGGCGGCTCCGTGGCGGAACCCCGCTGCAGCGCCCCGGCCAGCCGGCGCAGGTTGGTGGTGCCGTCCTTGAGCTTGACGACGTTGAGCCGGAGCCCCTGCAGCTCGGCGCTCTGGACGTGCAGGTCGGCGCCGCCGGAGCGGAGCGCCCGGAGCAGCTCCAGCCTCACCTCGACCCGGTCGACCTCGAGCAGCGGCCTGGGCTCCCCTGCGGCGGCGCCGATCCTCACGCCTTCGACGCGGAGCCCGAGCCCGGACAGGAAGGTCGTCTTGACCGCCCCGACCTCGACCGGCCGCCCCCAGGCAGCCGAGAGGCGCCCGGCCTGGTCGCGCGCCGCCGAGGTGAGGAGCCGATCGAGCAGGAAGGCGGTGGCGACCCCGGCCAGGAGCAGGCCGACGGCGAAGGCGGCGAGGATCCGGGTCCAGCGGCGAGGCTTCGGGTTCTGGGCGTTCATGGCCACCAGAGCTTAGCGGCTGTTCGGCTCCGGTGCGATGCGCCAGCCTGTCGCGGGTAGCGCCGCCGGGTCGGAGCCGCTAGACCACTGCCATGGCCCCCATCGCCCTCCGCCCTGGTCCCGATGGCCTGGAGCGCTGCTCCTGGTGCCTCGGCTCGGACGACTACCTCGCCTATCACGACCTGGAGTGGGGCCGGCCGGTGCAGGACGACACCAGGCTCCTGGAGAAGCTCTGCCTGGAAGGGTTCCAGGCGGGCCTCTCCTGGCTCACCATCCTGCGCAAGCGGGAGGCCTTCCGCGCCGCCTTCGCCGGCTTCGACCGGGAGCGGGTGGCCCGCTTCGGGCCGCGCGACGTGGCCCGGCTGCTCGGTGACGCGGGCATCGTCCGCCACCGCGGCAAGATCGAGGCGGCCATCGGCAACGCGCGCGCCGCCTGCCAGGTGGCCGAGACCGACGGGTCGCTGGCCGCGCTGGTCTGGCGCTACCAGCCGGCGCCGCGGTCCCGACCGCGCCGCCTGGACGGCGCGACGCTCTCCAGGCTCACCGAATCGCCGGCGTCGGTCGCGCTCTCGAAGGAGCTCAAGCGGCGCGGCTTCCGCTTCGTCGGCCCGACCACCGTCTACGCCTTCATGCAGGCCATGGGGCTGGTCAACGACCACCTCGACGGCTGCCACGTCCGCCAGCCGGTGGAGCGGCTCCGCGCCCGGCTCGGCTGATCCGGCTGGATCGGGCTGAGTCAGCCGAGCGCCAGCGCCACCAGCCGCTCCAGCGGGCGAGGGCGGGCGGCGCCGAGCGAGATCAGGCGGCGCCGGAGCCGCGGCCGTCTGGTCAACGCCAGCAGCAGGGCCGCCCAGGCCACCGCAGGACGCTGGCGCCGCTGCCAGGCCCGCTCCCAGCCGCGCAGCGCCTCGCGCGTGGCCCCGGCGACGATGGCGTCGGGGAGCAGCCCTGCCAGCTCCAGCGCCCCGGCCAGCGCCAGCGAGACGCCCTCGCCCGCCAGCGGGTCGATCGAGCCGGCCGCGTCGCCGAGGAGCACCAGCCGGTCGCGCACCCTCGCCGTCGAGCCCCGCACCAGCGGCCCGGCGCCGCGGTCCTCGGACAGGACAGCGGCCCCTTCGAGCCGTGCCGCCAGCACTGGAAACCTGCCGAGGAGCGCGGACCAACCTCCGGCATTCGGGGGCTCGAAGAGGAAGGCGACGCCGACGCGCCCGACACCGGCTGGCGTCACGTAGGCCTCCACCCCCGCACCCAGGTGGGCCTCGACGGCGCTGCTCCAGGGTGCCAGCGCCAGGTGACGCCTGATCCCGAACCGCGGCCGGCTCCCCGCCCCGGCGTCGAGCCCCTCCCGCATACGGATCGGCGAGCCCCGGCCGTCGGCGGCCACCAGCAGCCGACCGCGCACCGGCCCAGCCGAGGTCCTCACCTCGACCAGCCCGGCGTCGCGCCTGTGGTCTTCCACCTCGGCCTCGAGCATCTCGGCACCGGCCCGGCGGGCCGCCTCGAGCAGGACCGCCGAGAGCGCGGTGCGCCGCACCCCAAGCCCGCCCGGCGCAGGCAGCGCCAGCTCCATCGACGGACCGGCCGCGTCGATCCAGCGGAGCGCCGTGATGGGCGAGGCGTCGGCGGCGCCGAGCCTGGAGCGGAGCCCGAGCTCCTGCAGGGCGCGCACGCCGGCCGGCAGCAGCCCCTCCCCGCACGCCCGGTCGATGGGGAAGCGCCGGTGCTCGACCAGCAGCACGTCGAGCCCTCGCCCCGCGGCCGCGGCCGCCAGCGCCATCCCGGCCGGACCTCCACCCGCCACCACCACGTCGTGGACCCGGTCGCTCATCTCGCGGCCCGGCGCAGCCAGGACTGAAGCGCGGCCAGCTGGGAGCGAGCCGCCCAGGCAGCCAGCTGGACCGGGCCGGCCGGGTCTGGCGGCGCCAGCGTCCCGGCCTGGAAGCGGCGGAGCGCCTCCTGCCTGCGGAGCTTGCCCGAGCTGGTCCGCGGCAGCGTCCCGGCGGCCAGCAACCTCACCTCGGCCGGGGCGATGCCGGTCCGCGCCAGCACCGCGCTGGCGGCGCTCACCGCGAGCCGGGCGCCGTCGACGGGCCCGCCTCCCGCCACCTCGGCCAGGAGCAGCAGGGCCTCGCCCTCCACCCCCGGGAGCGCGGCGCCGACCGCAACGGCGCAGCCCGGTCGGAGCCCCGCGATCCCGGCCAGCGCCGCCTCGAACTCGTCGGGTGCGTGGTTGGCGCCACGGATGATCACCACCTCCTTGGCCCGGCCGTGGACATGGAGCTCGCCGCGGTGGACGAAGCCGAGGTCGCCGGTGTCGAGCCACCCGCCCACCAGCATGCGGGCCGTTCCCTCGGGGTCGCCGAGCAGCTCACGTAGCAGCGATGGGCCGCGCGCCCAGATCCGTCCGAGCCGATCCTGGTCCTGCACCTCCCCGTCCTCGCCGCGCACCTCGACCTCGAAACCCGGGATCGGAACGCCGACGCTGGCCACCTCGCGATCGCCGGGACTCACGACGCCGTCGCGGGCCAGCCGGTGGGCATCGACCTTGAGCCCTGTCGGCGGGCGGCCGCCGGCCCCGAAGGTGACCGCCAGCGCCGCCTCGGAGAGCCCGTAGACCGGTCGCAGCGACTGAGCGGCGAAGCCGTGCGGGGCGAGCCGCGCCGCGAACCGGCGCATCGCCTCGCAGGAGACCGGCTCGGCGCCGTCGAGGGCGAGGCGCCAGCACGAGAGATCGAGCCCGGCCAGGTCGGCATCGCCGACCCGATCGGCGACGTAAGCGTAGGCGAAGCTCGGCGCCGGCGAGATGGTCCCACGGTGGCGTGCCACGGCGCGCAGCCAGAGCGCCGGCCGGGCCAGGAAGTGCTCGGGCGCGATCAGCACGAGCGGTCCAGGATGGCTCATGGCGCCGAGCAGCCCGCCGATCAGCCCCATGTCGTGATAGAGCGGCAGCCAGGAGACCAGCACGTCGTCCGTGGTCGGCGCCACCAGATCGATGAGTGCGTCGGCCTGGGCCTGGAGCGCGGCGTGGGTCATCGCGACCGGCTTGGGCGCCACCGTCGACCCCGAGGAGAACTGCACCAGGCCGAGCGCTCCGGCCATCGTCGCCGGAGCGAGCGCCGACGCAGCGCCGTCGAGCAGCGCCGCCGCGTCCCGGAAGCCGAGCGGCGGGTTGGCCCGGGCCACCACCTCGCCGAGCAGCCGCCCCGCCGCGCCGCCGGCCACCAGCAGCTTCGCGCTGGAGACCCGGAGCATCCGCGCCGTCCCCTCGAGGTACTCCTCGCGGCGGCCGAGGCGAACCGGCGGGTAGAGCGGGACCGGCACCGCCCCGGCCAGCCAGGCGCCAAAGAAGGCGTCGAGGAAGGCCGGCTCGGTCCGCAGCACGATGGCCACGTGGTCTCCGGGCTGGACGCCCCAGGCCCGGTAGGCGCTGGCCGCCCGCGCCGCCCGCTCCACCACCTCTCGCCAAGGCAGGTGCGTCTCCCGCTCGGCGATGTCGACGAAGGTCACCCCGCCAGGGTGCGCGGCGGCGGCGACGAGTGCATGCACCAGCGTCGGGTGGCGAGCCGGCGAGGCGGGCGGCCCACGCAGCCTGGCGAGCGGCCGGGACGAGGCGCTCACGCAGCCTCCGGCGGCCGGCCAGCGGGGAGCCGCGCCGGGTCGGCGCGCACCAGGACCAGCCGGGCCACCGCGAGCAGCGTGGTCGCCTCGGCCGCCTCGTCGTCGGTGAGGATGACCTGGAAGCGGTCCTCGATCGCCACCGCCAGGGTGAGCAGCTGGAGCGAGTCGAGCCGGCCGGCCAGCGGCTCGTCCGGCCCCGGCGGCGGCCCGTCGAACTCGAGCTGCGTGGCGGCCAGGCGCAGCAGCTCGCCGACCACCGCCGCCTCGGGGGCGGTCACGCGCCGCTCCCGGACCCGGCGCGGGCCGCGGGTCCCGGCCCGGACCGTAGCCCCAGCGCCCGCTCCTCGGCGCGGACGCGGATCGCGAGCAGGAGCAGGTTGCCGAGCGTGGCGGCCGCCGCCGTGACCAGCGCCCCGCCGATGAGCGGCACCGCCAGGAGCTCCAGCACCACCGCCAGGTAGTTGGGGTGGCGCAGCAGCCGGTAGGGGCCGGTGCTCACCAGCGGCAGGCCGGGCCGGACCAGGATTCGCGTCGACCAGCGCTCTCCCAGCGTCGCCACCGCCCACCAGCGGAGCGCCATGGCGAGCAGGGCGAGCCCCAGCGCTGCCAGCGAGAGCCCGGGGGGCCAGCGGCGCGGCCAGAGCACCGGCTCGACGGCGCAGGCGAGCAGGAAGCCGGCGTGGAAGAGGACCATGGCCGGGTAGTGCCCCCGCCCGCTCTCGACGGCGCCTGCGGAGAGCGCCCGGCGGGAGTTCCGGGCCGAGAGCCAGAGCTCGGCGACGCGCTCGACGAGGAGCAGCAGCAGGTAGGCGTGAAGCAGCGCGACGGGGCCGAGCATAGGTCACCAGGCCAGCAGCAGCAGCTCGGCGGCGAAGCCGGGCCCCAAGGCCGCCTCGAACACCTTGGGCCCGCCGGTGTGCGCCGCCCAGTGGCGGATCCGGTCTGCGTGGTGCGGCGGGAGGGCGCGGCTGACGGCGAGGATGCGAGGCTGTGTCGTCGAAGACAGGGTACCTCCTTGGGGCGAGCAGCTTGGTTCTAGGCTCCGTCCCCGGAGCGGTGCAACACGGCCTCGCCCCCCGGATGCCCGTGGCGAGCCGTCCGGGTGTCCAGCAGATAAGCAACGAAAGGAGTCGCCATGCGAATCGGAATTGCCCTCCCCCTCTCTGCCGTGCTCGGACTGGCCGCCTGCGGCGGGAGCGACGCCCCCGCCTCGGGCCCGCCGCTGAACGCATTCACCGGAGTCATCATCGTCTCCGGCACCATGCCGACCGGGACCACCAACTGCCTCACCACCTCCCAGGTGGTCTTCACCGCAACCACCGTGGACACCCACACGGTGCCGATCAACGCCGGCGACTGCGTCGCCTTCTTCAATAACGACGCCTCGGCGCACCGGGTGGCCAACAACAGCCAGTCCTCCTGCAACGAGCTCACCTCCGGCACAACGATCGCGGCGGGCAACACCTTCGCCGCCGGACCCTTCACCGGCCCGAAGAGCTGCGGCTGGCAGGACACCACCCACCCACCCACCACCGGGGGGGGCGGCGGCGGCGGTGGTGGCGGCTACTGAGCTGGGCCGAACTGGGGCACCCAGGCGACGGCGAAGCCCGGATGGACCAGCAGGCCGGGCCAAGCGACCAGCTCGGCGACCAGTTCGACCTGCCGGAGCAGCAGCAGGCGGGCGCCGGCGGCCAGCACCAGGTCGGTGGTCCGGCTGGTGAGCCGGTAGCCGTCGCTGGTGACCGTGAAGGTCCCGTCGACGCGGGCGACTCCGAGCCCGGCGTAGGGCGTCAGCGTCGCCGGCCCGAGCTCGACGCGCCAGCCGGCCGTGAGATCAGCGCCGCCGATCAGGGTGAGCAGCCGGTCGCGGGTGTCGGGGCTGGTGACCGGGCTCCTCGAGTCGGCCCGCTCGCCGTGCAGCCTGAGCCCGGCCGAGAAGGCCCCGGCGTTCCAGGCGGCGCCGGCCTCGAGCCCCACCATGCTGGAGCTGGCCCGGTTGATCACGATGGGCGGGATCCAGCCGACCCCGACGAAGGCCCGCCAGTCGCTCCCCAGCGGGAGCCCGAGCGCGCCGCGCAGCCGCGGGATGATCCGGGTCCGGTCGGAGGCGGTGAGCTGGGTCTTGGCGCCGGTGGTGCCGTCGATGAGCGGCACGCCAACCACCTCGATCCCGAACCGCCCCTGCAGCGGAGCCAGCGCGCCGGGTGGGTCCAGGGCCGGGAGGGCCAGCAAGAGCGAGTGGAGCTCGATGAGCCGCTGCTCCTGATCGAGCATGGTCTGGGCAAGGGCCGGACCGGCCAGGCTCCCGGCCAGCAGCACCAGCAACGCCCTGGCACTCACGGCGCCGCCCGCGCCAGGCCGGCCGAGTACTGGCCGGTGGTGTCGAAGCCGGCGTAGTACATGCTCCAGCCGGCGCCATCGAGGAATACCGACGGCGTGGTCAGGCCGCCCGAGTCGAAGGCCGGGGCCACGCCGACGCCGAGCGCCGAGCCGTCCGGGGTCGGCTGGGGCAGCTTGATCCAGGTGATGCCGTCGTTCGACTCGGCGTACCCGATGCTCCCCCGGCTCGGGCCGTTGGCGGCGCCGCGGGCCACGCAGCCCCGGTACCACATGCGGTAGAGCTGGTCGCGCTCCTTCACGACGGTCGGCTGGTAGGCGCAGGCGAAGTCGAAGGCGCCGTCGGGCCCGGTGTCGAGGATGGCGCCGCCGGCGAGCTTGCCGGGCACCTTGGTCCAGTGGCGGGCATCGGTCGAGGTGGCCAGGGCCACCCGCCAGGTGTTGGTGGCGTCGTTGGCCGAGTAGAACATCTTGTACCCGGCGCCGTCCCGGATGACCGCGACGTAGCCGACCTGTTGCTCGTCGATCGATCCCGGCGGACCGAGCGGGAGGACGCTGCCTCCCGGCCCGTCACCATCGTAGAGCTTGGACCAGGAGCGCCCGTCGCTCGACTCGGCGTAGCCGATGCGCCGGTGCAGGGCGATAGGCGCGGGCGGGCAGTTGAACGGCTCGGCGCTGCCGTTGAACCACATGCGGTAGACGGCGCCGTCCTTCAGCACCACGGGTCGGTAGGTGAGCTGTGAGTCGAAGGCACCGGCGGCGCCGTTGTCGAGCATGGCGCCGCCCGGGCCTGCGCCCGGGACCCGCGTGAAGACGACGCCGTCGGCCGACTCGGCCATGCCGATGCGCCAGTGGCCGCAGGAGATCCCGGCCGGCGCCCCGGTGGCGTCGCTGCCGCCGTAGTAGAGCCGGATGGTGGCGCCGTCGCGGAAGGCCGCGGTCGTGAAGTTGGCCCGCTCGTCGAAGGCGCCGGAGGCGCCAGGCCCGAGCAGGGCGCCGTTGGGGGCCAGTCCGGGCACCTTGACCCACTGCAGCGGGGTGAGGCTGGCGGTCTCGGCGCTGCAGCCGACCAGGCCCAGCCACGCCGCGACGGTGAGCAACGACGCTGACATCAGCGGCTTTCCATGCATGTTTCCTCCTGCGTGCCGGTCGAGACCGGCCGCGACTCCTCGCGAGCGGTCGGGGATCTCTTCATCGGGATCGACACCGGGCGCCCGCTCAACGCGCCCCCCGGGTGGGTCGCGAGGAACGAAGCGGCCAGATTGCCCCGGGCCGGGCCGGCGAGTTCCACCCGGACCTGGATCAAACCCCCGTCCTCCCGGGGCGATCCGGTTGTCTCGGCCGCCCGCTTAGGCTAGCTTCCGCGCCCTATGGAAAAGACCTGGATCAAGGACGTCAAGGAAGGCGAGAAGTTCAAGAGCCTCTTCCTGGTCGCCAAGAAGGCCACCCCGACCTCCAAGAGCGGCAAGACCTACCTGGCGGTCACGCTCCACGACAAGACCGGCGAGCTCGAGGCCCGCCTCTTCGAGAAGCTCGACGAGGTGGTCCCGCTCTTCGAGGAGCAGGACTTCGTCGAGATCGAAGGGCTGATCGGCACCTTCCAGGGCAAGCCCCAGCTCCGCATCGAGACCCTCACCAAGATCGACGCCGCCGGGCTCGAGGCCGCCGAGTTCGCCTGGACCGCGCCGCCCGAGGCCAGGAAGCCCGAGAAGGTGGAGAAGGTCACCGCCCCCGAGGTCGACGAGCAGGCCTGGAGCGAGCTGCTCGGCCTGGCCGACGCCGTCACCGACCAGCACATCAAGGCGCTCATCGCCGCCTTCCTCGGGGACGAGGACTTCGCCGCGCGCCTGCGCCGCGCCCCGGCCGCCAGGTCGGTGCACCACGCCTACGCCGGCGGCCTGCTCGAGCACACCGTCGCCGTCATGAAGCTGGCCCACCGGCTCGCCGACCAGTACCCGCAGGTCGACCGCGACCTGCTGGTGGCCGGCGCCTTCCTCCACGATCTCGGCAAGGTCCGCGAGCTCTCCGGCGACCGCAACGCCGAGTACACCGACGAGGGCAAGCTGGTCGGCCACCTGGTCATGGCGGCGCAGTGGATCCACGACAAGGCCCGCCGCGTCGGCATGCCGCGCGAGCTCGAGCACCACGTCGTCCACCTGGTGCTGGCTCACCACGGCAAGCTCGAGTACGGCTCGCCCAAGATCCCGCTGACGCTCGAGGCGCTGCTCACCCATTACCTGGACGAGATCGACAGCCGCATCAACGGCTGGCTCAACCTGATGGGTCGCGAGAGCGGCCACCGCCGCTGGACCGACACCAACAACGTCTACGAGCAGATGATCTGGCGCGGCGCCCTCCCGACCGTCCAGGCCGAGAAGAAGGGGCCACCGCCCGAGTTCATGACGCCGGTGATCTACATCCCGCGCGGCGGCGCCGCAGGACAGCCCGGCGCCCAGGGGAAGCGGAAGGCGGAGAAGAAGCCTCGGCCGCAGCAGCCGATCCGCCCGGAGCGCAGGCCGGTCGAGCGGGCCAGCGACAGGCCGGTCACCGAGCCCGGCGCCGAGGCGCCACCGGCCGCGGCCGTGGCCGCCACTGCGCCCCGCCCCGAGCGGTCCGAGCGCCCGCCGGACCGGGGGCAGCGCGGAGCCTTCGGCCGCCCCGGCGACAAGACCAAGGGCTACACCGGTCCGCGCCTGCCGGGTGACAAGGGGCCGCACCGTCCGCCCGGCGAGAAGAAGGGACTGACCCACAGCCCGTTCGCCGCGCTGGCGGCGAAGCTGGGCGACCCGGGCAAGCCGGCCGAGGCCACCGAGGTCTCGGCCCCGCCCGAGCCGGCCGAAGCGGCCGCCCCCGCCGCGGCCACCGAGGCGCCGCCCTCCCCCGAGGGCACGCCGGCCGGCTAGCGGCCCGTGGTAAGGGTGCTGCATGATCCCGTTCGGTCGGACGGCAGCGGTCTTCGACGTCGACGACTCGCTCCTCGATGGGAACGCCGGGACCATCTTCACCTGGTACCTCTACCGACAGAAGGTGATGCGCCCCGAGGTGCGGGCCCGCATCCCGCGCGTCATCTACGAGTACGCCCGGGGCCGGCTCACCGAGCACGACATGGTGGAGGTCGGCTCGACCTGCCACGCCGGCCTGCGCGCCGACGAGCTCAAGGAACACGCCCGCGCCTGCTTCGAACTGCACCTGCGCCGCCGCATCACCTCCGGCGCCATCCGCCAGGTCCGGCGCCACCTGCTCTCGGGCCACTTCGTGCTGCTCGCCTCCGGCTCGCCGCAGTACATCATCGACGAGCTGGCCGCCCACCTGCGGGCCCACGCCGCCCTCGGCACCCGCGCCACCATCGTGGGCGGGCAGTTCACCGACCAGCTGATCAGGCCGGTGGTCTTTCGCGAGGGGAAGCGCGAGGCGGTGGAGAAGCTGCTGGAGCGCTGGGACCTCGACCTGGCGCGGAGCTGGCTCTACTCCGACTCCCCGGCCGACGTGCCGCTCTTCGAGGCGGTCGGCCACCCGGTGGTGGTCAACCCCAAGGACCCCTTCCGCGAGGAGGCGGAGCGGCGTGGCTGGCCGGTGGTCCGCTGGGCCGATCGCCGAAAGTCGAGCGCCGAGGCCGACGCCGAGCGCGAGGACGAGTGGGGGAGCTGGGACGGCTGAGGCCCGGGCCCGGGGAGCGCCCTACCCGCCGGACGCCGGTGGCGCCGGCAGCCGGAAGAGCCGCCGCGTGTTGGCCGTCGTGAAGGCGGCCACCCGCTCCAGCGGCTGCCCGCGCACCTCGGCCACCTTCTCGGCCACCAGCCGCACGTGGGCCGGCTCGTTGCGCTTGCCGCGGAACGGGACGGGGGCCAGGAACGGCGAGTCGGTCTCGACCAGCAGGCTGTCATCCGGCACCAGCCGGACCGCCTCGCGGATCGGCTCTGCGGTCTTGAAGGTGACGATCCCGGCCACCGAGATCTGCAGCCCGAGGTCGAGGTAGCTCCTCGCAGCCGCCGCGTCGCCGGTGAAGCAGTGGATCACGCCGCCGGCCGCAGGCAGTCCCTCCTCGCGCAGCACCCGCAGGCAGTCGGCCTCGGCCTCGCGCACGTGGATCACCAGCGGCTTGCCGACCTGGTGGGCCAGCCTTATGGAGCGGCGGAAGCTGGCCTCCTGCACGTCGCGCGGCGAGAGGTCGTAGTGGAAGTCGAGCCCGGTCTCGCCCACGGCGACCACGCGCGGGTCGGCCGCCAGCTCGGCGGAGCGGGCCCAGTCGGCCTCGCTCACCTTGGCGCACTCGTGCGGGTGGACGCCGGCGGTGGCCGAGAAGGTGCCGGGCCAGCGGGTCGCCAGCTCGAGGGCGTTGCCGAAGTCGCCCTCCTTGCGCCAGAGGCCGATGGTGACCACCCGCCCCACCCCGGCGGCCCGGGCCCGGGTCATGACGCCGTCGAGGTCGCCGGCGAAGTCCTCGAAGTCGAGGTGGGCGTGGGAGTCGATCAGCACCGGTCCGGACCCCACCGCTACTTCACCCGCGTGCCCGGGGCGATGGCCTCGCCCACCGTGACCAGCTGCAGGTTCGGCGGCTCGCCGGCCGCCAGCAGCATCCCCTGTGAGGTGATGCCGCGCAGCGGGCGCGGCGCCAGGTTAGCCACCACCACGATCCGCTTGCCGACCAGCGCGGCCGGCTCCGGGTAGGCCTGGGCGATGCCCGCCACGATGGTGCGCGGCGCCGGCTCGCCGACGTCGACCGAGAGCTGCAGCAGCTTGTCGGCCTTCTCCACCCGGGCCGCCGAGAGGACGGCTCCGACCCGCAGCTCGACCCTGGCGAAGTCCTCGTACTGGATGACGCCGAAGACCGGTGGCTCGGCGGCCGGCTTGGCGGTCGCCTTCCCGGCCCCCTCGGCCGGGCTGGCCCCCTTGGCCACCTTTGCCGGCTTCGGGGCCTCGGCGCTGCTGGTGATCAGCTTCTCAACCTGCTTCTGGTCGAGCCGGGCGATCTGCGGCGGCTTCTCGCGCACCGCCACCGGCTGGCCGTCGAACGGGTCGAGCCACTCGGTCCAGGTCGGCAGCGGCAGGCCGTAGGCGTTCGCCAGCGCGGCGGCGAATCTGGGGAGGATGGGCTGGAGCATCAGCGCCAGCGCCCCGAGCGCCTTGGCGATGGCGTAGAGCACCGCCTGCTCGGCTGGACCGGTCGGGTTCTCCCAGGGCTTGCTCTCCTGGACGCGCCGGTTGCAGACGCTGGCCAACTGGCTCACCAGCCGCACCACCTCGCGCAGCTGCAGCTCGCCGTAGGCACGCCTCGCCAGCGGCAGCGCCTCGCGGACCGCCGACACCACCTCGGGATCGGGCGCCGCCGAGCCAACCGGGCCGGTGGCCCGCTGCAGCAGCGCCGCCACCCGGCTGGCCAGGTTGGCCACGTTGTTGGCGAGGTCGGCGTTGATCCGGTTGCGGAACTCCTCGAGCGAGAGATCGAGGTCGCTAGGGCCGGCCGAGAGGTTGGCGGCGAAGAAGTAGCGAAGCAGCTCCGGGTCGAGCCCCGACTCGAGGTAGGTGCTGGCGTTGATGAAGGTGCCCCGCGACTTGGACATCTTCTCGCCGTTCACGGTCAGGTGGCCGTGGACCACCATCCGGTCGGGCCGCTTCAGGCCGGCGGCCCAGAGCATGGCCGGCCAGAAGACGGCGTGGAAGCGCAGGATGTCCTTGCCGATGACGTGCTCGAGCCGCGCCGGCGCCCCCTCGTCGAGGTAGCGGGCCCGGTAGGCCTCCGGGGTGAGCCGGCGCTCCGGGGGCGCCTCGGCGGCGAAGTAGTGCTCACCGCTGGAGAGGTAGCCGATGGGAGCGTCGAGCCAGACGTAGAGGAACTTGCCGGGGAAGTCGGCGTCGTTGACCGGGAAGCCGAAGTACGGGGCGTCGCGGGTGATGCACCAGTCCTGCAGGTCGGCCAGCCAACCCTTCACCTGCTGGCGCACCGCCGGCTCGAGGTGCCCCTCGGCCTCGACCCAGCCCTGGATGATGGCCGCCACCTCCGGCCTGCGCAGGTTGACGTAGGCGTGGTCGCTGCTGCGGACCACCGGCGGCCGCATGCAGAGCACGCAGGCCGGGTCCTTGAGCTCCCGCGGATCATAGGTGGTGCCGCACTTCTCGCAGACGTCGCCGTACTGCTCGGGTGTGGCGCACTTGGGGCAGGTGCCCTTGACGAAGCGGTCGGGCAGGAAGCGCTGGTCATGCTCGCAGTAGAGCTGCTCGACCGATCTCTTGTGGATGAGCCCGCGGGCCTTGAGGGCATCGTAGATCCGGTAGGCCCAGGCCCGGTTCTCCGGTGAGTCGGTGGTGTAGTAGGTGTCATGGGCGATGCCGAAGGCCTGGAAGGTGCGGTGCTGCTCCTGCCGGTGGGCCTCGGCGAACTGGGCCGGCGGGACCCCGGCCTTGCCGGCGTTGACCTCGATGGGCGTGCCGTGAGCGTCGGCGGCGCAGATCCAGGTGACGTCGTCGCCGATGCTGCGCAGGTAGCGGACGTAGACGTCGGTCTGGACGTGCTCGACCATGTGGCCGAGGTGGATGGAGCCGTTGGCGTACGGCAGGGCGCTGGTCACGAGGCGCGTCGTCATGCGGGTCTCCGCTCCGATCCTGTGCTGGCGAGCAGGCCGAGGAGGACGCGCTCCAGCTGCATGCGCGCGTCCTGCCCGCTCTTCATGGCCACGTCGGCCTCGTGCAGCGTCACGAGCCCGTCGAGCAGCTCGCCGCGCCCGAACCGGGTCGAGGCCTGGTACTTCATCCAGAAGCCGTAGGGCTTCTTCTTGCCGACCTCCTTGGGCGGGATGGATGGGAAGACCTGCGCCTCCCAGTCCCGCGAGGAGCGCAGCACCCGGTCGCCCACCACCACCCGGGCCCGCTCCTTCTCCACCACCAGCCGCCGCACCGTTCCGGCCAGCGTGGCCAGCAGCATGTGCGGGCTGCCGCCGTCGGCCACGGTCCGATCGACCACCGAGAGGGCGGCCGGCAGGTCGCGCGCCTCGACGGCGTTGCCGAGCGCGAAGAAGGGGTCCTCGGCGGTGCGGGTCACCACCTCCTCGACGTCGTCGGCGCCGATCACGGTGCGGTCGCCGACGAAGGCCACCAGCTTCTGCAGCTCTGAGGCGAGGGTGCGGGCGTCGCCGCCCACCAGCGCCTCGAGCCGCTCGACGGCGCCGGCGTCGGCCTTCCTCCCGGTCCCGGCCAGCAGGGTCTGGATCACCGGGCCGAGCACCACGTGGGCGTCGAAGGTCCCCTCCCGGGGGATCGCCACCTCGACGCGCCGCCCGGCCGCGGCCAGCTTCTTCACGAGCGGCAGCTTGCCGTCGACCTTGCCGGCGGCGATCACCAGCACGTGGCCCGGCGGCAGGCCTCGCTCCAGCGCCGCGTCGAGCGCGCCCGAATCGTCCTTGGCCGCCTTCATCTCGCGCTCGATGGCGTAGCCGGCCGCCGCCACCACGAAGGCGAGGCCGTCCTCCCCGGGCGCGAAGCCGAACTCGCGCTTGAGCGCCTTGCCGAGCGCCGCCTTGAACTTGCCGGGGTCGTCGCCGGGCGCAGGGCGCAGGTCGGGGGCCCCGAGGCCGGCCTTGGCGCAGAGCGCCAGCAGCCGGCGCGCCGCCTCGCGCTGCCGCCCCACGCCCCACTGGATCCGCGCCTCCTCGAACGACTCCTCGACGTCCTCCTTGGAGGTGAGGAAGGCCGGCTCCTGCAGCAGCACCACCTTGCGGCCACTCGAGAAGAGGCCGCGGGTCACCAGCTCGTTGGCCACCTCGGCTGGCGAGGCCGCGGCGTCGAGCTCGACCAGGTTGAGGCTGCGCTCCTGCTCCTTGACGAGCGCGAAGGCCAGCTCCCGCCCTGCCCGCTGGGCCAGGAAGGCGTCGCCGTCGAAGAGGTAGACGGCCGCGGGCGAACCGGCCGACGCCTCGGCGAGGCAGGCCTCCAGCGTCGGGCCGGCCGGCCTGGGCGGGCGGAAGCTACCGGCCATGGAACCACCCGATCAGCATCCGCTCGATCGCCAGCGGGGCGGCGGCGTTCTGGCGCAGCGCGCCGAGCAGCCGCTCGGTGAGTCCGCGCCGGCGCAGCGCCTCGGCCGGGGTGATGGCCGCGGCGGTGCGGCGCGTCAGCGGCGCCAGCTCGGCCAGCGCCAGCCCTGCCCCGCCCGCCTGCGCCACCAGCACGTCGCGCCACCAGATGAGCAGCAGCTCCCCGAGTCCGGCCGCCGCCTCGCGATCGTCGCCGTGCTCCCGCGCGAAGGCCACCCAGCGGCCGGCGTCGGCGGCGGTGAGGGACGCGGCTCCTTCCAGCGCGGCGCGCCGCTCGGAGAGCGCCTCGGCGTCGAGCCCGAGCGCCCGCGAGAGCGAGCCGCCGGAGAGGGCCGCCGCCAGCCGCGCAGCCTCGGGCGGCTGCCCGGCCGCCACGAGGTGGGCCAGGATGATCGGCTCCGGCAGCGGCGCGAAGGCCACCCGCAGGCAGCGGCTCTTGATGGTCGGGAGCAGCGCGTCCGGGCTCGAGGAGACCAGCACCAGGGTGGTCCCTTCTGGCGGCTCCTCGAGCGTCTTGAGCAGGGCGTTCTGGGCCTGGACGTTCATGGCGTCGGCTGGATCGATCACCACCACCCGCCGGCGCCCCTCGAAGCGGCGCATCGAAAGCCGGTGGTCGACGAGGTCGCGCACCTGGTCGACCACGATCTCGCGGGAGGGCGTCCGGCCTCCCTTCGGCTCCCACCGGCCGGCCTTGGCCATGACCCGCTCCTCCTGGAGGAGGAAGACGTCGGGGTGGGTGCCGCGGGCGATCTTGCGGCACGGCGCGCACTCGCCGCAGGCGTCCTCGGGGAGGCCGTCGACCCTGGCCCCGGGCCCCTCGCAGTTGGCCGCCTGCGCCAGCAGCCGGGCCGCGGTCCCCTTCCCCACCCCCTCGGGTCCGCCCAGCAGGTAGGCGTGGTGGAGCCGGCCGCGGCGGAGCGCCGCCTGGAGGGCGCCGACGGCGCGGTCCTGTGCCTGGAGCTCGGAGAAGGGCATCGGGCTGCGGAAGATATCACGGGGGCCCCACCGCCCGGGTCGTCGCTGACGGCCTCCGAATGGACAGCCGAGGTGCCCGGGCTACAATCCCACCTCCGGAGCCACCACCATGAACATCACGCCCCTCGACATCACCCAGAAGTCCTTCCGCAAGACCTTCCGGGGCCTCGACTCCGAGGAGGTGGCCGCCTTCCTGGCGCTGGTCGCCAGCGAGTTCGAGGGGCTGGTCAAGGAGCTCAACACGCTCCGCGAGGAGAACCGGCGCAAGTCGGACGAGTTGGTGGAGCACCGCGGGCGGGAGCGCTCGCTGCAGGAGACCCTGGTGGCCGCGCAGCGCGCCTCCGAGGAGATCCGCGAGTCGGCCCGCAAGGAGGCCGAGATCACCGTGGCCGACTCCGAGCTCCAGGCCGAGAAGATCGTCCAGGGCGCGCACCAGCGCTTCCTCCGCATCGTCGACGACATCAACGAGCTGAAGCGGCAGCGGGTGCAGTTCGAGGCCGGCCTCAAGTCGCTGGCCGAGGGCCACCTCCGGCTGCTGGAGGCCTTCCGCGAGCCGCCCCGCGACGAGGCGGTGCCGTTCGCCGCCGGGCGCAAGAAGCTGGCCGGCGACGAGTCGTAGTTCCGCCCCCGGCCCACTCCGCCGCGGCGCGCCCCCCGGGCGCTCAGTGGGCCTCGGCCCAGCTGCGGCCGTGCCCGACCTCCACCAACAGCGGCACCGCCAGGCTGGCGGAGCCCTGCATCTCCCGGCGCAGCAGCGCCGAGACCTGCTCCACCGCCCTCTCATCCGCCTCGACCACCAGCTCGTCGTGGACCTGCAGCAGCATGCGGGCGTCGAGCCGCTCCCGCGCCAGCGCGTCCTGGACCCTGAGCATGGCGATCTTGACGACGTCCGCCGCCGTCCCCTGGATGGGCGTGTTGACGGCGGTCCGCTCGGCCGCCTGCCTGAGGGCCTGGTTGCGGGCCGAGATCTCCGGCATGGGGCGCAGCCGGCCGAAGAGGGTCCGCACCTCCCCGGCCCGGCGCGCCTCGGCGACGATGGCGTCGAGCCAGCGCTTCACGCCGGCGTAGCGGGCGAAGTAGCGGTCGATGATCCCCTGGGCCTCGCGGGGCGGCAGGTCGAGCCGCTGGGAGAGGCCGAAGGCGGAGAGGCCGTAGGCGATGCCGAAGTTGAGCACTTTGGCGACGCGCCGCTGGTCACTGGTGACGGCGTCGGCCGCCACGCTGAAGGTCTCGGCGGCGGTCCGGGTGTGGACGTCCTCGCCGAGCCGGAAGGACTCGAGCAGGGCCGGGTCGGCCGAGTAGTGGGCCAGGATGCGCAGCTCGATCTGCGAGTAGTCGGCCGAGACCAGGCGGCGGCCCGGCGGCGCCACGAAGGCGGCCCGGATGCGGCGTGAGAGCTCGGTCCGAACCGGGATGTTCTGCAGGTTGGGATCGACCGAGGAGAGCCGGCCGGTGGCCGCACCGGCCTGGTGGAAGGTGGTGTGGATGCGCCCGTCGGCTTTGTCGACCAGCAGCGGCAGGGCGTCGACGTAGGTCCCCTTGAGCTTGGCCAGCGAGCGGTGCTCCAGCACCAGCCCCGGGAGGGCGTGCTGCTCGGCCAGCTTCTCCAGCACCTCCACGTCGGTGGAGGGGCCAGTCTTGAGCTTCTTGATGATGGGCAGCCCCAGCTCCTCGAAGAGCACCTTGCCGAGCTCCCTCGTCGAGGCGACGTTGAAGGGGTGGCCCGCCGACTCGGTGAGGCGCCGCTCCAGCTCATCCATGGCGGCGCCGAACTCGACGCTCATGGCCTCCATGGCCGCCGAGTCCACGGCGATGCCGGCCCGCTCCATGTCGAGGAGCACCGGGATGAGCGGCCGCTCGATGTCGCGGTAGAGGCTGGTCAGCGTTACGGCCTCCAGCGCAGCGCCGAGCGAGGCCGCCAGCGCAGGCAGCGCGGCGGCCGCCGGCCCGGCCCAGGCCGCCACCCGCTCCACCTCGGCCCCCTCGTGCCCGGTGCCGCCCCGCCTCTCCCCGGCGACCGGATCGGGCGGGAGCTCGAGGCCGAGCTGCTCCCTGGCGACCTCGCCGATCCCCTGCTCGCGCCGGGTCGGCAGCAGCAGGCGCGCCATCAGCTCGGTGTCCTCGCCCGGTGCGCTCAGCTCGAGCCCGAGCCTGGCCAGCCGATGGGCGGCCGCCTTCCGATCGTGGGCATGGACCGGCCTCTGGCCGGTGACGAGCGGCCGGAGCGCGCCGGCGATCACTGCGACCGGGAGTGCGGTCGGGGCGCCGAGGTAGCGGTGGCCGAGCGGGAGGTAGTAGGCGCGCCCGCCGCCGGCCATGGCCAGCCCGACCAGCGGGTCGGTCCGCGGGGCCTGGCCGGTGCCAATGACCATCAGCCCGATCTCGGGCGCCCCGGCCAGCGCGATCACCGCCGACGCCAGCGCCGCCTCGTCGAGGAGCAGCTCGGTCCGGGTCATGGCCGGAGCCGCGGTCACTGGCGTCGGCGCGCTCGCGGCGTGCTGGGTCGGTGGCGAGGCCGGGGGCCGGGGCGGCGGCGAGTCGGTGGTCGGGGTCAGGTCGAGCGGCGGCCTGGCCTCCCCCGCGGCCGCCACCAGCCCAGGCAGCTCGCGCAGCAGCCGCGTGAACTCCAGCTCGGTGAAGAGCGCCCTGGCCTGCTCGGCGTCGATGGGCCGCCGCTCCAGCTGCTCCGGCTCCCACGGCAGGGCCATGTGGGCGTCGAGCGTCACCAGCTTGCGGTTGAGCCGCAGCCGCTCGGCGCCGGCCAGCACCCTCTCCTTGAGCTTCTCGCCGCCGCGCTTCACCGCCAGCGGGATCTCCTCGGGCCGTGAGAGCATCGCTTCCACCGAGCCGAAGTGGCGGATGAGCGCCGCCGCCGTCACCTCGCCGACGCCCGGGAGTCCGGGCACGTTGTCCACCTTGTCGCCGAGCAGGGCCTGGTACTCGATCACCTGCGAGGGCGGCACGCCCATCCTGGCCTCGACCTCGGCCGGGCCGCTCCAGCCGCCCTGCCCCCGGGCCTCGGCCATGGGGTCGTAGAGCCTGATCTTGTCGTCGACCAGCTGACCGAAGTCCTTGTCGCCGGTGACGATCACCACCTCCCAGCCGTGGCCGCGGGCGTGGCTGGCCAGGGTGGCGATGATGTCATCGGCCTCGAACCCTTCCTGCTCCAGGATGGGGACCGAGAGCGCCCGGGTCACGTCGCGCACCAGGGGGAACTGCGGAACCAGGTCGTCGGGCGGCGCCGGCCGTTGCGCCTTGTAGGCCGGGTCGAGCTCGGTCCGGAAGCTGCGCCGGCTCACGTCGAGGACCATGGCCACGTGGGTCGGCGCGTGCTCCCGCAGCGCCTTGAGGAGCATGTTGGCGAAGCCGAGGACCGCGTTGGTCGGGACGCCCTTCGAGGAGGTGAGCGGCGGGATGGCGTGGTAGGCGCGGAAGATGAAACCGGAGCCGTCGATCAGGGTCAGGGTCGGCACGGCCGCACCATACCCAATCGCCGCGGCGCCGGCGCCGGCGCCAGCACGACTACGGCTTCACCCGCACCGTCAAGGTGGTCCGCTTCCCCGCCCCGTCCACCAGCACCACCGAGGCCCGGCCCGGCCCGGTGGCGATCAGCACCACCGCCTCGGTCTCGGCCCGGACCTTGAGCGCGCCGTTCTCCTCGAAGAGGAGGCGCGCCAGCCCTGGGGCGGGGATGCGCCGCTCCTCCCCGATCGCCAGCTCGAGCTCGCCCGGCGCGCCGCCGGCCACGGGGCCCGGGCGGCGCAGCGCCACCACCGTGACGTCCCAGGCCAGCACCGCCCCGTCGTCGAAGCTCACCTCGAGCTGCGTCCTGCCCGCCCGCAGCCCGGTCACCTTGAGCTTCTGGCCGCTGGCCTCCAGCTGCACGGCCTCGGCGTCGGTCACCCCGAGCTTGGCCACCGGGCGGGTGAACTCCAGCGTCACCACCTGCCGCTCGCCCACCAGGAGCGGGACCTGGGTGGCCGGCGCCGGGCCGGCCAGCAACGCGAACGCCATCAAGAGAGCAGGCATTTGATCTTCTCCGAGCAGATGAGGAACTCGTCGCCGTGCTCGATGCGCCGGCGATCGAGGCGGGCGCGGCGGAACCAGGTGCCGTTCGAGGAGCCGAGGTCCTCGATCCACCACCCGTCGGCCTCGCGCCGGATGGCGGCGTGCTCGCGCGAGACCTTGGCGCTGTCGACGACCAGGTCGCAGTGACGCCCCCTCCCGATGACGAAGCGATCGGCGGTGACGGTGGCCAGCAGCCCGGCGGCGCCGGTCAGGTGCAGGACCGGGAGTGGCGCTCCCGGCGCGATGGCCCGCTCCAGGTCCTCGGCGGTGGCGTGGACCTGCCGGGCCACGGCGGCCCGCGACGAGACCGGCGGCGACGCGGTGGCGCCCGGGCCCTCGGGCAGGGCCCCGTGGAAGCGCAGGAAGGCGTGGACCGCTTGCCGGACCAGGGCATCCCTGTCGATGCCGAGCCGCTCCGCCAGCTGCCCCAGCGGTCCCCAGAGGTCGTCGGGGATCTGCAGTTCCCGGAGTTGGCGCTTCATGCCGACGACGCTCGCACGCCGCCGGCTCCCCGGTCAATCGGACGAAACCGCTCAGCGGATGATGACCGGGACCACGCTGGACCAGGGCGCGAAGTCCAGGACCAGGTTGTCGGCGTAGGCCGCGAAGCCCCGCAGGCCGTCGTTCGCCAGCCCGGTCGACGCCGACTTGTCGTAGAGGGTCACGCCGTACGGCGCGGTGGCGCCGGTGACGGTCGAGCCCAGGTTGGGAGAGCGGCTGCCGGGCAGGAACCCGCTCCCGGTGACGAAGTAGAGGTAGGTCCCGCGCTTCAGGGTTAGCCCCAGTTCCGGGTCGGTGATGCCGACCTTGAAGGCGACCACCGGGCCGGTCGGCATCGGGAACCGAAGACCCCAGAGCTTCACCCACTTGTCGTTGCAGGCCTTCCCCGAGGAGGTGGAGGAGGCCTGGCAGCCGTCGGTCATGTAGAAGCTGCGCCGCGCCCGCCGGGAGAGCACCAGCCGCTCGCAGGTGACCCGGCAGGCGGCGTCGCAGGCGGCGATGTCGGCCGTGGACGGCGGCCACTGCTGCGGATCATCGGCCATGATGGGACAGTGGAGGACCGTCTCGTCCTGGTACTTGAACTCGAACCGCGGAGCGGTCTCCGGCGAACCGAGGACGAAGCGCGGCCGCCCGGCATAGCCGGAGGCGGTGCCGGCCAGCACCAGGCTGGGAGTCCTGAACGTGACCGTCACCGCGGAGTCGGTCCCCTGCGGAAGGCATGCTGGATCGACTCCCGCGGGTGAGCTGGGGACCTTCGTCACTCCCACCGCGCCACCCGGGTAGAGCAGCTGGTCGGGGGGGAGGATGGCAGTGACCACCAGCTCGAAGGCGCCGCCCTGGCAAGTCCCCTCAGGGAAGGCCTCCACCTCGACCAGGTCTCCGACCTGGACGGCTAGCCGCGGATCATAGAGCCGCGCCACCGATCGCCACGGAGAGGTCCCGCTGGCGGTCAGGCCGGTCGCCTCCTGGATGGCGATCCACTCGGGCGCGCCGGAGACCACATGGGCCACCGCTCGCCTGGAGGCGAGGCCGGGGAGCTTC
This sequence comes from Anaeromyxobacter sp., assembly GCA_025360965.1. Lineage (GTDB taxonomy): Bacteria > Myxococcota > Myxococcia > Myxococcales > Anaeromyxobacteraceae > JADKCZ01. Next base: position 37,707 of record JANYBC010000065.1, on the reverse strand, counting down.
CCCTGGTAGGTGACCGTGAAGGACTCGCTGTTGGTGTAGCCGGGGGTCACGGCCACGCCGGCCGCCGCGTAGATGTCGAACAGGAGCGAGGCGGGGCTCCCGATCGGCTCGAACCAGAGGCCGATGGCCGACGCGTCGGTGGGCGGGGCCCCCGAGTCGGTGGCCGGCAGGTAGGACGCGGAGTTGCTGGCCCTGGTGGAGGCGCTCCCGGTGAGCGGCGAGACCGCGTTGCCCACCGAGAAGTGGGAGAGATCGACCAGGTAGATCCTGCCGGAGGTGGTGGCGACCGCGGCGAACGCCTTGGTCCAGCGCAGGCCGCTCCCCGGATCGAACTTGAGGTAGCCCGGCTTGTCGCTGAGGGAGGGCGGACCGGAGACCGCGAAGTCGACCACCTCGCCCGGGACCTGGATGGGCAGCTGGTAGGGCAGCTCGCCAGATGGGTCGACCGCCAGGCCCCCGCGGGCCGGATCGATCACGGCGATGCCGCAGGGCATGGAGCGGTCGCGGCCGCAGGAGCCCGAGTCGAGGCTGGCGTAGACCCGGGGCAGGGCCGGCCCGAAGGTGTCGAGCTCCGGGTTGCCCGCGTCGTTGTCGAGGAAGGGGGCCACGTCCAGGGCGGCGACCTGGGTGGTGCCGAGCCGCGCAGCCAGAGGCCTCACCGGCAGGTCACCCCCGGCGACGGTGTTGTCGAGCTCGGCCACCCCGAGCACCCCGCCGGCCGACGGGATGGGGTCGAGCGTCGCCACGTAGATGCGGGTGCCGTCCTGAGAGACGGCGAGGTCGAGCCCAGCGAACCCGAGCAGCTGCGCCCTGGGAGCCCCGAGGACGATAACGTTGGTGCTGTCGGCCGGATCGCGCGTGGCCAGCATCGACAGCAGCGCGCCGTCGGTGGTGGTCGCCAGCACCCGCGCCTGGTTCGGCACCGGCTGCCAGCCGCCGGCGCCGTCGCTCTGGAGCACCGGCGCCACCAGCAGGCTGGTGAGGGCACCCTCCGGGGCCAGGTCGCCGAGGTCGACGGTCGAGGCGACGCGCGTCCGCTCGTCCCAGGTGACCACCAGCTGGATGGTGGCGCCGAAGGTCCCGGCCGGGGCCGGGAAAGGTCGCGGCACCAGGCCGCGCGGGGCCACCACCAGCAGGTCGGACCTGAGGGCGTTGGTCCCGGCCGGTGACTGGTCATGCAGCGACCCGGCCGCGATCAACGACGGCCGAGGCTCGGTCGGCACGGCCAGGGCGGCTACCAGCGTGGGCCCCTCCAGCACCCGGTCGGTGACGGCATCGACGATCCGAAGGTCGTCACCCCGGGTGTTGGCCACCGCCAGCAGCGGGCGAAGGACGCCGGGCTGGTCGACGCCGAAGCCGCGGTAGACGGCCACGCCCTGCGGCCCGTGCAGCTTGGCGCCAGGGCGGGAGGTGTTCTTGGCGCAGCCCGCCGCGGCGACGGCGGCAGCGGCGGCGAGCAGCCACGGTGCGAGGCGGTTCACGGCTGGGTGCTCCCGATTCGAAGTGGCTTCCCCGCGCCATCGCGGAGCAGGTCGGCCGAGGTGGGATCGGCCATGGGGACGCGCAGGACGCTCAGCGTCCCATCCTTGAAGGAGGCGACGTAGACCAGCGCCTCGGCCCCGCGGTCCTCGACGACGATGGCCGACGGTATCCTCCCCGCCTCCGGGGCCCCGGAGTCGGCATCGGTCGTGACCACCCTGATGACGGCGCCGACCTCGTCGTCGTAGAGCTGGATCGAGCCCTCCTCGGAGCTGGGCACCACCACCAGGTCGGCCAGGCCCGGGCGCACCGGGAGCACCCGCACCGCGCCGGCCCCCAGGCCGATCGGCACCACCGACCGGACCCGCGCCGCCGGCTGCCCCACCACGTCCTCCTCCAGGTCGACGACCAGGATGGCGCCACCGACGTCGAAGGTTGGGCGAGCCCGGATGGCCGCCGCGTACCCCTCGTCGTAGACGGCCGCGGAGATGTAGGCGCGCCGCGGGCGGCCCGGCTGCGGGTTGGAGAGCGCGATCCCGACCAGTTCGGCCCCGGTGAGGGCGCTGTAGAGGTCGACGGTCTGCAGGTTCGGCTTCGGGCAGGTATCCTTGTCCTTGTCGACCGAGGAGCAGGGCGGGAGCTCGAGGATGAAGAGTGGGGCGATGAGGCCGGCGAAGCGACCCACCGCGTAGAGCCGGTCGGTCAGTGCGTCGAAGGCCATGGCGGAGACCGGCCCCGGGGCGAGGGGGAAGGTCCGGGGCGGGCTGGCGAGCGACCCCATGTCGAACTCGGAGAGCCAGGCGGTGCCGGAGCCGTAGGAGCCGAGCGGCGGCGAGCGCAGGTAGCCGACGAAGAGCGACTGCCTCTTCCCGTCGGCACGGCAGGCGGTCTCGACCGCGGCCGGGTCCATCAGGTCGAGATCGAGGTCGATCGTGCAGAAGGCCCCCGTGCATGGCGCGATCGAGCCGTCGGCGCCGACGGGGAACTGGTAGAGCTTGCGGGTGTAGCGCGAGGCCACGAAGCCACGCGGGCCCGCAGCCAGCCCCGGGCAGCTGGTCGCGTCGGCCAGGGTGATCGGACCGGCGTAGCTCCCCAGCTGGGCCCCGGAGCCCAGCTTGACCAGCGCCCCTCCCGGGCGGCCGAGCGAGCCGGTGCCGCTGGCCTCGTCGTAGCGCCGCGGATCGACCGAGAGCAGCGTCGCCCCCTGCTCCTTGTCGTAGCGCAGGTCGAAGTTGGCCGAGACCACCAGCAGGGCCTGGTTGCCGCCGGCCACCGCGTTGCCTCCCGCCACCGGGGTCAGCGCGAGCCCGAGCGGGAAGAAGAAGTGGTCCATGGGCGGCGGCGTGTGCGAGAGGTTCTCGCCGCAAGCAACCGAGAGCAGCAGGAGCAGCCAGGCGGTGCGCCTCATCTCTGCCCCTTCGCCTGGCCGGCGCCCGGGGGCAGCTCGGCCTGGATCTTCCGGAAGTCGGCGATGTCGGCGAAGAGCGCCGCCACCCGCCGCATCAGCGCCAGCCGGTTGGCACGCAGCGCCGGGTCCTCGGCCATCACCATGACGCCGTCGAAGAAGGCGTCGATGGCCGGCTTGAGCGTCGCCACCGCGCGCAGGATGGCCGGGTACTCGCGCCGGCTCCGCAGCGCCGCGGCCTCGCGCTCGACCCGCTCCAGCTCGGCCAGCAGGGCCAGCTCGGCCGGCTCGATGAGCCGCGCCGCTTCCAGCCCGGCCCCGCCCGCCGGGGCCTTCTCCTGGATGTTGGCGACCCGCTTGAAGGCCACCGCCAGCGGGACGAAGTCCTCGCGCTGGCGGACCAGGGCCAGCGCCTCGAGCCGCTGGCGCGCATCGACCACGTCGTCGGAGCCGGCCGCCAGCACCGCGTCGACCAGATCGACGGCGAACTCCTCGGCCCACATGGCCTTGAGCCGGCCGCGGATGAACTCCAGCACCTGGCCGATCACCTGCTTGCGCTCACCCGCCAGTTTGACGCCGTCGAGGCCGTCGAGGGTGGCCTCGACCGCGGCGCGCAGCGAGAGGTGGTAGCCGCGGCCGAGGATGAGCCGGAGGATGCCGATGGCGGCGCGGCGCAGGCCGAAGGGATCGGCACCGCCGGTGGCCTTCTCGCCGACGCCGATGATGCCGACCAGCTGGTGGAGCCGGTCGGAGAGGCCGATGAGCGCGCCCAGATCGCCGCGCGGCAGCTCCTCGCCGGCGCCGATGGGCCGGTAGTGATCCTCGATGGCGTCGGCCACCTCGGGGGCCAGCCCCTCCAGCCGCGCGTAGTGTCCACCCATGATCCCCTGCAACTCGGGAAACTCCCCGACCATTCCGGTGCCGAGGTCGGCCTTGCAGAGCCGGGCGGCCAGCGCCAGGTCGCCCCGCAGCGCCTCCTTGCCGAGGACGCCGGCCAGCCAGGCCGCCATCGCCCCGATCCGCTCCACCCGCTGAAGCTCGCTGCCGAGCCGGGCCTGGTAGGTGCGGCGGCCGAGCGCCTCGACCCGGCTCTCCAGCGTCCGCTTCCGGTCCTCCTCGAAGAAGAAGCGGGCGTCGGCGAGGCGGGCCCGGAGCACCCGCTGGTAGCCGTTGCGCGCCACCCTGGGATCCTTGACCGGCGTGCCGGAGATGGCGACGAAGCGGTTGGTGAGCTTCCCCTGCCCGTCCACCACCGCGAAGTAGCGCTGGTGGTTCCGCATCTCGGTGACCACCACCTCGGGCGGCAGGGCCAGGTTCGACCGCTCGAACTCGCCCAGCACCGCGCTCGGGTGCTCCACCAGGTAGGTGACCTGCTCGACCAGCTCGGGGTCGGCGCGAGGCACGCCACCGCCGCGCCGGGCGGCCGCCGCCAGCGCCGCCTCGATGGCCGCCTTGCGCGCCACCGGGTCGACCACCACGTGCGCCTTGCCGAGCTTCTGGAGGTAGTCCTCGGGCGTCCCGGTGAGCCGGATGGCCCGGGGGGAGAGGAAGCGGTGGCCATAGGTGACCAGGCCGCTCCGCACCTCGCCGTGCTGGACCTTGATGGCCTTGCCGCCATGGAGGGCCGCGATCCAGCGGATGGGGCGGGCGAAGGTGACCTCGTCCCAGCGCGAGCGCATCGCCTTCTTGAAGCGCAGCCCGGAGAGCAGGCGGGAGAGCAGCGCCGGGAGCACCTGCGCCGCTGGCCTCCCCTTCTCCACCCGGGTGACGCCGAGCCGCAACCCCTTGGGCGTCTCGACCCGCTCCAGGGCCGCCACCTCGACCCCCTGGCTCCTGGCGAAGCCGAGCGCCGCGGCGGTCGGCTGCCCCTGGCCGTCGAAGGCGGCGGCCACCGACGGGCCGAGCGCCTCGGTGCGGGCGTCGGCCTGGCGGGCGCCGAGCCCGCGGGCCCAGACCACCAGCCGGCGCGGCGTCCCCATGGCCTTCACCTCACCGGTGGTGAGGCGGGCCTCCGCCAGCAGCTTGCGGAGGTCCTCCTCGAGCTGCTTCACCGCCAGCGGGACGAAGCCCGCCGGGATCTCCTCGGCACCGATCTCGAACAGAAGGTCTGCCATGGGTCTCTCTCAGGAAACGGCGGCAGGCTGGACGCCGACGGGCGCGACGGCCTCGCGGGCCTCGCGGGCGGCGCGGGCCGCGGCGACGGCGGCGGCGCGGGCCCTGGGGGGGAGCAGCGGGAAGCCGAGGGCCTCGCGCGAGTCGAGGTAGCCCCTGGCGCAGAGGTGTGCCAGGGCCCGAACCCGGCCGATGTAGGCAGCCCGCTCGGTCACGCTGATGGCGCCCCGGGCGTCGAGGTTGTTGAAGGTGTGGGAGCACTTCAGGCAGAAGTCATAGGCCGGCAGCGGCAGCCGGAGCTGGAGCAGCCGCTGGCACTCGGCCTCGTAGGTGGCGAAGAGGCCGAAGAGCATGGTGGGATCCGAGGCCCGCAGCGAGTACTCGCTCATCTCCACCTCGTTGCGGTGGAAGACCTCGCGGTACGTGACCCCCTTGACCCACTCCACGTCGAAGACGTTCTCGACGTCCTGCAGGTACATGGCGATCCGCTCCAGCCCGTAGGTGAGCTCGGCCGCCACCGGCCGGATCTCGAAGCCACCGGCCTGCTGGAAGTAGGTGTACTGCGTGATCTCCATCCCGTCGCACCAGACCTCCCACCCGAGCCCCCAAGCCCCCAGCGTCGGCGACTCCCAGTCGTCCTCGACGAAGCGCAGGTCGTGCTCCAGCGGGTTGATGCCGATGGCTTCGAGCGACCCGAGGTAGCGCTCCTGCACGTCGGGCGGGTTGGGCTTGAGGATCACCTGGAACTGGTGGTGCTGGTACAGGCGGTTCGGGTTCTCGCCGAAGCGGCCATCGGCCGGCCGGCGCGAGGGCTCCACGTAGGCCACGTTCCAGGGCTCCGGCCCAAGCACCCGCAGGAAGGTGGCGGGGTTCATGGTCCCGGCCCCGACCTCCTGGTCGTACCCCTGGACGAGCAGGCAGCTCTGGGCGGCCCAGTAGGTCTGCAGCTTGAGGATGAGGTCCTGGAAGTACACGCGCTCGCTCCTCGCGACGGGGCGAAGAGGCCGCCGGGACCGAGCAAACTAGGGCCCCAACCCCGCGATGTCAAACGACTTCATCGAGGAAGCGGCGGGCCTGGAGCCGGTGGCCGAGGAGCTGCTCCACGAACCGCCCCAGCGCCTCCCTCAGCTCGCGTCCCACCGCCGGGCTCATCCCCTCTCCGGCCGCCTCGAAGCGCCCCAGCTGAAGACGGCGCAGGGTCGCCACCGCGGCCCCCGAGAGCCGGGTGGTCCCGACCGCGCCCTGCCCGCAGCGCGCGCAGAGCAGCCCGCCGTCCGCGGCCGAGAAGTCGGCGCCGGCCTCGCCCGCCCCGGCCTCCTCTCCGCAGCGGGCGCAGGCGTCGAGCCGCGGCTGGAACCCGGCCGCCTCCAGGGCGCCCAGCTCGAAGGCGCGCAGCTCGGCCGGGAGGGCCGGCGCGGCGTCGAGCCGGCCGAGGTAGCCGACCAGCAGGTCGAAGAGGGCGGCGTGCGGCTCATGCTCGCGGACCAGCTCCCGCGCCAGCTCGGAGGCGTAGGCGGCGCAGCCGATCCGGGCCAGGTCCGCGCGGATCTGGTGGAAGGAGCGCTCCACGTTCACCGACTCGAGCCGGGCCATGGCGTCACCCCCGCCGCGCTCGGCAAGCTCGGCGCTCAGCAGCGTGAAAGGCTCCAGCCCCCCGCCGAAGCGCCGCTTCGAGGCCCGGGCCCCGCGCGCGAAGGCCACCAGCTTGCCCCGCTCCCGGCTCAGCAGCGTGACGACGCGGTCGGCCTCGCCGTAGTCGACGGTGCGCAGCACCACCGCCGAGAGCTTGAACTTCGCCGACACCGGGGCTACCGGGCCCAGAGGGCCGAGAGCAGCATGGCGCCGACCACGCCCACCACCAGCGCCGCGACCAGCAGCGGGAGCCAGCGACGGGCCCGCCGCCGGGGCGGCACCTCCGGCTCCGGGCCGGCCGCCTCCTGCCAGCGCAGCACCAGCTCGTCGGCGTCGAGGCCGGCGGCCCCGGCGTAGCTGCGCAGGTACCCGACCACGTAGGCCCGCGGCGGCATGCGGGCCTCGTCGCCCGACTCGAGGGCCTCGATCACCCCGAGCCCGAGCCGGGTGGCGGCGGCGAGGTCCTCGCGCTCCAGATCGCGCAGCTCACGCTCCTGCGTGAGCCAGCGGCCGAAGGCCAGCAGGGCGTCGGAGGTGGAGGTCTCGGCGGCGGCCATCGGCTCCTGATCCTACTTGAGCAGCTTGAGCGTCCTGCGGCACTCCTCGGCGTCGGGCCCCTCGCCGGCCAGCTCCTCGCACTTCTCGAGGGCGGCCCGGGCGCCCGCGCCGTCACCGGCCTTGAGCCTGGCCAGCCCGATCTGGAGCTGCGCGTCGGCCACGCTGGGGCAGTGCTTGGCGTAGCTCTCCAGCTCCCCCATCCCCTCCTCGGCCTTCCCCTCCGAGACCAGGATCCGCCCCAGCTCGCGCCGCCCCTTGCAGAAGCGGGGCGCGATCCGGACGCAGGTGCGCAGCTCGGCGACGCCCTCGTCCTTGCGGCCCAGCTGGTAGAGGGTCTGGCCCTTGTTGCAGCGGGCCACCCAGGGCTCCATGTAGACGCTGATGTCGAGGGCCTTGTCGAACTCCCCGATGGCCTCGGCCTGGCGTCCGGTCCTGGCCAGCAGCTGGCCGAGGTTGTTGCGGGCCTCCGGGTAGTTCGGGCGGATCAGCAGTGCGTGCCGGTAGTCGGCCTCGGCCTCGGCCAGCTTGCCGAAGCCGTACTCGTGGACCAGCCCTCGTCCCAGCAGGGCCTCGGGCATCTCGGGGTCGGCGGCCAGCGCGGTGTCGTACTGCTTGAGGGCCTCCTGCGGCCGCCCGGCGCGCAGCGCCTCGACCGCCAGGTCATGGTGGATCTCGGCGGTCTTCTGGTCCTTGGGCGACGGCCCGTGGGCGCAGGCGCCGAGCAGGAGCAGCAGCGGGGCGGCGAGGGCGAGCGGTCGGGTGGTGGTCATCGGGTTCCGATCAGAAGGACGAGAGGAAGCGCGCCAGGCGGACCGCCTCGGCGGCCGCCACCTGCTGGCTCCCGGCGGCGACCGCCTGCGGTGGACGCGGCGGCGAGAAGAGCGGCAGGCGCCCGATGGTCTGGTCCTGGAGCGCCGGGGCCATGTTCCTGAAGTTGAGGTTGTCGAGCATGAAGCCCATCGACTCGAGGAAGTGGAGCCCCTCGTCCTGGACCTCGCGGTACTCCTCGGCGGAGAGCTGTCGCTTCTCGTGGAGGTAGACGACGTGCTCACCGGTGCGTGGCAGGTGGAGCGCCACCACGATCGAGAAGCTGCCGTTGGCGTTCCTCAGGCTGCAGAGCAGCCCCTGGACCAGTTGGGGCTCCTTGCCTGGGATCGAGATCTGCGGCTGGTTGATGGCCTCGATGATCGCCACCACCTGATCGCGGGTGGCGGGGACGAACTGGATGCTCGGCTCCGGCGTGAACACGCGTCCCCCCTCCCCTGCTCAGTGAACCTCGAAGACGTACTCCTCCACCTTGTCATCGATCTCGGCGGCGGTGCGAGTCATGGCGGCCAGCGGCTCGTCGATCATGACGTGGTCACCGCCGATGTTGCCCGAGCCGATCACCACCTTGAGCGTCACCTCCGGGCCGTAGTTGCGCCGCTCGACGCCCTGCAGCCGCTTGGTGCAGGAGAGCGTCACCTTGTTGGTGCCGGGGCGGAGGTACCGGGTGATCTCGGTGACCACCTGCGGGTCGGTCGACTTGAGGACCCGGATCCAGCTGGCGTTGATGAAGACCTCGACGTCGTACTGGGTCCCGTCGGGCTGGCTCTGCTCGGTGGCGAGGAAGTAGCGGCGGGCGGCCTGTCCGGAGCGGGAGGTGCTGGCCGCCGTCCCGCTGGCCGAGGCCGGGATCGGCGCGGGCGTGACGGGCCGGGGCGACACCGGCGGCAGGGCGTTGGTGCCGGCGGCCGTGTTACCGGACACGCGGGCCGCGTAGCCCTTGGCCTGGATGTCGAGGTTTCCATCGGCGTCGATGGTGACGGTGACGTTCTCGAACTTCTGGTTGGCGACGCCGGCGATGTTCACGCCGTTGAGCGTGACCGCCGGCCCGGCCAGGGCTGGAGGAGACACGGCGAGGGCCGCGGCGGTGACAAGAAAGGCAAGTGAGCGCATCTGTTGGTGTTTCTAGCAATCCGGGACCGTCCGCGTCAAGGAAGCATCGGTCCGGTCTGGTCCTCATCCAGAGTAACTCTCGAGGGGGCCGGTTACTCCCGGCCCCGGACCGACCTCGTCCCGCCCGTCAGACGCCCCTGGCCGTGGCGCCCCAGACCAGCTTGTGCAGCTGGAGCGAGAGCCTCGCCTCCAGGCCGGAGGCCAGCAACCACTCGACCAGCGCCTTCGGCTCCACCGCAGGCACCACCGGCGAGAAGAGCACCGTGGACCGCTCCGCCAGCCGGTGACGCTTCACCACCTCGGCCGACCAGGCGAAGTCGGCCGGCGAGGCGACCACGAACTTCACCTCGTCCCCGGGCCGGAGCCGGTCGAGGTAGCCGAAGTCGCGCGTCTCCTCGCCCGACCCGGGCGGCTTGACGTCGAAGATCCGGACCACCGCCGCCGGCAGCCCCTCGGCGTCGAGCTGGCCATGTGTCTCGACCGTCACATCCCAGCCCGCGGCGAGCAAGTCAGTGCAGAGGGCCGGCAGCTCGGGCTGGAGCAGCGGCTCGCCCCCGGTCAGGCAGACCAGACGCAGCGGCATGGCGTCGAGCTCCGCGAGGATCTCCTGGCGCGACCGCTCCACCCCACCCTGGAAGGCGTAGGAGGTGTCGCACCAGCTGCAGCGCAGGTCGCATCCGGTGAAGCGGACGAAGGCGCAGGGGCGCCCAGCCCGGGTCCCTTCGCCCTGGATGCTCCGGAAGAGCTCCGAGACGCGCATCACCGACCCGGCGGCGCGCTCGCGTCGGCGAAGCGTGGCCCAGGCTCCTCGGCCAGCGTCCGGAGCAGACGGCTATGCTCGGCCAGCACCCTGCGGGCGTAGCCCTTGACCTCGGCCGGGACCGCCCCTCCGGCCTGGATCCAGGCATAGAGCCGGTTCGGCCCGGCGTTGTAGGCCATCAGCGCCACGTCCGGATCGGGGTAGCTGTCGAGGCAGCGGCGCAGGTAGCGGACCCCGGCGCGCACATTGGCGACCGGGTCGAAGGGATCGGGCTCAGCGAGGCCAAGCTCATCGGCCTCCCGCTGCAGCGTCCCAGGGAGCAGTTGCATCAGGCCGAGGGCGCCTGCGGCGCTCTCTGCCGCCGGGTCATAGCCGGACTCGACATGGATCACCGCCAGCACCAGGAGCGGGTCGAGCCGGGCCGCCTCGGCACCGGAGAGGATGGCCCGGGCCAGGTCCTCGTGCAGCGCCTGATCGAGCCCCGGCATCCGGGCGTATAGGTAGTCCTCGAGCTGGGCGACCCGCCGCTCGTGGAGCGCGTCGGGACAGCCGGCCGCGAGGCAGGCCCCCTGCTCCTGCTCCGATGGACGGATCATCCGGTCCCGGTCCGAGAGGTTCAACGGTGCGGCCAGAGCCACCGCACCGAAGGCCGATGCCAGACCGAACCGAACCACTCCCCTGGCGGTCGTTCCCCTCAAGCTTGACTCTGTTCCACGCAGACGCGGCCTGAAGCCGGCGCCGTCGCGGAACCCCCCTCGATATCGGTCATGCCTTCCCCTCCCCCTTCGGCGCGCTCTTCTTCGACGGCCGGGCCTTCTGCCCGTTCTCTATCCGCTTGGCAAGTCGCTCGAGCTCGTGCTGCAGCTCCTCGACCTGTTCGCGGGTCGCAACCCCTAGAAAGGACACAGCCTTCCCCTGAATGTCCAGCATACGCTCGAGCGCCTCGGCGCGGAAGGAATCGGCCCTGCCGCGCCACAGCTCGGTCCGCTCGCGCCCGGTCTTCTGGAGCAGCTCCAGCTTCACGCGGAGCTCACCGAGTCGCTGGTCGATCTTGGCGTCACCCGCCACCTTCTCGAGCAGCGCCTCGACCTCCTTGCGGCCGGCCTTCCCCTTCTTGGCCAGATCCTTCAGGAGCTCCGAAATGCTGACGTTCCCGAGCTTGTTCGCCTTGCGCAGTTCGACCATGTTGACCCTCGCTGTAGCGTTGGCGGCAAGAGGCCGCCACGACCATCAGGGGTCAAGGCTATCCGGTCGTGATGCGATGCGTCAAGTAGACGCAACGCGTTAGAGCGTGTCACCCCTTCAGGTCTGCTCCGATCGCCTCCTCGATCGACCTGAAGCCATCCCGCTCCATCAGCTTCACCAGCCCGGCGTTGAGCTGCGACGGAAACCCGGGACCGCCGTAGATGAAGCCGGTGTAGACCTGCACCAGGCTCGCTCCTGCCCGCAGCTTGGCCCATGCGTCCTCGGCCGACATCACCCCACCCGAACCGATCACCGGGATCCGGCCCGCCGCCCGCACCGCCACCCGGCGGATCACCTCGGTCGATCGGGCCGTCAGCGGTGCCCCCGAGAGCCCTCCAGCCTCGCCGGCCCGAGGGTGGCCCTCGACCCCGGCGCGGGAGAGCGTGGTGTTGGTTGCCGAGATGGCCGAGACCCCGGCGGCGATGGCTACGTCGACCGCCTCGTCGAGCGCCTCGTCGCTCAGGTCGGGCGAGAGCTTGACCACCAGCGCCTTGCCGGGCGCCAGCGCCGCGAGCCGGGCCACGCACCCTCGCAGGAGCCGGTCGAGCGCCTCCCGCTCCTGGAGCTGCCGCAAGCCGGGGGTGTTGGGCGACGAGATGTTGACGACCAGGTAGTCGGCGTCCCGGTGGAGCGCCTCGATGCAGGCCAGGTAGTCGTCCAGGGCCCGATCGTTGGGGGTCGCCTTGTTCTTGCCGACGTTGACGCCGATGAGGCCGCTGCGCGCCCGCGGATCGAGCGCCGCCAGGCGGCTGGCGCAGGCCGCCGCCCCCTCGTTGTTGAACCCCATCCGGTTGATGAGGGCGCGGTGCTCGGGGATCCGGAAGATGCGCGGTCGGTCGTTCCCCGGCTGTGGCCGCGGGGTGATGGTCCCGATCTCGAGGTGCGAGAACCCCATCCCGAGCAGGGCCGCCACCGAGAGGTCCCCCTTGTCGAAGCCCGCGGCCAGTCCGATGGGGCCCTCGAAGTCGAGGCCGAGGCAGCGGACCCGCAGGCGTGGGTCGGGGCGTGGCCGGCGCCAGCGGGCCAGCCAGGGGGGCACCAGCCGTAGCAGCCGGTGGGCCACCCGGTGGACGGACTCGGGGTCGAAGCGGAAGAGGATCCAGCGGAGCAGTCGCCAGCGCATGGCCGAACGGTTTACCGCGGATCGAACTCCAGGGTCATGATGATCGCGTCCTCGCTCTCCTCGGCGTAGTAGCGGGGGCGGACCCCCACCTCCCGGTAGCCGAGCGCGAGGTAGAGGGCGATGGCGGGCAGGTTGGAGCGCCGCACCTCCAGGGTCGAGAGCCGCGCCCCCCTGGCGCGCCCCGCCTCGGCGGCCGCCACCATCAGCGCCCGCCCCACGCCCCGGCGGCGCGCCTCGGGCGCGGTACCGACGTTGAGGACGTGGACCTCGTCGTGGACCAGCCAGGAGATGATGTAGCCGAGGAGCCGCTCGCCGCCGTCCTCGCCGGGCGCCACCGCCGCCAGCAGGTGCGACCATGCGTGCACCAGCTCGTCGCGCAGCAACCGCTCCGACCACGGGTGCAGGAAGCCTGCCGCCTCGATCTCCATGATGCGGGGCAGGTCGGCCTCCACCACGGGCCGGAAGCGCAGCGGCCCTCCAGGCGTCACCGGCCCGGCCCCGGGCGCAGCTCGGGCGACAGCACGCGGATGTCGGCCCGTGACCGGAGGTCGCGCTGCACCTGGTTGACGAGCGACCCGACCCGCTCGGCCATCAGCCTCGAGCGCGCCGCGTCGCGCGCGGCCGCGGTGGGGGCCAGCGTGCCCTGCCCGGCCAACGCACGGCTCACCTCGTCCTCCGAGACCTTGGCGCTGCGCCCCAGCCGGACGTCGAGGAAGCGCTGCACCCGCAGGCCGCGCGCCAGGATCGCCTCCAGCTCCTCCTCGGGGAGCTCGGTGGTCGCGAGGAAGCGCCGGTAGGTCGCCTCGTCGGCGAAGCGCAGGCGGAAGGCCGACATGGCCCACTGCAGCTCGACCGCCGGGACGTCGTCCACCTTGAGCCGGCCGGCCTCGTCGGCCACCAGCAGCTGGTCGATCACCCACTGGAGCAGGGCCCGCCGCGCCGGCGTGTCGAGCGGCACGAAGGCGGCCTGCATCCCACCCTGCGAGATCAGCGCCACCCGCGCCTCCGCGTCGAGCCTGGTGAGGGTCAGCGGGCGCGGCGCGGCGCTGGCGGGGTTCCGCACCACGGCCACCACCCGCTCCAGCACCCGGCGCTGCGCCGGACCCGCCGCGGGCGCTGCCGCGGGCGCGGGGGCAGCGAGCAGCAGGGCGAGGGCCAAGGCGACCATCTGGCCATGGTAGTCCAGGTCGGCCATTGACGCCCTGCCAAGGCAGGTTACGTTGCTATCGTGGCCACCCGCGACCTCTACCAGATCCTCGGCGTCCCCCGGACCTCGACCCCCGAGGAGATCAAGAAGGCCTACCGGAAGCTGGCTCGCCAGCACCACCCGGACATGAACCCCGGGAACAAGGCGGCCGAGGAGCGCTTCAAGGAGCTGTCGGCCGCCTTCGAGGTGCTCTCCGACCCGAAGCGACGATCCCTCTACGACGAGTTCGGCCCCGACGCGCTCCGCACCGGCTTCGACGAGAAGCGGGCCGAGGAGGTGCGGCGCTGGCAGAAGGCCGGCGGCCCCCCCGGCGGACAGCCCTACGACCTCGGCGGCTTCTCCACCGTCAATGTCGAGGGGTATGGCCCCTTCGACTTCGGCTCGGTCTTCGAGCAGATCTTCGGCCAGCAGGGGCGCGGACGGCCCGGGGGCGCCCGGCGAGCAGCGCCGCGTGGCGGCGAGGATCTGGCGGCCGACCTCAACCTCGAGCTGCGCGACGTGGTGCTGGGGTCGGAGCGCGACGTCCGCGTCGGGGCGCGCACGCTCCGGGTCACCGTCAAGCCCGGCACCGGCGACGGCGCGCGCATCCGCCTGGCTGGCCAGGGCTCCCCCGGGGAGCATGGCGGGCCGCCCGGTGACCTGCTGCTGCGCATCCGCCTCCAGCCTCACCCGCTGGTGCGCGTCGACGGCAAGGACCTCTTCCTCGACCTGCCGCTCACCGTCCCCGAGGCGGTCGCCGGCGTCGAGGTGGAGCTGCCGACCTTCGAGGGGAAGATCCGCTTCACGGTGGCGGCCGGGACCGCAGCCGGCAAGCAGATCCGGCTGCGCGGCAAGGGGCTGCCCGATCCGCGCGGCGGCGACCGTGGCGACCTCTACGCCGTCGTCAAGCTGGTGCTGCCCGAGCCGAGCGAGCCGCTGCGCGAGGCGGTCAAGGCCCTGGAGCCGTTCTACAAGACCGATCCGCGAGCGGGCATCTCGTTGTAGAACACGACGCGCCGCCCGGCCAGGCCGTGGAGCGGCGGGACGCGGGAGGCGGGATGGGCATCTTCGATCTGTTTGGTTCGGCCACGGAGCGGGAGCAGTCACAGCTCAAGAAGCTGGCCCGCAAGGTGACCGAGAAGTACGGCCCGCCCGAGAACCGACAGAAGGCCATCGATCAGCTGGCCGAGCTGGGGAGCGCCGGCGCGCTGCAGGCGCTCTGCCTGCGCTTCACGCTGCTGGCCGATCCGGGCCAGACCGACCAGGACGAAAAGGAGTCGGTCCTCGGCCACCTCGCCGACGCCGGCCGCGACGCCGTCGCCCCGGTCACCGCCTTCATCCGCGAGGGCGAGAGCGGCGTGGCCTGGGGCCTGCGGGCTCTGGCCGCGGCGGCCTCGCCGGCCGAGGTGCTCGACGTGGTGGTGGCCGAGCTGACCCGGCTCGGCACCGTCTACGTGCGCGACCCGGAGAAGAAGCTGACGCTGCTGGCCTGGGTCAAGGAGCACCACGAGGGCGCCGCGGCGGCCGGCCTGGAGGGCGCGCTGCGGGCCATGCTCGAGGACTTCTCGGACGACGTCCGCATCAGCGCGGCCCGCTCGCTGGCGTCGCTGCCGCTCACCGAGACCTCCCGCGCCGCGCTCATCGAGCTGCTGCTGCGCGACGCCGGGAACGCCAGGGTCCGAGGCGAGGTGCTGGCGGCGCTGCACCGGCTGGGGGCCGACGTGAAGGGGTACCGGCCGTCGGTCGAGCCGCTGCTGGTCGAGCCCTGGTTCCTCGACAAGGACGGCCTGGTGAAGCGCCGCGGCTGACTCCATGGACCCGTCGCCGCCCACGCCGCAGCCCGCCCCGCGGCCCCGGGGCATCGAGCGGCTCTTCCATCCGGTCCGGGTGCCGAAGGAGGCGCCGGCCGACCTGGCGGCGCTGGCGGCGAGGGGCAGCCTGGTCTTCGTGATGCGCCGGTCGGGGCTGCTCAACTTCCTCTACCTGCGCTGGTTCCTCCGCCACCACGGCCTGCCGCCGCTGCGGGCCGCGCAAGGCTACACCGGGCTGGCCGGCGCCCTCTCGCGCATCCGCCGCTCCCGCCGGGCGCTGGAGGAGGCGGCCGGCTCGGGCCGCTCCAGCGTGCTCTTCCTCGGCGAACAGGCCACCGCGGCCGGGCCCATGGACCACCTGGTCCGCATGCAACGATCGCTGGCCCGCCCCATCTTCCTGGTGCCGCTGGTGCTGCTCTGGAGCCGCCGGGCCCAGCGGCTGCAGGGCTCGATCTGGGACGTGCTCTTCGGCCGGCCCGACTCGCCCAACGCCATCTCCAACGCGGTCGCCTTCTTCCGCAACTTCCGCCACTGCTTCCTCTCGGTCGGCAAGGCCGTCGATCTGCAGGAGCGGATCGCGGCCCGGCCCGACGCCACCGACCTGTCGCTGGCGCGGGGCGTGCGAGGCGCCGTGCTGCAGCACCTGTCCCGGGAGCTGCGGGCCGCACTCGGGCCTCCGCTCAAGGGGCCGCAGCGGGTCCGCGCCAAGGTGCTGCGCGACCGGACACTGCGCGCGACGCTGGAGGGGCTGGCGGCCGAGACCGGCCGGCCCATGGCCGGGCTGCGGGGCGAGGCAGAGCGCTGCCTCGACGAACTGGCCAGCAACTATGACCCCAAGGTGATCGCGGTGGCGCGCCCCATCCTCAAAGGGCTCTTCGCCCAACTCTACGAGTCGCTCGAGATCGACGAGGACGGCCTGGGGCGCCTCAAGCGCGCCGCCGCCACCGCGCCGGTCGTCATCTGCCCGAGCCACAAGAGCTACATCGATTTCCTCGTCATCTCCTGGCTGCTCTACGAGAACGGCATGATGGCGCCGCACATCGCCGCCGGCATCAACCTCTCCTTCTGGCCGGCCGGGGCGTTCTTCCGCCGCGGTGGCGCCTTCTTCATCCGGCGGCAGGTCAAGGGCGACCGGGTCTACGCCGCCGTGCTGCGCGCCTTCGTCAAGCAGTTGCTGCGCGACAAGTTCCCCCAGGAGTTCTACATCGAGGGCGGGCGCAGCCGGACCGGCAAGCTGCTCTTCCCGAAGATGGGGCTGGTCTCGATGGAGGTCGACGCCTGGCTCGACGGCGCCGCCGAGGACGTCCTCTTCGTCCCGGTCTCGATCGACTACGAGAAGCTGATCGAGGCCTCGGCCTACGTGCGGGAGCTCTCCGGCGGGGAGAAGAAGAAGGAGAACCTGCGCGGCCTGCTGGGGGCCTTCTCGGTCCTCTTCCGTCGGTACGAGCGGCTCTACGTCCAGTTCGAGGAGCCGGTCTCGCTGCGCGCCGTGGCCCAGGCCCGCCTCGGGGGGCGGATCGGCGAGCTCTCCACCGACCCGGAGGCCCGCCGGCAGGTGGTGCAGGCGGTGGGCAACCGCATCGCCTTTGGCATCAGCAAGGCGGTGACCATCACGCCGGTCGGGCTGGTCGCGGCGTCGCTGCTCTCACACGTCAAGCGCGGTCTCCCGGCCGCCGAGCTGACCCGCCGGATCGAGCTGCTCCGCTTCATGGCCGCCGAGGGCGGCGCCCGCTTCGGCCGGGGTCTGGCGGGCGCCAGCAGCGATCCTCGCCTCCCCGGACCGGTGCGCGACACCGTGGAGCGGCTCGTCGACAGCGCCCAGGTGACCACCGCCACCGCGGCCGGTGAGACCATCTACCAGGTGGTCGACGAGAAGCGGCCGGTCCTCGACTACCACCGCAACGCCGTCATCCACCGCTACGTGGCCCCGGCCATCGTCTGCTCGGCCCTGCTGAGCGTCGGCGAGGGGACGGTGTCGGAAGTCCGGCGCCGGGCCGCCTGGCTCTCCCGCCTCTTCAAGCTCGAGTTCATGTACGAACCGGGGGTCGAGCTGGCGCTGATCTTCGAGCAGAACGTCGCCTTCCTGCAGCGGATCGGCGCCGTCTCGCTCGACGGCGACCGGATCCGGGCCGGCGCCGAACGCGAACCGGTCCACTTCCTCTCCGAGTTCCTTCGGCCGTACCTGGAGGCCTATCGGTTGGCGGCCGAGACGGCCGACGCCCTGCTTGGCGACGCGCCGCGTCAGACCCTCGACCAGAAGGCGCTGCTCAAGCAGTGCCTGGAGCGGGGCCGCGCCGATTTCCTGGCCGGGCGGATCGTCACCCGGGAGGCGCTCTCCAAGGCGACGCTGGAGAATTCGATCGAGTGGCTGCTCACCACGGCGCGCATCGTCGACCGGAACGGTCGACTGGAGCGGACGGCAAAGCCTGACGCGCTGCGTGAAATCATCGACGGGATCACTCGGTATCTTCCACCGTAAAATCGCTGCGATCGAGCGTTCCGCGCTTCCCCAAGTCTCGACCTCTCGACTACTCTCTCTTCTCTCGCGAAGCACAGGCGTTGCCCCCCCGCACCGCTCCCTTCACACTCCCCCGGCCCTATCCGGGGACGACCACCGAGGAGGCTCAACCGATGGCTGACCGGATTCTCAACAAGGCGCTCAAGGCGAAGGTGATGTCGGCCGAGGCCGCTGCCGCACTCATCCCGAACGGCTCCGTCATCGGCATGTCCGGCTTCACCGGCGCCGGCTACCCCAAGGCGGTGCCCATCGCGCTCGCCAAGCGGGCCCTCGACGAGAAGCTCAAGGGCAAGGCGCTCAAGTTCGACGTCCTCACCGGCGCCTCGACCGGCCCGGAGCAGGACACCATGATGTCGATGGTGGAGGCCTCGCGCTTCCGCTTCCCCTACCAGGGCGACGCCGCCACCCGCGAGAAGATCAACGCCGGCCTGATCGAGTACCAGGACATGCACCTGAGCCACGCGGGCACGCTGGTCCGCTACGGCTTCTACGGCAAGGGCAAGAACAACCTCGACTTCTGCCTCATCGAGGTCACCAAGATCAACGAGGACGGCACCTGCGTGCCCTCCTCGTCGTGCGGCGCCAACAACGTCTACCTGGAGCACGCCGACAAGATCATCCTCGAGGTCAACTCCTGGCAGGACGAGCGGCTCGAGGGGATGCACGACATCATCTCGGTGCAGGCCGAGCACGGCAAGCGCACCCCGCTGCCCATCATGGCCGCCGACGACCGCAAGGGCTCCACGGTCTGGAAGTTCGACACCTCCAAGGTGGTGGCGGTGGTCGAGAGCGCCTTCCCGGACCGCAACGCCGCCTTCAAGGCTCCCGAGGAGATGCACAAGCGCATCGCCGGCCACATCCTCGACTTCTTCGACGGCGAGGTGAAGGCCGGGCGCCTCTCCAAGCACCTCAACCCGCTGCAGTCGGGCGTCGGCAACATCGCCAACGCCGTGCTGGTGGGGCTCAACGAGGGGCCGTTCGACCGGATGATCTCCTACACCGAGGTGATCCAGGACGGCATGCTCGACATGCTCGACTCGGGCAAGCTGGTGGCCGCCTCGGCCACCGCCTTCTCGGTCTCGCCCGAGGGCCAGGTCCGCTTCAACAAGAGCATCGACCGGTACCGGAAGCAGATCATCCTGCGCCCGCAGGAGATCTCCAACCACCCGGAGATCATCCGCCGGCTCGGCTGCATCGCCATGAACGGGTTCGTCGAGGCCGACATCTACGGCCACGTCAACTCGACGCACATCGCCGGCAAGGGGATCGAGAACGGCATCGGCGGCTCGGGTGACTTCGCCCGCAACTCCGCCTACACCATCTTCATGTCCCCGGCCACGGCCAAGGACGGCAAGATCTCCGCCATCGTCCCCTTCGCCTCGCACATCGACCACACCGAGCACGACGTCTCCGGCATCGTCACCGAGTTCGGCTTCGCCGACCTGCGCGGCCGCAGCCCCAAGGAGAAGGCCAAGGAGATCATCGAGAAGGCGGCCGCCCCCGAGTACCGTCCCATCCTCTGGGACTACTACAAGCGCGCCATGAAGGCGCCGAGCGCGGGCCTCCACTCGCCGCACATGTTCAGCGAGGCCTTCGGCTTCCACACCCGGTACCTGCAGACCGGCTCGATGATGCCGAAGAAGTAGCCCCTCGTCCTCACGCAGCTCCGACGGCGGTCGCCCCCCTCCCGGGCGGCCGCCGTCTCTTCTTTCCGGGCCGGCCCGACCCCGCACGGCGGGGCGACCGGGTAGACTCGCCCGCCATGACCGCGCCCGACCTCGACCTCGCCATGGAGACCGCCCGCGCTGCCGCCGAGGCCGGCGGCGCCGCCGCCCTGCGCCACTTCCGGGCCGGCGTCCGCGTCGAGCTCAAGCCGGACCGCTCGCCGGTGACGGTGGCGGACCGTGAGGCCGAGGCGGCCATCGTCGCGGTGATCCGGGCGCGCTTCCCCGGCCACGCCATCCTCGGGGAGGAGAGTGGCGTCCACGCCGGCAGCGGCGCCCGCTGGATCGTCGACCCGGTCGACGGCACCCGCGGCTTCACGCGCGGTGGAAGCTTCTGGGGTCCGCTGGTGGCCTTCGAGGTGGACGGCGAGGTGGAGGCGGGCGCACTGGGGATGCCGGCGCTGGGCGAGCTCTACTGGGCGGCCCGCGGCCGCGGCGCCTGGCGGCAGGTCGGCGCCGGTGCCCCGGAGCGGCTGCGGGTCTCGGGTATCGCCGCCTGGGAGGAGGCCACCCTCTCGCTCGGCGAGCTCAAGTTCCTGCTCGCCCCCGAACGGCGCGAGCAGGTCAACCGGCTCACCATCACGGCGGCCCAGGCCCGCGGCTACGGCGACCTGGCCGGCTGCGCCATGGTGCTGACCGGCCGGGCCGAGGCCTTCGTCGAGGCCGGCGTGCAGGTCTGGGACATCGCCCCGCTCAAGATCCTCATCGAGGAGGCCGGCGGCCGCTTCACCGATCTCGACGGCCAGGCCACCCACCTCAGCGGCGCCTGCGTCGCCTCGAACGGGCTGGTGCACCAGCACGTGCTCGAGGGGTTGAAGCGCTGAGACGGACCGCTAGCCCTTCGGCGCCCGGCGGAACAGGTCGACCACCGCGCCGGCCCGCCCTGCCACCCGGGCCCGCCCGCGGGCCCACTCGCGCAGCGCCTTGATCTGTTCCTCGTAGGTCTTGAAGAGCGGGACCAGGTCCTGGGCCATGCGCCGCAGGTCGGCCGTCTCCAGCTGGCGCGCCATGGCGAAGGCGCGGTGCAGCCCGCCCACCACCACCTGCTCCAGTTCGGCGCCGGAGAAGTCGGCGCAGAGCTCGGAGAGCGCCGCCAGGTCGAGCAGCTCGGGATCGCGATCGCGCCGCCGCAGGTGGAGCGCCAGGATCTCTCGCCGGGCCTCGAGGTCGGGCAGGTCGACGAAGAAGAGCTCGTCGAAGCGGCCGCGCCGCAGCAGTTCGGGCGGAAGGCGGGTCACGTCGTTGGCGGTGGCCACCACGAAGACCGAGCCCTGGCGCTCCTGCAGCCAGGTCGAGAAGGAGCCGAGCAGCCGGGCGGCCCGGGCCTCGCCCCCCTGCCCCGGCGCGCTGCCGGCGAAGCCCTTCTCGATCTCGTCGACCCAGAGGGCCACCGGGGCGATGGCCTCGGCCGCCTCCAGCGCCGCGGCCAGGCTCTCCTCGGCCCCCTCGCGCCCCAGCACGCGGGGCAGGTCGAGCCGCACCAGCGGGATGCCGAAGCGCGCCGCCGCCACCTTGGCCGCCAGCGACTTGCCGCAGCCCTGCACGCCGACCAGCAGCACGCCGCGCGGCGCCGGGAGGCCGAAGGCGGCCGCCGCCGGCGCGAAGGCCTGGGCCCGCTCGTCGAGCCAGGCCTTGAAGCTGGTGAGGCCGCCGAGGTGGCCGGGCTCCTCGACCGCCTCGACCACCTCGAGGCCGAGCTCGCGCGCCATCAGCCGGCGCTTCTCCTCCAGCATCGATGCCGCCGCCACCGGCCCGAGCGAGGGGTCCTCGTGAAGCGCCCGGGTGAAGGCGCGCCGGGCCTGCCCCTCGGAGAAGCCGCGCGCCGAGGTGAGCACGCGGTGGCGGGCCGCCGCGTCCGGGGCGGGTGCCTCGGTCGCCTGCCTGGCCTGGTCGAGCACCGCCGCCAGCTCCTCCAGCCCCGGGAGCGGGAGGCGCAGCGTGGCCACCGACTCGGCCAGGCCGTCCGGCAGCTCCAGCTTCGGCGCGACGATCAGCAGGCAGCGCCCCTCGGCGACCAGGCGAGGCAGCGCGTCGCGCACCGCGCGGGCCAGCCCCGGGTCCCGGAGGGCGACGTGGAAGTCGAGGAGCACCGCCAGCAGCGGCCCGGGCGCGGCCAGGATGGCGTCGAGCGCCTCGATGGGGGAGCGGGCATGGGGCGCCTGCGGCACCAGCCCGCGGTGCGAGGACCAGGTGGCGAACTGAGCGTCGAACCCTTCGGCCGCGGCCCGGGCCAGCGCCACCGCCCGCTCCTCCTCCGAGGTGAGCAGGTAGATGATGGGCGTGCCGGCCGACCAGAGCCCCGCCAGCTGGGTGGCCACGTCGCTCACGGCGTCCCCTCCACGTCGGCGGTGGCGCGCATCGCCTCCTCGTAGGAGGTGACCCCGGCCGCCACCTTGCGGACGGCGTGCTCGCGCAGGCTCTTCAGGCCGTCCTGCCGGGCGGTTCGCACCAGCGCCTCGGGGGTGGCCCCGTCGGCGATCAGGTGGCGGAGCCGGGCGTTGACGGCCAGGATCTCGAAGAGGCCGGCCCGGCCGTAGAAGCCGGTGTAGCGGCACTTGGCGCAGCCGGTCCCGCGCCGCGCCAGCAGCTCCCCGGCGTGGTCCTCCGGGTGCGGGACGCCCAGCCCGGCCACCTCGTCGGCGGTGAGCGGGACGTCCTCGGAGCAGGATGGGCAGACCTGGCGGACCAGCCGCTGCGCCACCACCCCGGTGAGCGTGGCGGCGATGAGGAAGCTCGGCACCCCGAGGTCGCGCAGCCGGGCCACCGCCCCGACCGCGTCGTTGGTGTGGAGCGTGGTGAGCACCAGGTGGCCGGTGAGCGCCGCCTGCACCGCCTGGGTGGCGGTGTCGGCGTCGCGGACCTCGCCCACCATGATCACGTCGGGGTCCTGGCGGAGCACGTGGCGCAGCGCCTCGGCGAAGCTGGTCCCGGTCCGGGGGTTGGCGGCGATCTGGTTGAAGTCCTCGTGGACCATCTCGATGGGGTCCTCGATGGTCACCACGTTGACCTCGGGCGAGGCCAGCGCCTGCAGCGCCGAGTAGAGGGTGGTGGTCTTGCCCGAGCCGGTCGGGCCGGTCACCACGATCAGCCCGTGTGGCCTGAGCAGCCAGCGCTCGAAGGTCTCGCGCTCCTCGGGGAGGAAGCCGAGCTCGGAGAGGTCGCGCACCAGCACGCTCGGGTCGAGGACCCGGACCACCACCTTGTCGCCGAAGGTGGTGGGGATGGTGGAGACGCGCAGCTCCATCTCGGCGTCGCCCCGGGCGGTGCGGATGCGCCCGTCCTGCGGCTTGCGCGAGGCGATGTCGAGCCGGGCCATGATCTTGAAGCGGTTGGCCATGGCGCCGTGCACCCCCTTGGGGATGCGGTGGATGGGGTGGAGCACGCCGTCGATCCGCATGCGGATGATCGACTCCTCGCGCCGCGGCTCGATGTGGATGTCGCTGGCCCGCTGCTCGAAGGCGTAGTGGAGCAGGTACTCGACGGCGGCGATGATCGGCTCGCTGGAGGCCTCCAGGGCCTCGACCCCGGAGAGGTTGACGAACTGCTCCAGGTTGCCGACGTCGATGGTCGCCCCCCCCATGCTGGCCTGGGCCTCGGTCACCTGGGCCCGGAAGCCATAGACTTCGGCAATGGCACGGTGGATGTCGGAGGGCGCCGCCAGCACCGGCTCGATCTCCTGGCCGGTCAGGCCGCGCAGGCTCTCGATCAGCTCGCGGTCGAAGGGGTTGGCGATGGCCACCACCAGCACGGCGCCGCGCCGCTCCAGGGGCAGCACGGCGTGGCGCCGGGCGAAGGGGCGCGAGAGGGTGCGGGTGATGAGGCCGGCGTCGAGCTTGATGGAGTCGATCTTCCGGTAGGCCATGCCGACGGCGGCGGCCACCACCTGGGTAGCCTTGTCCTCGTCGATCAACTCGGGCTCCCGGCGCAGGTCGGGGAACTCGAAGCTGGCCAGCAGTTCGACGGGGGAGAGCTCGGCGTGGCGCAGCCCCCGCCCGCCGCCCCGCGAGGCCTGCTCGCGCAGCAGCCGGGCCCGCTGGACGTTCTCCCGCGCGGCGGCGGTCTTGCGGGCGTCCTCGGAGAGCAGCCCCTGGCGCGCCAGGGCCTCGGTGACGAACTCCAGCGTGAAGTCGGTGGCGTGGTGGCGACGGGTCACGGCGGACCGAGTCTACCCCGGGGAGGAAGCCGGGTGTAGAATCGGGCCATCGCATGCTCACCGCTGCCCTCGCCGCGCTGCTGCTCTCCGCCGCCGGCCCCTCCCCGTCCGCCGCAGCCCCCTCGCCCGTCGCGCCGTCGCTGCACGGCTCGGTCGGGACCGGCTACTGCGACCGGGCCTACGTCCCGGGGACCGATCAGCGCAGCCCCAACCCCTGCTACCTGGTCTTCGGCGCCGCCGCCACCCTGCGCTATCGCCTGGTCGAGGCCGGGATCAGCTACGAGGGGCGGCAGCCGCTGGACCTGCTCTCCCTCTTCTCATTCCGGCCGCCCACCGCCACCCTGCTGGGCCTCTCGGCCGGCCTCACCAGCGACGCGGCGGAGCGCTGGCGGCTCTCGCTGGCCGGTGAGGGCGGCTGGCGCCAGTACACCCACTTCGCCGGCCACGGCCCGGACCAGTGGCGTGGCGACGCCAACCTGGCCTACCTCGGGCTGGTGGGAAGGGCGGCCACCGGCCTGAAGAACCCGGCCGGTCGCACTGACCGGATCGAGGTGACGGTGGCCTGGCGCCACGACCTCGGCACCACCACGCACGAGGAGTCCGGGCAGGTCTGGCGGGTGGGCGGCTGGTCCTTCACGATGGGCGTCGGGCTGGTCGCCGACTGGTGAGGCTCAGCGGGCGCGGCGCTTGGTGGCCGGCTTCCTGGCGGGCGAGGCGACCGGCGGCGCGGAGAGCCCCTTGAGCCGGACCTTCTCCGACTGGTAGAGCTTCATGGCGTCGCGCAGCACCTGGAGCGCGGTGGAGCGCCCCTGCGGCTCGCTCACCACCACCTTCTTGTTCTCCAGCGCCTTGTAATCCTCGAAGAAGCGGCGCAGCTCCCGCATCCGGTGCGGCGGCAGCTCAGAGACGTCCGAGTAGTCGGAGTAGTTCGGATCGTCGGCGTGGACCGCGATGAGCTTGTCATCGAGCCCCTTGTCGTCGCGCATCTTCATGACGCCGATCACCTTGGCGCGCATGATGGAGAGCGGCTGGATCACCTCGGAGCAGAGCACCAGGATGTCGAGCGGGTCGCCGTCGTCGCAGTAGGTCTGCGGGACGAAGCCGTAGTTGGCCGGGTAGTGCACGGCCGAGAAGAGGATGCGGTCCACCAGCAGCAGGCCGGTCGACTTGTCGAGCTCGTATTTGACCTTGGAGCCGGTGGCGATCTCGATGACCGCCGGGATGGCGTCCTCGAGGTAGCGGGGCAGCTCGACGTCGTGCCAGGGGTGGAGGGCCACGGTGGATCCTTTCGGTGGATCGCGGCGTCGCCGCGCCCCGGGTGCTGGCCGGATGGGCTAGCGGTGCTCAGGCTGGGTGATGCGGCTGTTGGGCGGGACCGGGTGGGTCAGCCAGACGTTGCCGCCGATCGAGGAGCCCTGGCCGATGACGATCCGCCCCAGGATGGTCGCCCCCGAGTAGATGACCACGTCGTCCTCGACCACCGGGTGGCGGTCGATGCCCTTGATGGGCTTGCCCTGCTCGTCGAGCGGGAAGCTCTTGGCCCCCAGCGTCACGCCCTGGTAGAGCCGGACCCGGGCGCCGATCACGGCGGTCTCCCCCACCACCACGCCGGTGCCGTGGTCGATGAAGAACCGCTCGCCGATGCGCGCGCCCGGGTGGATGTCGATCCCGGTGACGGTGCTGGCGTACTCGGTGATGATGCGCGGGATGAGCGGGACGCCCAGCACGTGGAGCCGGTGGGCGATGCGCTGGTTGGTGACGGCGAAGATCCCGGGGTAGGCGAAGATCGCCTCGTCGCGCGTCTTGAGCGCCGGGTCACCCTCGTAGGCCGCCTCGACATCGGAGCGGACCAGCCGCTGGATCTCGATCACGCCGGCGAGGAACTGGGCGGCAACCCGGCGCGACTCCTCGGCGCAGTGGGTGCACTGGTGGTAGTCATGGCGGGCGAAGAAGGCGAAAGCCCGGCGGACCTGCTCCTCCAGCCCCTGGAGGGCCCGCTCCAGCGTCGCCCCCAGGTAGAAGTGGAGCGCCTCGGCGCGGACGTCGGAGGTGCCGAAGTAGCCGGGGAAGAAGACCGAGCGCAGCTCCTCGACGATCTGGATGACGGCGTCACGCGACGGCAGGATGGCGCGGCCGCCGGGGAACCCGGTCAGCAGCGAGGCCCCCGCCGCCAGTTCGTCGACGACGGCGCGCAGGTCGGCCGGGAGGGGTCCGGTCTCGGCTGCTTTGGTCATGGCTGCTCCTCGTGGAACCGGGCGCTGCCCTCGCTGATCTGCATGGTCTCTCCCGTGGAATCCGTCATAGCGGATAGCACGCGACCCGGGACGGTGCCAGTCCGGCGGCCGGGCGGGGCGCGCCCCGCCCTCACGCCCCCTCCTCCTCCGCGAGCGCGGCGTCGATCTCGGCCTCGGTGGGCGCCTCGGCCACCGCCTCGCTGGACATGGGCGGCGCCCCGCCCGGCGGGTGGAAGAACTCGAAGACCGCCCTCGCCTGCTTCTCGCCGAACCCTTCAACCCCCAGCAGCTCCTCCTGCGTCGCCTCGCGCACCCGCTTGAGCGCGCCGAAGTGGCGCAGCAGCACCTTCTTGCGCCCCTCCCCCACGCCCGGGATGGTCTGCAGCACGCTCTGGAAGTTCCGCTCCCGCCGCAGCTTGCGGTGGAAGGTGATGGCGAAGCGGTGGGCCTCGTCGCGCAGCCGGGTCAGCAGGAAGAGCTCGGCCGAGTTCTGCCGCAGCACGATGGCGTCCTTGCGCCCCGGCAGGAAGACCCGCTCCGGCGTCCGCTCCGCCTCGGCCACGAACCCCTTCTCGGCCACCTCGGCCGCGCTCGCCAGCGCCGCCGCCCCCGGCGCCGCCCGGCGCCCGCGCCGGCTCACCACCCTGGTGGTGCCGAGGTCGGTGGCCACCAGCCGCGACTTGGCCAGGCCGACCAGCTCCACGAAGGGCGCCTCGGGGTTGCCCGGCACCGGCTTGACCGGCACGCCGACGTCGCGCGCCGCCGCCAGCGCCGCCGCCAGCTGCCCCTTCCCGCCGTCGATCACCAGGAGGTCCGGGAAGGAGCGCTCGGAGATGGCCCGCTTGAGCCTCCGGCTGATGACCTCGTGGAGCATGGCGAAGTCGTCCTGCCCGGCCACCCCCTTCACCTTGTAGCGCCGGTAGCCGGCCTTATCCGGCTCGCCATCGCGCATCGAGACGCCCGAGCCGACCGCCAGCGCCCCCTGGAAGTTGGAGATGTCGTAGCACTCCATCCAGCGCGGCGGCCGCGCCAGCTGGAGCGAGCGCATCAGCACCACCAGCGCCTCCTCGCGGCGGGCGTCCTTCTCGTGCCAGCTCCTGAAGCTCTGCTCGGCGTTGCGCGCCGCCACCTCCAGCAGGTCGGCCTTGGCCCCGCGCTGCGGCGTCACCAGCCGCACCTTGCCGCCGCGCCGCTCGGAGAGCACCTCGGCGAGCGCCGCCACCTCGACCGGCTCGAGCGGCAGCAGCACCTCCTCAGGCACCGGCGCCAGTTCGTACCAGGCGACCAGGAACTGGCCGAGCAGCTCGGCGGCGGGGAACTCCTGCCCCTTGAAGGGAAAGGCCCGGGCGTCGCCGAGCTTGCCGTGGCGCATCACCAGCACCTGGATGATCAGATCCGGTCCCTCGCGGTGCAGGCCGATGACGTCGCGGTCGACGCCGTCCCCCATCAGCACCCGCTGCGTCTCCAGGCTCCGCGCCACCGCCTGGAGCTGGTCGCGCAGGCGCGCCGCCGCCTCGAAGTCGAGCGCCGCGGCGGCCGCCTTCATGCGCTCGGTGAGCCGCGCCGCCAGCTCCGGCTCGCGCCCCTCCAGGAAGGCCACCGCGTCGTCGATCGAGTCCTGGTACTCCCCGGCCGGCAGCTCGTAGACGCACGGGGCCGGGCAGCGCTTGATCTGGTAGAGGATGCAGGGACGCTTGCGGGTGTCGAAGACGTGGTCGGTGCAGGTCCGCAGCTGGAAGTGGCGGTTGATGAGCTTGAGGGTCTCGCGGATCGACCAGGCCGAGCTGAAGGGGCCGAAGTAGCGGGCCCCCGGGACGCGCGCCTCCCGGGCCCGGCGCACCTCGAGCCGCGGGTGCGGGTGGGTGGTGTCGAGCCGCAGCACGATGAAGTCCTTGTCGTCGCGGAGCACCACGTTGAAGCGCGGCTTGTGCTTCTTGATGAGCTGGTGCTCGAGGAGCACCGCCTCCTTCTCGGAGCGCGTGACGATCACCTCGATGGCGCCGAGCAGCTCGTCGAGCAGGGCCACGAAGGCCCGCTCGTCGGGGCGCGGCGCGCCGAAGTAGCTGCGGACCCGGCTGCGCAGGCTGGAGGCCTTGCCGACGTAGACCACCGTCCCGGCCCTGTCCTTCATGAGGTAGCAGCCCGGCTCGGCCGGCAGCTCCTCGAGGGCGCGCTGTACGTTCGGATCCATCGACAGTCCTCGAATAGCGCGAAGCGGCCGCGGGTTCCATGCCGCCCGGCCCCGGTGCGCCTCCCTGACCCAGGGCCCGGCCGCACCCCGCCCTCCCGCCCGGACCGGCGCGCCCTATCCCGTGATTCTGCTCACCTTTCCCCGGAGACCTCCGGGTCAACCGGCGACACGGGCCATGCACCTGCGGGTGGTCATGAGGCACCCGCTCCGCTCAGCCGCCTTCGCCCTGCCCGTGCTCCTCTCCGCCTGCACCATGGCGGTCCCCTTCGACGTCACCACCAGCGTGGCGCTGCAGGGGCCGGCGGGCAGCTGCACGGTGAGCGAGCCGTTCGACCTCTCGAGGCAGGCCGACCTCTGGAGCCAGCGCGACAAGGTCGACGCGGTCAGAAGGGCGCCTCCACCGAGAGGTAGAGGAAGACCGAGCGCTCGCCGCCGGGACCGGCCTGCCCGCAGGTGAGCGTGTAGCTGAGCGGGTGCTCGATCCCCGGGACCGGCCACTCCTGCGTGAAGGAGGCGACCCAGGCGCCCCCCCGGCCGCGCAGGAAGGTGCCGATCTGCTGCACCACTCCGGCCTCCTGGTTGTAGGCCTCCTCGAGGAGGAAGCTGTTGTCCTCCAGCGGTCGGCGCGCCACCTCCCCGGCGGTCACCGCGGGGAGCGCCACGGCCATCAAGACCACGCAGGCCAGGGACCGGATGGCGACGCTCACCCCTGGACTTTAGCGCATGTGCAGCGCGGGATCCCGCCTCGCCGAACGCCCCCGCTCACCAACGGGGTGGCCTCCGCCCCGGAGCGGCGGACCGCATCCGGACCTCCCTCGTGACCGGAATCGGCATAGGATTGGCGTGTGCAGTTCTCCCGCTCAGGTCGTCTCGTCTTTGCCCTGTCAGGCTTGGCCGCGGCCGGCGTGGGGCTGGTCGGCTCGCTCCTGCTCTGGCAGTTCCAGGAGGCGGCGCTCGCCGCCGCCGCCGACCGGGAGCAGCTCCTGCTCGAGGCCCGCGCCCGCCAGTTCTCCGATGAGCTCGAGGGTCTGGAGCGGGAGATCGGGCGGCTCTCCAGGCTGGCCGACATCGATCTGGCCGACGGCACGCTGGAGCCCGAGAAGCGCGTGCTCCGCGCCGCACGCCGCGACAGCGGCGTCTTCTCGGTGACCATCGTCCTGCTCGACGAGCACGGCGAGGTGGCCTGGGCCGAGCCGCGGGAGGCCCGCCCCCGGGCCTCTGGGCCGGCGCTGGTCGGCCTGGCGCGCGGCCTGGGACGGACCGTGGTCCACGTCGTCGACGGAGAGATCGACGTGGCGGCGCCGGTGGCCGGCCGGGGCGCCGTGGTGGCGGTCATCGACGGGCGCGGCGGGCGCGACCTCTTCGGAGCCGCCCTGCGGCGCTCGCTCCGGGAGCATGGCGCCGTGGCGCTGGTCGAGCCGGGTCCCCGCGAGGGCTCCGTCCTGGTCGCCGAGGTCACGGCCGGCCAGGCGCCGCCGCCGCTCAGGCTCGCCGGCCCAGGGCAGGCCTGGCTCGAGGATGAATCCTTGAGGCGCTGGCTGGTGACCGAGGCCGAGGTCGGCTCGACCGGCTTGCGGATGCGCCTGATCCTCTCCGCCGGCGAGGTGGAGGGGGAGCTGGCGGTCCCGTTCCGGAAGCTGGTGGCGCTGGTGGTGGTGGCCTTCCTGCTGGTGGTGGCCGCCGGCTCCCTGATGGCGGTGCTGGTCCGGCGGCTGGAGCGGGCCGAGCTGGAGCTGGCGCGGGCGCAGAGCCTGGCCGCCATGGGGAAGACCGCCGCCGCCATCGCCCACGAGGTGAAGAACGCCCTCAACGGCCTCTCGGTCGGCGTCGACCTCCTGGCGCGGGGCGGCGCCAGCCTGGAGGCGCTGGCGTCGGTGCACCACCGGACTCGCGCCGAGATCTCCCGGCTCCGCGACGTGGCCGACGACCTGACCCTCTTCGCCGCCACCCCGCGGCTGGTGCTGGGCGACCTCGACCTGGCCGGGCTGGGGCGCGACGCCGGCAACGCCGTCACCGAGCTGGCCGAGGACTTCGGCGTCTCGGTGCGCCTCGACCTGCCGGCGGGACCGGTCCGGCTTTGCGCCGACGGGCCGAAGCTGCTGGGCGTCCTCGTCAACCTGCTGCGCAACGCCATCGAGGCGACGGGGCCCGGCGCCTTCGGCGAGGGGCTGGATGACCCGCGGCCGGCCGGGGAGCGGGTGGTGGAGCTGGCGCTCCGCCCTGCCGGCGAGCTCACCATGCTGGAGGTGGCCGACCGCGGCGCCGGCCTGGCGCCGGAGGTACGGGACCGGCTCTTCGAGCCGTTCGTCACCACCAAGCGGACCGGGACCGGGCTCGGCCTGGTCATCGTGCGGCGCGTGGTGGAGGCCCACGGAGGAACCATCGAGGCGGTCGACAGGCAGGGCGGAGGGATGGTCTTTCGCGTCCTCCTCCCCTCGCGAGGTGCCGCGTGACGGCGCGCGTGATGGTGATCGACGATGACCGGAGCTTCCGGGTGGTGGCTCAGGCCGCGCTGTCGGCCGAAGGGTACGAGGTGCGCACCGCCGGCAGCGGGGGCGAAGGGCTCGCCATCGCGCGCGCCTTCCGGCCGGAGGTGGTGGTGCTCGACCGGAACCTGCCGGACGCCGACGGGCTGGAGGTGTTGTCGCGCCTCCTCGCGGAGGGCGGGCCCGACGCGCCCCTGGTGGTGATGGCCACCGCCTACGGAGAGATCGAGAACGCCGTGGCGGCGGTGAAGCGAGGCGCCGCCGACTACCTGGCCAAGCCCATCGAGCTGCCGGCGCTGGTGGTGACGGTGGGCAGGGCGCTGGCCTCCCGCCGGCTGCGGCGGCGCGCCGACGGGCTCACCGGGGCCTCGCGACGGCGGCTGGCGAGGGAGTTCTGCGAGGGCGGCTCGGGGGCCATGCGCCAGGTGCTGGCCCTGGCCAGCAAGGTGGCAGCCTCCCCCGACACCACCGTGCTCATCACCGGCGAGACCGGCACCGGCAAGGAGCTCGTGGCGCAGCGGATCCACCTGGCCACGCCCGGGCGGGGCGAAGGGCCGTTCGTCGAGCTCAACTGCGCCGCCATCCCGGAGACCCTGCTGGAGGCCGAGCTCTTCGGCCACGAGAAGGGGGCCTTCACCGACGCGGCGCGCACCCGGACCGGCCTGCTCGAGGAGGCGGAGGGCGGGACGCTCTTCCTCGACGAGATCGGCGACATGCCGCTGGCCACCCAGGCCAAGCTGCTCAAGGTGCTGGAGACCCGGACCTTCCGCCGCCTGGGCGGAGGGCGTGACCTCGACGCCGACGTCCGCTTCGTCTCGGCCACCCACAGGGACCTGGACGCCGCGGTGGCCGAGGGGAAGTTCCGCCTCGACCTCTTCCACCGGCTCGACGTCTTCCGCATCCACCTGCCGCCGCTGCGGGAGCGGCGCGAGGACGTGATCCCGCTGGCCCGCCACTTCCTCTCCGAGCTGGCGGCGCGCGCCGGCAAGGCCATCCGCGGCCTGGCGCCCGAGACCGAGCGGCTGCTGCTGGCCGATCCCTTCCCCGGCAACGTCCGCGAGCTGCGCAACGTCATCGAGCGCGGCGTCATCCTGGAGGGCGGCCCGGAGCTCACGCCAGCGGTGGTGCACCTGCGCCCCGGCGTCCCCGGCCCGGCCCCCTCTGCCCCGCCGCCCGCCGACGCGCCACCCCCGACGCTGCAGGAGGTGGAGCGCGCCTACCTGGAGGGGCTGCTGGAGCAGGCCCGCGGAAACCGCAGCCAGGTGGCCCGCTGGATGGGGGTGAGCTACCCGACCGTCCAGAAGAAGATCGCCGACTACGGCATCGACGCCTCCCGCTGGAAGGGGGGCGAGGACTCGTAGGATCCTTGCGGGGGGTGGCCTGGCCCCTGCAAGATCCTTGTGAGGCTCGTCGCCTCCGCCCTCGCAACCCCCCGGGATCCGGGGCCCCACCGCCTGGCCCGCCCCTTGCGGTGGCCACCGGGCGTGGACCCGCTCCTCACCCTCTCCTTCGCCCTGCTGCTCGGCGCCGCCGAGCCGGCCGCGGCCCCGGCCCCGGTCCCGTGGACCGAGGCCGACGCGCTGGCCGCCTTCGAGCGCGGCAGCCAGGTGCTGGCCGACGCCCGCGCCGCCGAGGCGGGGGCCCGCGGCGACCTGGTCCAGGCCGGGCTGATCCCCAATCCGAACCTCTCGCTCTCCGCCGCCAACCTCCCCATCACCACCAACCCGCCACCGACCGGGAACGGTCCTGGCTGGTCAAAGAACCTGGTCACCTCGGTCGGGGTGGACCAGCTGCTGGAGCTGGGCGGCAAGCGCGGCAAGCGGCAGTCCCATGCGCGCGCCGCCCTCGCCGGCGCGGTGGCTGGCACCGCCGACGCCCGGCGCACCGCCCTCTTCGAGCTGCGCACCGCCTTCTGGTCGGCCGTCCGTGCCCGCGCCCGCCGGCTGCTCGCCGAGCAGGTGACCGGCCGCTCCGCCGAGACCCTCCGCATCAGCAGGGCCCGGCTCGACGCCGAGGACATCTCCCGGGCCGACTTCGAGAAGGTCGAGCTGGAGGCCATGAAGCAGCAGAACGATCTCGCCGACGCGGTGGCCACCGAGCGCAGCGCCGTGGCCGGGCTGCTGGCGCTGGTCGGCCCGACCTCGCCTCCCGACGTCGAGGTGCGCGGCGACCTGACCATCCGCCCGCCGCCGCTCGACGAGGCCCGGCTGGTGCAGCGCGCCGCGGAGGAGCGGACCGACGTCCGCGCCGCGCGCGCCCAGGCCGAGGCGGCGCGCGCCGCGGCCAGCCTCGCCGACGCCCAGGCCGTCCCCGACGTCACGCTGGGGATCGGCTACACCCGCTCCAGGGCCGTCGTCGTCGGCGACAACCCCGACTCGCTGGCCCTCACCTTCTCGGTCCCGCTCCCGCTCTTCCACCGCAACCAGGGCGAGATCGCCAGGGCCTCGGCCGAGGCGGAGCGGAGCGAGCGGGCCGTCGCCGCCCTCCAGGCCCGGGTGGCCCGCGAGGTCGCCGCGGCGCTGGCCCGCTACCGGGCCGCCGCCGACAAGGTGGCCCGCTACGACGGCGGGGCGCTGCAGCGGGCCGACCGGGCGCTGGCGGTGGCGGAGAAGACCTGGCGCGCCGGCGACCGGAGCCTCCTCGAGTACCTCGAGGCCGAGCGGACCTGGGTCGAGCTGCGCGGAGACTACCTCGACACGCAGTTCGAGCTCCGCTAGGCGGCCTTCGAGCTGGAGAAGGTCGCGGGCCACCCGGTGCTGGAGGACGCGTCATGAGGCGGATGGGACGGATGGGCGTGCCGCTGGCGCTGGCGCTGGCGCTGGCGAGCTGCACCAGGAAGCCCGAGGTCCCGGCGGCGGCGGCCCCCACCGCGGCGCCCCCAGGGGAGCTGCGGCTCTCCGAGGTCCCGGACTTCATCAAGGTCGGGCCGGTGGAGCTGGCCACCGAGGCGAGCGCCACCTCCGCCACCGGCAAGGTGGGCTTCGACGAGGAGCGGGTCTCGCGCATCTCCTCGCCGGTCTCGGGGCGCGTGGTGGAGCTGCTGGCCCACCCGGGCGACCGGGTGAAGCGTGGGCAAGGGCTGCTGGTGATCGCCTCACCCGACGCGCAGGCGGCCGTGGCCGATCACGTGGCGACCCAGTCGGACCTCGCGGTGGCGAGGCGGAACCTGGAGCGGGTCAAGCGGCTCTACGCCGAGCAGGCGGTGCCCGGCAAGGACGTGCAGCAGGCGGAGGCCGACGCCACCAAGGCGGCCGCGGCCCTGGCCCGCGCCGCCTCCCGCCTCGAGGTGCTCGGGATCGACGAGGCGGCCCCCGAGGCCCGTGGCGCCCGCTTCGTGCTGCGTGCGCCCATCGAGGGGGTGGTGGTGGAGCGGCCGGCCTTCCCGGGGATGGAGGTGCGCCCCGACGCCGGGACGCCGCTGGTGACGGTGGCCGACCTGACCAGGCTCTGGGTGCTGGCCGACGTCTACGAGCGCGACCTGGGGCGCGTCGCCAAGGGGCAGAAGGCGACGGTGCGGGTGACCTCGAGCCCGGCCCGGTCCTGGGAAGGGACGGTGACCCATGTCGGCGAGCTGGTCGACCCGGCCACGCGGACGGTGAAGCTGCGCATCGAGGTGGACAACTCGAAGCTGGAGCTCAAGCCGGAGATGTTCGCGCGGGTGCTGGTCCGGGGGACGGCCGCCGCGACGCCGTCGCTGAGCGTCCCCTCCTCGGCGGTGCTCTCCGACGGGGACAGCAGCGCCGTGGTGTTGGCGCTGGGCGGGGGGCGCTTCCAGAAGCGGACCATCGAGGCCGGCGCCGAGCAGGACGGGCGGATCCGGGTGCTGGCCGGGCTGGCGTCCGGCGACCAGGTGGTCATCGACGGCGCGCTCTACCTGAAGACCGCCATCGAAGGTCCCTGAGGACCCTCCATGCTCCGCGCGCTCATCGACTGGTCGCTGGAGGAGAAGTGGGCGGTGCTCCTGCTCACCACCGCCTTCGCCCTGGCCGGCACCTGGGCCTTCCACGAGCTCCCGGTGGAGGCCTTCCCGGACGTCACCGACACCCAGGTCCAGGTCATCACCCTCTACCCGGGCCACGCCCCCGAGGAGGTGGAGCGCCAGGTGACGCTCCCCATCGAGAAGGAGCTGAACGGCACCCCCGAGCTGGCCTCGATGCGCTCGGTCTCGATCTACGGCCTCTCGGTGGTGACCGTCACCTTCGCCGACGGCACCGACAACTTCTTCGCGCGCAGCCAGGTGAGCGAGCGGCTCCGCCAGGTGGAGGTGCCGGACGGAGTGACCCCCGGCCTGGGACCCCTCTACACCCCCATCGGCGAGATCTACCGCTACGTCCTGGAGGCCGATCCGCGGGCCGGCCGCTCCCCCATGGCGCTGCGCGAGGTGCAGGACTGGGTACTGGAGCGGCAGTTCCGCCAGGTGCCGGGCGTGGCCGACGTGGTCTCCTTCGGCGGATTCCAGCGCCAGTTCCAGGTGGAGGTCGACCCGGCGCGGCTCAAGGGGCAGGGCGTGACGCTCCACCAGGTCTTCGACGCGCTGGCCCACTCCAACGCCAACGCCGGCGGCAACTACCTGCGGAGGGGCCCCGAGGAGATGGTGATCCGCGGGCTCGGCTACCTCGGCTCGCTCGAGGACGTGCGCAACGTGGTGGTGTCGGCCAAGGGCGGCACCCCGCTCACGGTCGGGGACCTGGCCCGCGTCTCCATCGGCGCCGTGCCGCGCCGCGGGCAGGTGAGCCGCGACCGCGAGGACGAGGTGGTCGAGGGGATCGTGCTGCTGCGCAAGGGCGAGAACCCGGCCCGCGTGCTCGACGCCGTCCACCGCAAGGTGGCCGAGCTCAACGCCGGGGTGCTTCCCAAGGGCGTCCGCGTCGTCCCCTACTCCGACCGGACCACCCTGGTGGACCACACCCTGAGGACGGTGCTGCGCAACCTGCTGGAGGGGGCGGCGCTGGTCACGGTGGTGGTGCTGGTCTCCCTGGTCTCCTGGCGTGGCGCGCTGGTGGTGGCGTCGGTGATCCCGCTCTCGCTGCTGGCCAGCTTCCTCTACCTGAAGCTGCGCCACATGTCGGCCAACCTGCTCAGCCTCGGCGCGGTGGACTTCGGCATCATCGTGGACGGCGCGGTGGTGATCGTGGAGAACATCTTCCGGCGGCGCCACGAGGCCCCCGACGAGCCGGTGCAGGGGGTGGTGCGGCGGGCCGTGCAGGAGGTGGCCCGTCCCACGCTGTTCTCGCTCGGCATCATCATCGTGGCCTACCTGCCCATCTTCACGCTGGAGCGGGTCGAGGGGCGGATCTTCGCCCCCATGGCCAACACCGTGGCCAGCGCGCTGGTGGGGGCGCTGCTGCTGTCGCTGACGCTGGTGCCGGTCCTCTCGGCGCTGCTGCTGGGCCGCGAGAAGGAGCGGGTCTCGCCGGTGGTGGCCGCCACCGAGCGGGCCTACGCCCCGGCGCTGCGCTGGGCCATGTCGCACCGGCGGGCGGTGCTGGCCGGCGCCGCCGCCGCCCTGGCCGGCGCTCTGGCGCTGGCTACGGCGCTCGGCTCCGAGTTCCTGCCCGAACTGGACGAGGGGGCGCTCTGGGTGACGGCCACGCTGCCGGCCTCGATCTCCCTGGAGGAGGCGCAGCGGATGGTGCCGCGGGTGCGCGCGGCGCTGCGGGAGTTCCCCGAGGTGAAGACGGTGGTGGCGCAGCTGGGGCGGCCGGAGGACGGCACCGATCCCGCCCCGGTCTCCAGCCTGCAGATCTTCGTGGACCTGAAGCCCGAGGAGACCTGGACCACCGCCCACTCCAAGGACGCGCTGGTGGAGGCCATGGACGCCCGGCTGCGCCGCCTGCCCGGCATCGCCTGGAACTTCTCCCAGCCCATCAAGGACAACGTCGAGGAGGGGATCAGCGGCATCAAGGGGCAGGTGGCCGTGAAGCTCTACGGCGACGACCTGGGCCGGCTCGACCAGCTCTCCGAGCAGGTGGCCCGCGCCATCGGCGGCGTCGCCGGCGTGGCCGACCTGGCGGTGATCCAGGCCGGCCAGCTGCCGCAGGTGCAGATCGCCATCGACCGCCAGAAGATCGCCCGCTACGGCATCTCGGTGGCCGACGTGGACGAGGCCATCGAGACCGCCCTGGGCGGCAAGACCGCCACCCAGCTCTGGGAGGGGGAGCGCCACTTCGACGTCTCGGTGCGCTTCCCGGGGGCCTACCGGAAGCAGCTCGACGCCATCCGCGACCTGGCGGTCCCCACGCCCGACGGCGCCCCCATCCCGCTCTCCGAGCTGGCCGACGTCCGCATCGGGCAGGGGCGGGCCGCCATCAACCGCGAGGCCAACCAGCGCTACGTCGGGATCAAGATGAACGTGCGGGGCCGCGACCTGGGCAGCTTCGTGGCCGAGGCCCAGGCCGCGGTGGCCAGGGCGGTGACCCTCCCCGACGGCTTCGCCCTCACCTGGGGCGGCGAGTTCGTGAACCAGCAGCGGGCCATGCGGCGGCTGGCCATCGTCATCCCCCTCTCGGTACTGCTGATCTTCCTGCTGCTGCTCAAGGCCTTCGGCCACCTTCGCGCCTCGGTGCTGATCCTGGCCAACATCCCCTTCGCCCTGATCGGCGGAGTGGTGGCGCTCTTCCTGACCCGCACCAACCTCTCGGTCTCGGCGGCGGTCGGCTTCATCGCGCTGATCGGCCAGGCGGTGCTGAACGGCGTGCTGCTGCTCTCCGAGGTCGAGGCCCGGCGCAGGGCCGGAGAGGGCATCGACGAGGCGGTGGTGGCGGGGGCGCGCGCCCGGCTCCGGGCCGTGATCATGACGGCCCTGCTGGCGGCGCTCGGCCTGCTGCCTGCGGCCCTCTCCCGCGCCATCGGCGCCGAGACCCAGCGGCCGCTCGCCATCGTGGTCATCGGCGGCCTGGTCTCGGCCACCGCCCTCACTCTCTTCGTGCTGCCCGTCCTCTACGCCGTGGTGGAGGGGACGGTGGCCCGCCGGGCGGCAGCGCGGTCCGCTGCGTCGGGCCGGAGCGCCGGTTAGGGCTCGCGGGTAAATAAGTGAGGGCGCGGGAATGGGAGCCGGGGAGGAGCGTTCCGGAGTGTAATGAACTCCGTGGACAGGATCCGAATGAAGTTTGAGGCGTTGGCGCCGGTGATGGACGAGAGGCTGACGCGGCT
>JANYBC010000042.1 GCA_025360965.1 Anaeromyxobacter sp. | reverse complement strand
CCTCCGGTCTCGTACAGCCCGGTCACCGTGCCCAGTTGCTCGCCGCCCGTCGTCTCGACCGGCAACCCCTCGAGGTCGGCCCAGTAATGGCTCCCCTCACCGGCCTCGCCGAGCTGATCCCGCTCGGCCAGCACCGCGCACCCGACCAGCCCCTCGGCTGCGGTCCGGTCCGAGATGCCCTCCAGCCAGACCGCCCAGAGCTTCCCCTGTGGCCTGGCCTCGAACACCGCCAGGCGCCGCTGCTGCCCGGCCCGCTCCAGCACCACCTGCTCGAGCTGTCCCAGGCTGCCGTCGGTGCCGCCCACCCCCACGAAGCCCTTGAGCCCGATGGCCCGCACCACCTTGCCGATGGGGACGAGCGCCACGGGTCAGTCGAGGATGTCGAGCACCGCGCGCCGGCCCTGCAGGCGGGCCGCGGTGTCGAGAACGGTGCGAAACGCCTTGGCGGTCCGGCCGCCCCGCCCGATGACGCGCCCGAGGTCGTCGGGGGCCACCGTGAGCTCGAAGACCGTCGAGCGATCCCGCTCGATGGTCTCCACGGTCACGGCGCCCCGGTCTTCGACGAGCTCGCGCGCCAGCCAGAGGACGAGGTCACGCACCGTCCACCTCGGCGCTACGTGGCCGCCGCGGGCTTGGTCAGCTT
This sequence comes from Anaeromyxobacter sp., assembly GCA_025360965.1. GTDB lineage: Bacteria > Myxococcota > Myxococcia > Myxococcales > Anaeromyxobacteraceae > JADKCZ01. The sequence continues at coordinate 15,658 of JANYBC010000042.1, read as the reverse complement.
GGCCCGCTTGATGAGCATCGCCACCGTCTGGCTGGGACGCGCCCCTTCTGACAGCCAGTGCTGGATCCGCTCGGCCTTGAGCTCGATGAGCGCGGGCTTCCGGGTCGGGTCGTAGGTGCCGACGTCCTCGAGGTACTTGCCGTCGCGCGGCTTGCGCGAGTCGGTCGCCACCACGTGATAGAAGGGCGCCTTGTGCGTACCGGCACGCGACAGCCTCAGAACAACCGCCATGTGAACCTCACTTCTCGGCCCCGAGCTGCGGGTGCCGAATAACGACCGCTACTCGGCGGCCTTCTTGGACTTGGTCTTCGAGCCCTTGGTCTCGACCTCGGGCTCGGCTGCGGGGGTCCGCTCCACCAGCTCGATGACCGACATGTCGGCGTTGTCGCCGGCCCGGCGCCCCACCCGGATGATGCGGGTGTAGCCGCCCGGGCGGGTCTTGAAGCGCTCGGCGATGGGGCCGAACAGCTTCACCAGCACCTCGACGTCCTTGACGTCCCGGTTGAGGAGGCGCCGGGCGTGCGGGGTGCCGCGCTTGGCCATGGTGATCGCCTTGTCGGCGATCCGCTTCAACTCCTTGGCCTTCGGCGTGGTGGTGACGATCTTCTCGTGACGAATCAGCGATGTCACCATGTTCTTGAACATGGCCGTCCGGTGCGACGTGGTGCGGTCGAGCCGGCGGCCGACAATCCGATGCTTCATCTGGTTCTTCCTTTCGGACCCGCGGCGTTAGACCTTCGGGGCGACCGGGGCGGTCTTCGGCGGCCAGCTCTCGAGCTTCATCCCCAGCGAGAGGCCCATCTCGGCGAGGATCTCCTTGATCTCCTTCAGCGACTTCCGGCCGAAGTTCTTGGTCTTCAGCATCTCGGCCTCGGTCTTCTGCACCAGGTCGCCGATGGTCTTGATGTTGGCGTTCTGGAGGCAGTTGGCGCTGCGGACCGAGAGCTCCAGCTCGTCGACCGAGCGGAAGAGGTTCTCGTTGAGCTTGTGCTCCTCGACGACCTTCACCTCCTCGACGGGTTCCTCGGTCTCGTCGAAGTTGATGAAGATGGAGAGCTGCTCCTTGATGATCTTGGCCGCGAAGGCCACGGCGTCGGCCGGGGTCACCGAGCCGTCGGTCCAGACCTCCAGGGTCAGCTTGTCGTAGTCGGTCTGCTGACCGACGCGGGCGTTGGTGACCTGGTAGTTGACCTTGCGGATGGGGCTGAAGAGGGCGTCGATGGGGATGGTCCCGAGCGGCGCGCCAGCCACCTTGTTCTTGTCGGCCGGCACGTAGCTGCGGCCGCGGCGGGCGGTCATCTCCATGCGAACCCGGCCGCCCTCGCTGATGGTGAGGACGTGGTGGCCGGGGTTGAGGACCTCGACCTGGGAGTCGGTGATGATGTCGCCGGCCTTGATCTCCTTCGGGCCGTCGGCCTCGATGCGGATGGTCTTGACCTCGTTGGTGTGGATCTGGAGCAGGACTTCCTTGAGGTTGAGGATGATGTCGGTGACGTCCTCGGCGACCTCGGGGATGGTCATGAACTCGTGCTCGACCCCCTCGACCTTGATCGAGGTGATGGCGGCGCCCTGCAGGCTCGAGAGGAGCACGCGTCGCAGCGTGTTGCCGAGCGTGATGCCGAAGCCGCGCTCCAGCGGCTCGGCCACGAACTTGCCGTAGGTGTTGGAGAGGGACTCCTGGTCGATGGTCAAGCCGCGGGGCTTGATGAGATCGCGCCAGTTCTTGGTGGTGATCGCGTCGGACGCCATGGGCTGTCTCCTCTGCCGCCGCCCCCTCCCCGTCTCCGCCCAGCCAGGCGGATCGGGGCACCGTGGGACGCGCGGCCGTTGACGGCGCGGACCCGGCCTCGGCCGGACCCGCGACGTGTTGGGACGGCTGCGACTACTTCGAGTACAGCTCGACGATGAGCTGTTCCTGGATGGGCATGGTGATGTCCTCGCGAGCCGGCGAGGTCCGAACCGTGCCCTTCTGGGCCGCCTTGTCCAGCTCCAGCCAGGCCGGGACGCCGCGGCGGTCCACCGCCTCGAGCGCCTCGGCGATGCGGGCCACCTTCTTGGAGCGCTCCTTCAGCTCGACCACCTCGCCGACCCGGCACTGGTAGCTGGGGATGTTGACCTTGCGGCCGTTCACCTTGAAGTGGCCGTGGCGGACCAGCTGGCGGGCCTCGTTCCGGGTATCGGCGAAGCCCATGCGGAAGACCACGTTGTCGAGCCGGAGCTCGAGGGTCTGCAGCAGGTTCTCACCGGTCTTGCCCTTGGAGGCGGCGGCGTTGGCGTAGGCGTGACGGAAGCCGGCCTCGAGGAGGCCGTACATCCGCTTCACCTTCTGCTTCTCGCGGAGCTGCACGCCGTACTCCGAGAACTTGACGCGACCCTGGCCGTGCTGGCCAGGCGGGTAAGGGCGGCGCTCGATGGCGCACTTGTCCGTGTAGCAACGGTCGCCCTTCAGGTACATCTTCAGATTTTCCCGGCGGCAAAGCCGGCAGACGCTTTCACAGTAACGGGCCACGATGGTCTCCTGATCAGACGCGACGGCGCTTGGGCGGCCGGCAGCCGTTGTGCGGGATCGGGGTGACGTCCCGGATGAGCGAAATCTTGAGGCCGGCGGCGGCCAGCGCGCGCAGCGCCGACTCGCGGCCGGCGCCCGGACCGGTCACGACCACCGAGACGCTCTTCAGGCCGTGCTCCATGGCCTTGGCGGCGGCGTCGCCGGCGGCGACCTGCGCGGCGAACGGGGTCGACTTGCGCGAGCCCTTGAAGCCGCGGGCTCCGGCGCTCGACCAGGAGATGACGTTCCCGGTGGCGTCGGTGATCGTGATCATCGTGTTGTTGAAGCTGGCCGCGATGTGCACGATGCCGCTGGCGATGTTCTTCTTGACCCGCTTCTTCCCCTTCTTCGGGGTGACGGGCGAGGCGGTGATGGGCTCGATGCCGCCCAGGTTCGGGACCGAGGGGGTGCTCTCCTCGATCTTGGGCGCCACAGCCACTTCCGGCTTCTTGGCGGGCTTCTCCGTCGTCTGCTTCTCGTCGGCCACTCGTCGATCTCCGATGATTAAAAGGCGGTGCTACTTGGGTGCAGGCGCCGCGGTGGGGGCCTTGCGGACCAGCCCCTTCTTCGGGCCCTTGCGGGTGCGGGCGTTGGTGTGGGTGCGCTGGCCGCGGGCCGGGAGCCCCTTGCGGTGGCGCAGGCCGCGGTAGCAGCCCAGGTCCATGAGCCGCTTGATGTTCATCGAGATCTCGCGGCGGAGGTCACCCTCCACCTTGAGTGACTGCTCGATGGCCTCACGGATGCGGCGGACCTCGTCGTCCGTCAGGTCCTTGGTGCGGGTGGTGACGTCGACCTTGGCGCGGTCGCAGAGCGCCGCCGCCGTGGTCTGTCCGATGCCGTAGATGTACTGCAGGCTGACCTCGATCCGCTTTTCGCGGGGCAGGTCGACGCCGGAGATGCGAGCCATTCTTCTACTCTCCAGTCTCGCGCCGGGTTAACCCTGGCGCTGCTTGTGACGGGGGTTGGCCGGGCAGATGATCCGCACGGTGCCCTTGCGCTTGATGACCTTGCACTTGTCGCAAATCTTCTTGACCGATGCGCGGACCTTCATGACCGACGCCTCCCTGGACTGCTTCGACTCAAGACGAAAAGCCCCGCCGCTGCTTCCGGCGGGACCGGCGATTGGAGCCACCGCGCTCCCTGATGAAACCGCCCGAAATTCTCCGGGTTATCCCGGATGGGCCGCAAACATGACGCGGCTTTGCGGAGGCGGGCTTTTAACACAGGCCTTTTTCAGGTGCAAGCGACCGCCTTGAACCGGGAATCGGCCGATCTGGTTCAGCGTCTCATCCCCACGCCCCGTCGCGGGCCGAAGGGTGCAAGGTGAGGATTTCCGGACCGTTTTCAGTGACCAGCACGGTGTGCTCGAAGTGGGCCGAAAGCCGGCCGTCCACGGTGTAGGCCGTCCAGCCATCCTCCCGGGTGTCGACCTCGCACCGGCCGAGGTTGACCATGGGCTCGATGGCCAGGGCCATGCCGGCCCTCAGCCGGGGGCCGGTGCCGGGGGTACCAAAGTTGGGGATCTGCGGCGGCTCGTGGAGCCGGCGACCGATGCCGTGCCCGACGAAGTCACGCACCACGGCGAAGCCGCTCGACTCGACGTGGCGCTGGACCGCCGCCCCCAGGTCGCCGACCCGGCGGTCGGGGCAGGCCTCGGACACCGCCGCCTCCAGTGCGCCGCGGGTCACCTCGAGCAGCCGCCGGGCCTCGTCGCTCACAGCGCCGACCGGCAGGGTGATGGCGGCGTCGCCGTAGAAGCCGTCGAGCACCACGCCGAAGTCGAGGCCGATGATGTCACCCTCCCGCAGCACGCGGGAGGCCGAGGGGATGCCGTGCACCACCTCCTCGTTCACCGAGGCGCAGAGCGAGGCCGGGTAGCCGTGGTACCCGAGGAAGGCCGGCTCGGCCCGGCGGCGGCGGGCGCCGGCCTCGGCCAGCCGATCCAGCTCCAGCGTGGTGATCCCTGGTGAAACCGCAGCCTGCAACTCGGCGAGCACCTCGGCCACCACGCGGCAGGCGGCCCGCAGGCGCGCTACCTCGTCGGGCGTCTTCAAGCTGATGCGGTCGCCCGAGCGGGAGTCCATTGACTTGAGGTGACGGGCTCAACGTCCGAGGCGGCGGCGGGTCTCGGCGAGGATGGCCTCGGGGGCCCCCAGGCCGTCGAGTTCGACCACCAGGCCGCGCCCGGCGTAGTAGCCCTTGAGGGGCGCCGTCTTGGCGGCGTACTCCTGCATCCGGTTCCGGACCTTCTCCGGCTTGTCGTCCTCGCGCTGGACCAGGGCCACCCCTTCCTTGTCGCAGGTGCCGACCCGACTGGGCGGGTTCTGCGTGAGGTGATAGACGGCCCCGCAGGCCGGGCAGGAGCGGCGGCCGCCGATGCGGTCGACCAGGGCCTCCTCCGAGACCTCGTAGGAGAGCACCCGGTCCACGCCGCGCCCCAGCTTCGCCAGCAGCCGGTCGAGATGCTCGGCCTGCCCCACGGTGCGCGGGTAGCCGTCGAGGATGCACCCCGACATGACGTCGGCGCGGGCCAGCCGCTCGTCGACCATCGAGTTGGTGATGTCGTCGGTGACCAGGCCGCCCGAGTCCATGATGGCCTGGACCTTCTTGCCGAGTTCCGTGCCGCGCGCCTTCTGGTCGCGGAACATGTCGCCGGTCGAGATGTGCGGGATGCTAAAGGCCGCGGCCAGCAGCTTGGCCTGGGTGCCCTTTCCGGCGCCAGGCGGTCCGAGCAGGATCAGGATCACGTTCTTCCCCCTCGCGGTCGGCCGGCGTCCGGGGGCCGGACGCCGGATGGATCAGGCGCTGGCGGGCTGGTCGACCCCGAGGCGGCGGCCGCGGATGCGCGGGCCGCGAGGGCCGGTGAACCCCTCGTAGTGCCGCGTGATGAGGTGCCCCTCGATCTGCTGCACGGTGTCGAGGGCCACGCCGACCACGATGAGCAGCGAGGTGCCGCCGAAGTAGAAGGTGACGCCGAACTCGTTGGTGATGATGTTCGGCAGCACGCAGATGGCCGCCAGGTACATCGCCCCGCCAAAGGTGATGCGGGACAGCACGTGGTCGATGTAGGTGGCGGTGCTCTTGCCCGGCCGGATGCCCGGGATGTAGCCGCCGTTCTTCTTGAGGTTGTCCGCCACGTCGACCGGGTTGAAGGTCACCGCCGTGTAGAAGTAGGCGAAGAAGACGATCAGCCCGACGTAGATGACGTTGTAGATCCAGGTGCCCGGCGAGAGCGCGGTCTGCAGCGCGCCCAGGAACGGGAACCAGCCGGCCAGCGTGGCCGGGAAGAGCAGCAGGGAGCTGGCGAAGATGGGCGGGATGACGCCCGAGGTGTTGACCTTGAGCGGCAGGTGGGTCGACTGCCCTCCGTAGGCCTTCCGGCCCACCACTCGCTTGGCGTACTGGATGGGGATGCGGCGCTGGCCGCGCTCGACGAAGACGATGACCCCGATGACCACCATCATGACGATGCCGAGGATCAGCAGCCCCAGCTCGGTCACCTGCGATCCCGGGGCCCGGTAGGCCATGAAGGTCTCGAAGGCGGCGGCCGGGGCGCGGGCCACGATGCCGGCGAAGATCACCAGCGAGATGCCGTTGCCGATGCCGCGCTCGGTGATCTGCTCGCCCATCCACATGATGAAGGCGGTGCCGGCGGCCAGCGAGACCATGGTGATGAGTCGGAAGCCCCAGCCCGGCTCGGAGACCACCGAGAGCCCGGTCGAGTCGCGCAGCGTCTCCAGGTAGGTGGAGATGCCGTAGCCCTGGATGGCCGAGAGCACCACCGTGCCGTAGCGCGTGTACTGGGTGATCTTGCGCCGCCCCAGCTCCCCTTCCTTCTGCAGCTTCTCCAGGGCCGGGACCACGACCGTGAGCAGTTGCAGGATGATGGAGGCCGAGACGTACGGCATGATGCCGAGGGCGAAGATGGAGAGCTGCTCGAGCGCGCCGCCGGAGAAGAAGTTGAGCAGGCCGAGCAGGCTGCCCTGCGAGACCACCCGCCGCATGGCGATGCGGTCGACGCCCGGGGTGGTGACGAAGATGCCGAGCCGGTAGACGGCCAGCATCCCGAGCGAGAAGAGGAGCCGCTTCCGCAGCTCTGGAATCCGGAAGATGTTGGTCAAGCCGCTTGCCATTCGGATCCCCTCCCCCGCCCTGGACCTACGCCTTCGCCGAGGCGGCCCGCTTGGCCGCCTTGGCCTTCTCGTGCCGGGTCACCGGCGCCGGCACCAGCTCCACGGTGCCTCCGGCCTTCTCGATGAGCGTGCGCGCGCCGGCGGTGACCCGGTCGACCTTGACGGTCACCTTGCTGGTCAGCTCGCCGCTGCCGAGCACCACCACGCCGTCGAAGCGGCCGTGGAGGAGCTTGGCGGCCCGGAGCGCCTTCACGTCGATCACGCCGGAGAGCCCCTCGAGGTCGCCGACCCGGATCTCGGCCCATTCGCGCCGGAAGACGTTCTTGAAGCCGAACTTCGGGAGGCGCCGCTGCAGCGGCATCTGGCCGCCTTCGAAGCCTGCGAAGCGCATGTTGCCGGAGCGGGCCTTCTGGCCCTTGGCGCCACGGCCGGCCGTCTTGCCGAGACCTGAGCCCTGGCCACGACCGACGCGCTTGCGGACCTTGGTGGCGCCCTTGGGCACCTTCAGCTTATTGAGTGACGACATCGTTGCTTCTCCTTCTAGCACGGGGCCGCGCTAGGAGCGCGCGGCCGCCTTCTTGCGGGCCTTGCGGCCGGCCGGAGCCGGAGCGTCGACGCGCTCCCACTCGATCAGGTAGGACACCTTGGAGATCATCCCCAGCGTCTGGGGTGTGTCCGGCAGGATCTTCTCCGAGTTGGTCTTCTTGAGGCCGAGCCCCTCGACCGTGGCCCGGTGGTCCGCCGAGATTCCGGACAGCCCGTGGACCAACTTCACCTTGATGGCAGCCATGGTTGCTCCTAGCCCTGGATCTCGGCGAGCGTCTTGCCTCGCCGCCTGGCGGTGTCTTCGGCGGTGCGCAGCCTCTTCAGGCCGGCCACCGTCGCCTTGAGGACGTTGTGCGGATTCCGGGAACCCTGGCTCTTGGTGAGCACGTTGCGGACCCCGGCCGCCTCGAGGACGGCGCGGACGGCGCCGCCGGCGATGACGCCGGTGCCCTCGCCGGCCGGCTTGAGCAGCACCCAGCCGGCGCCGAAGTGACCGAGCACCTCGTGCGGGATGGTGGTGCCGGCGAGCGGGACCTTGAAGAGGTGCTTCTTGGCCTGGTCGCCACCCTTGCGGATGGCCTCGGGGACCTCGTTGGCCTTTCCGAGGCCGACGCCGACGTGACCCTGCCCGTCGCCCACGACGATGAGCGCCGAGAAGCTGAAGCGCCGGCCGCCCTTGACCACCTTGGCGACGCGGTTGATGTGGACGACGCGGTCGGTGAGATCGAGATCGTTCGCGTTGATGGGAGCAGCCATGTGTTCAGATCCTTTGCTGGCGGGCGCCTAGAACAGCAGCCCGCCCTCGCGTGCGCCGGCGGCAATGGCCGCGACGCGGCCGTGGTAGTCGAAGCCGTTGCGGTCGAAGACCACGGCGGTGATGCCCTTCGCCTTGGCGGCCTTGGCCAGCGCCACGCCGACCTTCTTGGCGGCGGCGGTCTTGGCGTCCTCGGAGACCTCGTCCTTGAGCCCCTTGGTGGTGCTGCCGATGCTGACCAGGGTGGTCCCGGCCACGTCGTCCACCAGCTGGGCGTACATGTGCTTGAGGCTGCGGTAGATGGTCAGGCGCGGGCGGGCCGCGGTGCCTGAGATCTTCCTGCGGATGCGGGCCTTGCGCTTCTCGCGCGACGTCACCTTCTGTGCCATGGAGCTCCTCCGTGCGGCGGCGACGGCTCAGCCGCCGCATGAGTGGGGTGGAGGCGGGCTTACGCCGCGCCGGTCTTGCCTTCCTTGCGACGGACGATCTCTTCCGCGTACTTGATGCCCTTGCCCTTGTACGGCTCGGGCGGGCGCAGGGCGCGGATCTTGGCGGCGGTCAGGCCGAGCAGGTGCTTGTCGACGCCCCTGATGACCACCCGGGTCTGCTTGGGATCGACCTCGGCGGTGACGCCCTCGGGGAGCTTGAAGATGACCGGGTGCGAGAAGCCCAGGGTGAAGTTGATCTCCTTCCCCTTGCCCTCGGCCTTGAAGCCGACGCCGTTGATCTCCAGCACCCGCTCGTAGCCCTTGGTGACGCCGTCGATGGCGTTGCGCATCAAGGTGCGGGTCAGGCCGTGCAGCCCCTTGGCGAGGCGGCTCTCGTCCGGGCGGGTCACCGTCAGCTCGCCGTTGGCGACCGCCACCTTCATGATGGCGTTGAAGGCCAGGGACATCTTCCCCTTGGGGCCCTCGAACTTGACGGTGGTGCCGGTGACGGCCACCTTGACCTTCTCTGGAATCTTGACTGGAAGCTTGCCGATGCGGGACATGTCGGCTCCCTTACCAAACCGTGCAGATCAGCTCGCCGCCGAGCTTCTGCTTGCGAGCCTCTCGGTCGACCATCAGGCCCTTGCTCGTGGACAGGATGGCGACGCCGAGGCCGTTGAGGACGCGCGGGATGTCATCGGTGGCCACGTAGCGACGCAGGCCGGGCTTGCTGACCCGCTTGATGTCGCTGATGGCCGGCTCGCGGTCCGGGCCGTACTTCAGGATGACGGTGATGGTGCCCTGGACTCCATCGTCGTGCCGGAGGAAGTCCTGGATGAAGCCCTCGCCTTTGAGGACCTCGGCCAGGCGCAGCTTCAGGCCCGAAGCGGGGAACAGCACCTTCTCATGACGTGCCGACGACGCGTTGCGGATACGCGTCAGCATGTCGCCAATGGGATCGGTAAAGCTCATCGACGGTCTCCCTTACCAGCTCGACTTGATGACGCCGGTGATCTCGCCCTGCAGCGCACGCTTGCGGAAGCAGAGCCGGCACATCTGGAACTTGCGGAGGAAGGCGCGCGGCCGCCCGCATAGCGGGCAACGGTTGTACTGCCGCACCTTGAACTTCAGCTTGCGCTTGGCCTGCGCCATCTTGGAAAGCTTGGCCATGGTATCTCCTGATCGCCTGGGGCTTAGGTGCGGAAGGGCATGCCGAGGAGGCGGAGCAAAACGCGCCCCCCCTCGTCGTCACGGGCCGTCGTCACCACGGTGATGTTCAGCCCCTTGATCTTCTCGACCTGGTCGTAATTGATCTCGGGGAAGATGATCTGCTCGCGGATGCCAAGCGTGTAGTTGCCCTTGCCGTCGAAGGCCTTGGGCGACACGCCCTTGAAGTCACGGACGCGGGGCAGCGCGATGGAGACCAGCCGGTCGAAGAACTCGTACATCCGGTCGCCGCGCAGCGTGACCATGGCCCCGATGCTCTGGCCCTGGCGCAGCTTGAAGTTGGCGATCGACTTGCGGGCCTTGGTGACCACCGGCTTCTGGCCGGTGATGGCGCTCAGCTGCGCCACCGAGGCGTCGATGATCTTGCCGTTGTTGATCGCCTCGCCCAGCCCCATGTTGACGACGATCTTCTCGAGGCGGGGGACCTGCATGGGGTTGCCCTGCCCCAGCTCCTTCATCAGGGCTGGGCGGATCTCCTTCTCGAACCGCTCTTTCAGTCGCGCTGCCATGTCGTCTCTCCTCGGCCTTCGGCCGGCGCCTGCGTGAGTGCCGGGCGATGCGTTGAACTGCGGAACCGCTACGAGGCCACCTTGCGCCTGGCGAGGCGGGCCTTCTCCTTGGCGCCGAGCTCGCGCGCCACCTTCTCGAGGCGCACCGGCTTGTCGCCGGCCACCACCATGACGTTGGAGATGGCGATGGTCCCCGCCTTCTCGACGATGCCGCCCTCCGGGTTGGTCTGGTTGCGACCCTTCCGGACGTGGCGCTTCACGGTCATGAGCTTCTCGACCCGGACCCGACCCTCCTCGCGGAGGACCTCCAGCACGATCCCGGACTTCCCCTTCTCCTTGCCGGCGATCACCTTGACGGTGTCGCCCTTGCGGATGACGGGCATGGTTACAGGACCTCCGGAGCCAGGCTGATGATCTTCATGAACTTGCGGGCGCGCAGCTCGCGGGCCACCGGCCCGAAGATGCGGGTGCCGACCGGCTCGAGGTCCTTGTTGATGAGGACCGCGCTGTTGCCGTCGAAGCGGATGTAGCTGCCGTCGGGGCGCTTCACCTCGCGGGCGGTGCGGACGATGACGGCGCGAGCCACCTCGCCCTTCTTCACCTTGGCCTGCGGGATGGCCTCCTTGACCGACACCACGATGATGTCACCGAGCGAGGCGTAGCGACGCTTCGATCCGCCGAGCACCTTGATGCACATCACCTTCTTGGCGCCGGAGTTGTCGGCCACGTCGAGCATCGTCTGCATCTGGATCATGGCTAGACCTCCGTCGCCTTCTCGATGATCTCGACGACCCGCCAGTGCTTGTCCTTCGACATCGGGCGAGTCTCGACCATCCGGACCTTGTCGCCCGGGTGGCACTCCTGCTTCTCGTCGTGTGCCTTGTACTTCTTGGCCTGGGTGACGATCTTCCCGTACTTCCGGTCCGGCACGCGCCGCTCCACCTTGACGACCACCGTCTTGGTCATCTTGTTGGACAGCACCACACCGACCCGGGACTTCCGGTTTCCGCGTTCCATGTCCGTCACTCCTTCGCCTTCCCGGCCTTGGCCGGAAGATCCTTGGCGCGCGCCACCGTCAGGCAGCGGGCCACCTCGCGGCGGGTCTTGGTCAGCTCGGCGGTCGAGTCGAGCACGCCCGTCGAGGCCTTGTTCTTGAGCTCGAAGAGGTTCTTCTTGAGCTCGGCCGCGCGCGCGACCAGCTCTTCCTTCGACAGCTCGCGCAGTTCCTTCACCGTTGCCATGGACGTCACCTCTTCCTAGAGCGTCGCGCCGCGCTTGACCAGCTTGGTCGAGACCGGCAGCTTGTGAGCGGCCAGGCCGAACGCCTTCTTGGCGGTGGCGTCGTCGCAGCCTTCCATCTCGTAGAGCATGCGGCCCGGCTTGATGACGGCCACGTAGTACTCCACGTTGCCCTTGCCGGTGCCCATGCGGGTCTCGGCCGCCTTCTTGGTGATGGGCTTGTCCGGGAAGACCCGGATCCAGAGCTTCCCGCCGCGCTTGACGTAGCGGGTGATGGCGACGCGAGCCGCCTCGATCTGGCGTGCGGTCAGGTAACCGCACTCGGTGGCCTGGAGGCCGTACTCGCCCTGGGCGAGATCCGAGCCGCGGTAGGCCTTGCCCCGCATACGGCCCTTCATCATCTTGCGATACTTGGTGCGAGCGGGCTGAAGCATGTCCGTCTCCTGTCCTTCGCCTTAGGCCCGGTCGGTGCGGCTGGAGCGCGGAGCGCGAGTGGCTGCCGACTGCGGCAGCACCTCACCCTTCATGATCCAGACCTTGCAACCGATCTTCCCGTAGGTGGTCTTCGCCTCGGCGAAGCCGTAGTCGATGTCGGCGCGCAGCGTGTGCAGCGGAACCCGGCCCTCGCGGTACCACTCGTAGCGCGCGATCTCGGCGCCACCGAGCCGGCCCGAGCAGGCCACCCGGATGCCCTTGGCCCCGAACTTGAGGGCCGTCTGGACCGCCTTCTTCATGGCGCGGCGGAAGGCGATGCGGCGCTCGAGCTGGGTGCAGATGTTCTCGGCCACCAGCTGGGCGTCGGTCTCGGCCTTGCGGACCTCGACCACGTTCAGGAAGACCTCGTTCTGCGTGAGGGCCTGGATGTCCTTCTTGATGGTCTCGATGCCCGCGCCGCGCTTGCCGATGACGATGCCCGGCCGCGCGGTGTGGACGTTGATCTTGACCTTGTTGGCCGCCCGCTCGATCTCGACCCGGGAGACCCCGGCCGCGCCGAGCTTCTCCTTGACGAACTCACGCAGGTGGATGTCTTCGTGCAGCCACTTCGCGTAGTTCCGTTCCTCGTACCACTTGGAATCCCAGGAGCGGATGACCCCGAGGCGGAACCCGATAGGATGGACTTTCTGACCCACGTTCGTCTCCTTGGCCGCTAGCGGCCAGCGGTCCCGAGTTCCACGTACACGTGGCTCGTCTTCTTCTCGACCCGGAAGGCGCGCCCCATGGCGCGCGGCATGAAGCGCCGCATCTTCGGGCCCTGGTCAACGGTGAGCGTCTTCACGACGAGCGCGTCGACGTCGACCCGCCCGCCCTTGCCGTCGGCGTTGGCGACCGCCGAGCGGAGCAGCTTGGCCAGCGGCTTGGCGGCGGCCTGCGGGCGGAACTTCAGCACCGCCAGGGCGTCGCCCACCGGCATGCCGCGGATGGTGTCGGCCACCAGCCGCACCTTGCGCGGGGCCAGCCGCAGGAAACGCAGGCTGGCGTGAGGCCCGGCCGCAGGGGGCGCCGGGCGGTTGGCGCGGGAGCGCGGCAGCGGCGGGGCCCGCCGTTCACGCTTCACGGTCTTCTTGGTTTCAGTCTCGGCCATATCCGTTCCTCGCTACTTCTTCGGCGGCGGCGCAGAGGTCGTCGCCACCTTCTTCTCCGCCGAGTGTCCGACGAAGGTCCGGGTCGGTGAGAACTCGCCGAGCTTGTGCCCGACCATGTTCTCGGTCACGAAGACGGGCACGAACTTCCGGCCGTTGTGCACGGCGAAGGTGTGGCCCACGAAGTCGGGGAGGATGGTGCTCCGCCGCGACCAGGTCTTGATGACCGACTTCTTGTTGCCCTTGTTCGCGTCCTCGACCTTCTTGGTGAGGTGCTTGTCCGCGAATGGGCCCTTCTTGATTGAACGCGCCATGTTTCCTGATCCCTTCGCGCAGGCTACTGCGGCGTGTTGCGAACGCCCGGCTTGCGCCGCGAGACGATGAACTTGTCGGTGCGCCGGTTGTTGCGGGTCTTGAGACCCTTGGTCTTCTGACCCCAGGGCGAGACCGGGTGCGGATTGCCCTGCCCGGACTTGCCCTCGCCGCCACCGTGCGGGTGGTCGACCGGGTTCATGGCGAGGCCGCGGACGGTCGGGCGGATGCCCTTCCAGCGGCTCTTGCCGGCCTTGCCCGAGCGGACGCTGGAGCTCTCGATGTTGGAGAGCTGGCCGACCGTCGCCTTGCAGTCGAGCTGCACCTGGCGGACCTCGCCAGAGGGCATGCGGATCTGGGCGAAGTCGCCCTCCTTGGCCATCAGCTGGCCGAAGGAGCCTGCCGACCGGATCATCTTGGCGCCGGAGCCGGGCTGGCTCTCGACGTTGTGGATGACCGTGCCGAGCGGGATGTTCTTGACCGGCAGGGTGTTGCCGGGGCGGATGTCCACGGCCTCGCCGGAGGTCAGCACGTCGCCGACCGAGACGCCGATGGGGGCGAGGATGTAGCGCTTCTCGCCGTCCCGGTAGTGGAGCAGCGCCAGCCGGGAGGTCCGGTTGGGATCGTACTCGATGGCCGCCACCTTGGCCGGCACGCCGTCCTTGTCACGACGCCAGTCGATGACGCGGTACCGGCGCTTGTGGCCGCCGCCGATGTGGCGGGTGGTGATGTGGCCGTGGTTGTTGCGGCCACCGGTCCGCTTGACGGTCTTGGTGAGCTTCTTCTCCGGCTTCGCCTTGGTGATCTCGGCGAAGTCGGCCACCGTCATGTGGCGCCGGGCGCTGCTAGTCGGCTTGTAGCTCTTGAGGCCCATGATCTCTCCCGGTTAGGCCGAAGTCCCCTCGAAGAGGGCGATGGTCTCGCCTTCCTTGAGGGTCACGAAGGCCTTCTTCCAATTGGGCCGACGGCCGGAGTTCTTGCCGACCCGCTTGTTCTTGCCCCGCGCGATGGCGGTGCGAACGGCGAGCACGTGGACGTTGAACAGCTTCTCGACCGCCTGCTTCACCTGGATCTTGGTGGCCTCGCGGTGCACCTCGAAGGCGAAGGAGCGGCTCGCCGCGCGGTTGCGCTCGGCCTTCTCGGTGATGAGCGGGCGCTTGACGACTTCCTGGAGCATCATGACAGGACCTCCTCGAGCTTCTTGGCGGTGGCCGCCGTGAGGACGAGCGTGTCGTGCTTGAGGATGTCGTAGACGTTCAGCCCCTCGACTGCGAGGAAGTCCGCGCCGACCAGGTTCCTGACCGACTTGGCGAGGGCGACGTTGCGGCCGTCGTCCACCACCAGCGCCTTCTTCACGCCGAGCTTGGCCAGGATCTTGGCCGCGGTCGCCGTCTTGGGAGCGCTCGGCTCCCACTTGTCGACGATCAGCAGCTTCTTGTCGTTGCCGCGCAGTGCGAGCGCCGAGCGGAGCGCCGCCTTGCGCACCTTCTTGGGCACGTCGTAGCTGTAGTCACGGGGCTTGGGCCCCATGGCCTTGCCGCCGCCGACCCAGTGGGAGGCGCGGGTCGAACCCTGGCGGGCGCGGCCGGTCCCCTTCTGCTTCCAGGGCTTCTTGCCGCCGCCGGAGACGAGGGAGCGGTTCTTGACCGCGTGGGTGCCGGAGCGGTCCGAGGCCAGCTTGGCCTTGACCACTTCGTAGAAGAGATGCTCATTCACCTCGCCAGCGAAGACGGCGTCGGCGAGCTCCAGCTCACCCACCTTCTTCTTGTCGAGGTCGTAGATATCGAACTTGGCCATGGTTTCCTCAACTACATGGTTTCCTCAACTACATGGTGCCCTCTGCTACTTGATCTCGACGTCCACGCCGGCCGACAGGTCGAGCTTCATGAGCGCGTCGAGCGTCTGGGCCGTCGGCTCGAGGATGTCGAGGAGCCGCTTGTGGGTCCGGATCTCGAACTGCTCCCGCGACTTCTTGTCGACGTGCGGGCTGCGCAGGACGGTGAACTTGTTGATCCTGGTGGGGAGCGGGATCGGGCCGGCCACCTTGGCGCCGGTCCGACGAGCGGTCTCCACGATCTCGCTGGCCGACTGGTCGAGCAGCTTGTAGTCGTAGGCCTTGAGCCGGATCCTGATTTTCTGAGTCGCCATCGAAAAGCCTTCTCTCTGTGCTCGGCGCTGCGCGGTGATGGGAGGCTCGCTTACCGTGGCGAGCCCCTCGCCGCCGTCCGCCAGGCGGACCTTTTACTGGATGATCTCCGAGACCACGCCGGAACCGACGGTGCGGCCACCCTCGCGGATGGCGAAGCGCAGCTCCTTCTCCATCGCCACGGTGGTGATCAGCTCCACCTCCACCGCGACGTTGTCCCCCGGCATCACCATCTC